>JAPYUM010000038.1:0-25049 GCA_029940535.1 Vicinamibacterales bacterium
AGACCGTCCGCGACGGTCGTGGCGCCCACCCACGGTTCGGCCGTCTCGGCGCCCTGCTCGAAGGCCCGAACCATCGGCGCACACCCCTCGGCCTGCACGGAGACCAGGCGGGGGCGCGGTCCCGTCACCCACCCCAATCGCTCCAGTTCCTCGCACGCTTTCCAGATCCCCACGATGCCGGTCCCGCCGCCGGTGGGATAGATGATCCAGTCCGGCCAATTCCAATTGAGCTGTTCGGCGATCTCGTACCCCATGGTCTTCTTGCCCTCGACCCGGAACGGTTCCTTCAGGGTCGACACGTCATACCAGCCCAACGGTCGTCCCTGTTCTGCGGCAATCCGACCGGCATCTGTGATCAGCCCGTCCACGAGCGTCACGTCGGCGCCGTGCAATTCGCACTCGCGGATGAAGGGCGTCTTGACGTCGCGTGGCATGAAGACGCGCGCGTCGAGACCCGCCTTCGCCGCGTAGGCGGCCATGGCGCAGGCCGCGTTGCCCGCCGACGGCACCGACAGCGTGCTCGCGCCGAGCGCTTTGGCCCGGGTCACCGCGGCCGACATGCCACGCGCTTTGAACGAGTTGGTCGGGTTCAGCGCTTCGTCCTTCACGAACAGGCGCGTCAGTCCCAGGTCGGCGCCTAGACGCGGGGCGGGGAAGAGCGGTGTCCAGCCCTCGCCCAGCGACACCGGCTCGTCACCGGGGGCCAGAGGCAGCGCCGGGGCGTAGCGCCACATTGACCGGGCGCCGTCGCGCAACGAGTCCCGGGACCACGTCGCACCGATACGCTCCCAGTCGTACACGACCAGCAGCGGCCGACCGCACACACAGAGGTGATGTGTCTCGCCGGCGTCGAACGGTCCGGCGCCACACGGCACCGAACATTCCAGGTGAAATGTCAGGGACACGGCAGGGGAGAGATGTAGTCGACTAATGGTCGAGGAGCTCCGAGTCCTTGGCCTTCTGCAACTCGTCGAGCTGACCGATGTGCGTGTTGGTGATTTTCTGGACCTCGTCGAGGGCTCGATGCTCGTCGTCTTCCGAAATCTCCTTGGCCTTGAGCAGCTTCTTGAGGGCGTCGTTCACGTGGCGGCGAACCCCACGGACGGCGTTGCGTCCGTCCTCCGCGAGTTGATGGACGATCCGGGACAACTCCTTGCGGCGATCGTCGGTCAAGGGAGGGATTGGAATCCGTACGAGCTTGCCATCGTTGGTCGGATTCAGTCCCAGGTTGGCGCTCTGGATGGCTCGTTCGATCGCGCCGATGTGGGTGGGGTCGAACGGGTTCGCCACCAGCAACGTCGATTCGGACACCGACAACGACGCCACTTGATTCAAGGGCATCTGGGATCCGTAGGCGTCGACCCGCACGGAATCAAGAATACCAATCGACGCGCGCCCGGTGCGCACCCCGGCCAGTTCGTGCCGCACATGCTCGATCTGTCCGGTCATCTGGGTGCGGGCTTCGGCCGCTGCGCTTGGCCCATTTGTGATGTCCATATTCCCTCACTCTCTGGCTGTGCGCGGTGGTGGTTTTAGGCAGTGACCACCGATCCGACCTGTTCTCCCATGACCGCGCGGCGCACGTTGCCCGGTTTGAGCAAATTGAAGACGAGAATCGGCAGCTTGTTGTCCATGCAGAGCGAGATGGCGGTGGCGTCCATGACCCGCAACTGTCGTTCCAGGACCTCGAGATGGGTCAAGCGGTCGATCCGCGTGGCGGTCGGGTCGGTCACCGGATCGGCCGTGAAGATACCGTCGACCTTGGTCGCCTTCATGATGACATCGGCGCGGATCTCCATGGCGCGGAGCGCCGCTGCCGTGTCTGTCGTGAAATACGGATTGCCCGTGCCGGCCGCAAACAGCACGACGCGGCTCTTCTTCAGGTGACGCAGGGCCCGGCGCCGGATGAACGGTTCGGCCACCGTACGCATTTCGATGGCGGTGAGCACGCGGGTGTCGCTCCCGTGGCGCTCGATCGCGTCAGACAGGGCCAACGAGTTCATCACCGTGGCCAGCATGCCCATGTTGTCGGCGGTGGCCCGGTCCATCCCCTTGGCGCTGGCGGCGAGGCCGCGGAAGATGTTGCCGCCCCCGATGACGACCGCCAACTCGATGCCGAGCCGGCTCACCTCGGCGACTTCGCCGGCGATCTGGTCGGCCACGACGGGATCGATTCCGTAGGATCGAGTCCCCATCAGCGCTTCACCCGAGAGCTTCAGCAGCACGCGCCGATACGCCGGATCAGGCATGGGCTCAGTCCGATGCTTCGCCGATTTTGAAACGCGCGAAACGCGCGATGGTGATGTTTTCGCCCATCTTCGCAATGGCCGCCGTCACCAGGTCGCCGATCGACGTTTTGGGGTCGCGAATCGACGGCTGATCAATCAGGACAATCTGCTCATAGTAGCTGTTGAGCTTGCCCTCGACGATCTTGTCGACGATCGCGGGCGGCTTGTTTGAGTCCTTGAACTGCGCGCGAAAGATCGACTTCTCTCGCTCCACGTCCGCCTCCGGCACTTCCGCGCGGGTGCCGTAGGATGGGTTCGCGGCCGCGATATGCATCGCGATCTCGCGCACGAGCGCCTGGAATTCGTCCGTTCGCGCCACGAAATCCGACTCGCATCCGACCTCCACCAAGACCCCGACCTGGCCCCCCGTGTGGATATAGCTGCCGACGACGCCTTGGCCGGTGCTACGGCCGGATCGTTTCGCCGCCTTCGCCTGTCCACGGGTGCGCAAGATGTCAATCGCTTTCTCGAGGTCGCCGTCGACCTCGGTTAGCGCTGACTTGCAATCCATGAACCCGACCCCGGTCTTCTCGCGGAGCTCTTTCACCTGTGCGGCAGAGATAGCCATCTTCAATCGTCCTTGGCGCGGCGGTGAGCCGCGCGGAGTGCACGTGTGGGTGGTGCGGCGCACGACACAAGAGCCGGCGATCAGGCCGGCGCCATTTCGTCGCGGTGAGCGCTCAGGCCGACGCTGGAGAAGCGGCCGGTTCGGCGGCTGCCGGTGCCGGCGACGCAGGGGGCGCCGGACTATCCGCGGGTGCTTCCGTCGCCTTCGCGCGCTGGCCACGTCCCGAGATAGCGGCGTCGGCGATCCGCGACAGGAACAGCCGAATGGACCGCAACGCGTCGTCGTTCCCCGGAATCACGTAGTCAACGTCATCCGGGTCGCAGTTGGTGTCGACGATTCCGATAACCGGAATTTTCAGCTTCCGCGCCTCGTCCACGGCGATCTTTTCTCTGCGGGTGTCGACGACAAACATCGCGTCCGGCAGCCGTTTCATGTTGCGGATACCGTCGAGATTCTTGTGCAGCTTGCGTTTCTCTTTCTCGAGGCGGGCAATTTCTTTCTTCGAGAATTTCTCGTATCGACCGTCCTCGGCCATCGCCTCGACATCTCGGAGTCGCGCGATACTTTTCTGGATGGTGAGGAAGTTAGTCAACAGGCCACCCAGCCAGCGCTGGTTGACGAAATACATTCCACAGCGCTTTGCTTCTTCGAGGACCAGATCCTGCGCCTGGCGCTTGGTCCCGACAAACAGCACCGTCTTGCCATTGGCGGCCAAGTCACGCACAAACGCCTCGGCCTCGTCAAACAACCGGGCCGTCTTGCCCAAGTCGATGATGTAGATGCCGTTCCGGGCACCGAAGATGTATGGCTTCATCTTCGGGTTCCAGCGCTTGGTCTGGTGCCCGAAGTGCACTCCGGCCTCAAGCAAATCCGTGATCGCGATCGACGTCAAGCTTCCTCCATCCCCTCTGGGCTGCCGACCGTCATGGCGGCCAGGCAAATCTCGCTAGCGCTTGCTGAATTGGAATTTCTTCCGCGCGCCCGCCAGTCCGTATTTCTTCCGCTCCTTGATCCGCGCGTCGCGGGTCAACAGACCGGCCTTCTTCAGCACGGGGCGCAGATCCGGGTCGAATTGCAAGAGCGCTCTGGTAATACCCAGACGCAACGCGTCGGCTTGACCGGTGACCCCGCCTCCCTTGGCGGTGGCCAGCACATCGAGCTTATCGGCGGCCTCGGCCACCTGCAGCGGTTCCGTGATGCGGTTGCGAAGCGATTTCGATGGAAACCGTTTCTCGAGGGTCGACCCTCTGAGCTCGATTTCGCCCGTTCCAGGTTTCAAAAACACCCGCGCGGTCGACGACTTGCGTCGGCCGGTCCCATAGAAACTCGTCGACGTCACGTCTGAACCTCGAGAATGGTGGGTTGCTGTGCCGCGTGCGGATGCGACGGCCCCGCGTATACTTTCAATTTGCGATACATCGCCCGGCCCAGCTTGGTCTTGGGCAGCATGCCGCGCACGGCTTCCTCCATCATGCGTTCCGGCATTCGGCGTCTCAAAATCTTGGCTCGCTCCTCGCGAAGTCCACCCTGGTACCCGCTATGATAGCGGTACAACTTCTTTTCTTCCTTGGCCCCCGTCAGTTTGACGTCGGCGGCATTGGTAATGATGACGAAGTCGCCCGTGTCCAGAAATGGTGCGTACTGCGGCTTGTGTTTGCCTTGGAGCAGGCCGGCCGCGACGGTCGCAATGCGCCCCAGGACCTGCTCGCCTGCGTCGATCACGTGCCACTGTCGTTCGACAGTAGACGGTGTAGGCACATACGTAGACATTGATACTCCAGTGACCCCGCTTGGCCACAGACATAAACCCTGATACTACCTGCAATTAGCCAACCTGTCAAGATTTTGAGACGCCGTGAACCGACCTCCGATGACTGTAGGCGCGTGGGGCGTCGACCGATATACCGGGAGTCGACGCCGACGGAAGCCTTTGACCTGGGTCTCTGTCGCGTCGCCGGTGAGCATGTCAGCGCGAGACCGTGCATGACGTGCCCGTGAAGAGAGCTTGAAGGACTATCAGTAAGTGATTTTTCGCCGAACGAACTCGTTGGTCGGACTTGATATCGGGTCAAGCGCGGTCAAGGCCGTCGAGTTGCGGCAGGTGTCCAACGGCTACAAGGTGGTGGCCATTGGCAGCGAGCCGGTCCCGGCGGACTGCATCGTCGACGGGGCGATTATCGACGGCGGGGCTGTGGCCGACGTCATCCGCCAGCTGTTCGAGCGGAACGGCATCAAAACCAAGGAAGTCGTCGCGTCGCTGTCCGGCAATGCGGTCATCGTGAAGAGAATCGCGCTGCCCCTGATGAGCGATGAAGAGCTGCGGGAATCCATCTATTGGGAAGCGGAACAGTACATCCCGTTCGACATCCAGGACGTCAACCTCGACTATCAGGTCCTGCAGGCGGGTTCGGAGGGTCACGAGAGCGGCACCATGGACGTGCTGCTGGTCGCGGCCAAGAAAGAGAAGATTACCGACTATACCGGGGTGATCTCTCAGGCCGGACGGGTGCCGGTGGTGGTGGATGTTGACGCGTTCGCGCTGCAGAACGCCTTCGAGGTCAACTACGGTGTCGACATGGTGCGGGTGGCCGTGCTCATCAATGCCGGGGCCAGCGCCATCAATATCAATATTGTCGAGGCGGGACAGTCGCTCCTGACGCGGGACATCTCCATCGGCGGGAATGCCTACACCGAGGCCTTGCAGCGAGACTTGAGCCTGACCTTCGACGACGCCGATCTGCTGAAGCGCGGCGTGCCGGTCGAGGGCGCGACGCTCGAGGACGCCGCCCCAGTCATCCGCTCCGTGACCGACAACCTGTTGCTGGAAATCGAGAAGACGTTCGACTTCTTCAAGTCGACCGCCGGCACCGAGCGGATGGACCAGCTTGTGATCTGTGGCGGTTCGGCCGCGATTGACGGCTTCGCGGAGGCCCTCGCGACTCGATTCGATCTACCGGTTTCCGGACTCGACCCGTTCCGACAGATCGAGTTCGACACCAAGAAACTCACCGAGGAGCGCCGCCAAGAGCTTGCGCCGACCGCCGCCGTGGCGGTGGGGCTCGCGCTGCGTCGCGCGGACGACCGATGATTCGCATCAATCTGCTGGCGGTCGACAGTGCCCGTCCGAAGCGTCACGTTGGGTTCGACGTCAGTCAGCAGGTGACGCTGGCCTGCGCCCTGATCTTCGTGTCGGCGATCGCGCTCGTCGGGTGGCAGCTGCTGGCCCTGCGGGGCGAAGCCACAAGGATGGACGAGCAGGTCCGGGCGGTGGACCAGGAATTGTTGGCCTTGGCCGATGTCGTCGACCAGCGCAATGAGTTCGAGGCCCGCGGGATCGAGCTGGCGCGGCGCGTCGCCTTGATTGAGGAGCTCCGCGAAGGGCAGGGTGGTCCGGTGCGGATGCTGGACCAGGTCAGCCGTGCGTTGCCGGAGGGAATCTGGTTCACCGAGCTCCGGCAGGAGGGCTCCGTGGTCACCATCCAGGGGCGAGCCACCGGGCTCACCGTCATCTCCGACCTCACGTTTGCCCTCCAGGCGTCCGGGTTTTTCGTGCCACCGGTGGAGATCGTCGATTCCTATCTCGAGTCGCTAGCGGGCGCGGAGGTCATGCGGTTCGAGCTCCGCGCCGAGTTCGAACTGCCGCCGTCATGAGCCGCCACGATGCCGGTGGCGCCGATTTGGCGACCCACGGCGGCAAATCGAGTGCAGGGATTACAGGCGGCACACGCCCGGACCGATAGGCCAAGAGCGAACGATGGAACTTGGACTCAACAGATTGCCGTGGTACGGGCAGGTCGGGGTATTCCTCGTCGTCGCGGTGGCGCTGTTTGTCGTGTTCCGGATCTACTATGTGGGTCCACGGTTGGAGGTCCAGGCCGAGCGTCAAGTGGAGCTCGACGGCAAGCGCGCGGAGGTGGCGCAGGCTCGACAGGATGCCATTGAGTTGGCAGCCTTCCAGGTCGAAGTGGACGACCTGAACAACCGACTGGACGCGCTGAGCGCCGTGCTGCCAGAGCAACAAGAGGTGTCCCAGCTGTTGCGAAGGCTGACGACCTTCGCCAACGATTCCAATCTCACGATTCGCGCGTTCAGACCGCAGGCGACGGTGGCTCGTGAGATGCATTCGGAGTGGCCGATTCGATTGGAACTCGACGGCACGTACCACAACTTGGGCATCTTCTTCGACCGGATCAGCAAATTCGCGCGAATCATCAATGTGAGCGATGTCGTCATTCGGGCCAAAGAACCACCCGAGCTCAATCTCACGATTGCGGCGGAATGCACCGCCACGACGTTCGTCCTGATCGACCCACCCGAGGCTGAGCCTGTAGCGGCGCCGGCGACTTGAGGCAGCTAGGACATGACCTGCCGGAGCATCTGGATGGGAACGACGCTGGTGTTGCACATCGGGGCCGGGGTGGGCCTGCACGCCGCGGCCAGCGCCCAGGCGGTGCAGCCACCGGATGCGGTGGACCCCGCGGTGGCATCGCCCGTCGCACCGGAACCGGCGGAGCTCTATTCGTACGACTCGGAAGGTCGGCGAGATCCGTTCGTCAGCTTGATCGCCCGCGGCGTAGAGCTTCCCTCCGTCAGCGAACGCCCGGACGGGCTGTTGGGTCTCAGCGTCAACGAAGTGGCGCTTCGGGGGGTGGTTCTGAGTGTCGGAACCTATCTGGCCGTGCTCGAAGCGCCCGATAACAAGACCTACATCGTGCGGCCCGAGGACGTGTTGTTTGACGGTTCGGTCAAGGAGATCACGGCCGAGTTCATCGTATTCATGGAGAATGTCAGCGACCCGCTGTCCCTCGTGACAGAGCGCGAAGTGCGCAAAGGCCTTCGCGACGCGGAGGAAGGGCGATGAGTCGACGCTTGCGGTGTGTCGTCGGGATCGCGGTGTTGGCTCACGCCGTCGGACTCGCGGCCGAGCGACCGGCCCGGCTGCGTCTGGTCGAAGTCACGACCCAGACGACGCCGGCCAGTCAGTCGATCATGATCACGGCGACGGAGCCGGCGTCGTACACCACGCGGCAGCCGGACCCGCTGACGGTGCTGGTCACCCTCCGCGACGTCGCCGCCGGTGATGTCGTCAGCTGGCTGACCCCGGACCCCAGCGGGCCCGTCGCTGCGGTGGACGTCATAGACGCCGTAGATGGTGAGGGCGCGACAGTGGCCGAGGTGCGTATCGCGCTGCGCGAGCCGGCCACCTATGAGGTGCGCTCCCGACGTCAAACCATTCAGGTACGGTTCGCCAGACCGGTCGCGACCGACGCGGTGAGAGAAGAGCCGCCGTCTCCGCCGCTGGTGCCCGCCGAACGTCCGGCCACCGCCATTCTCTCGGTCAACACGACGGTAGAACCCGACGTCATCCGTGTCATCGTCCGCGGCGATGGGGTGCTGAGCCCGACCCGTATTCATGAGGCGGAGCACATGCCGCCCCGGCTCGTGCTGGACTTTCCAGGTCTGGCCGTCCAGGCGGCGGCGCAGACGGTCGTACAGCTCGACCCGGTACAGCAGGTGCGGGTGGCCCGGAACAGTCCCGAGGTGTCCCGGGTGGTGCTCGACCTTGCGCGGCCCACCCTCTATGAGATCGAGCCCAACCCGGCCGACGCCAGTGTCTTGAGCATCGTCTTTCCCCGAGACCAAGCGGTTGACCCGGTGGCCAGGATTGGCGGGCCGAAACCGGTGCTCGCGCGGACGCGACCGACCCGCGCACCGGCCAGACGGGCGCCGACGCCCCAGGCCATCTCGGCGGACGGCGGGTCTGGAGGTCCGATTCGGCCGGCGCCGGATTACCGCCGAAGGAAGGCACCCGCGAGGCCCGCGGCCCGGGAGAACGTTGCTCCGGTGGTCTCCCGAGAGCGCGCGGTCGATGTGACGACGCTGGCGGCGGTGGCCACGTATCCACTCTCGGCCCACATCAATCCGGGTCAGCTGGCTCAGCCAAGCCATGCCGACCTTCCGCTATCGACCTGGCCGGCGATCCCACGACTGCAGGACCCAGGATGGGCGCTGGCCACGGGCGGCTCGTTGCTCGCCCCGGGACCACGCGATTTGCCGCTGACGGTGGCCGTCTGGCCCACGATTGCGCGGTTGCAAGGCTCGAACTGGCCGCTGGCCGCGGGTGTGGCGCTGTTGGTACCCGTGTCAAGCGACCTGCCACCCCTGCCGGTGCCCTGGCCGATCATCCCGCAGCTGGCGGACCGGAGTCCGGTGGCGTTCGGTGGCAACACGCTGCCGGCTCCCGAGCCGAGTGACTTGCCGGCGGCGTCGGTGCCTTGGCCGCTCATCGCGCAGCTCGAGGGCCCGCTTTGGACCGTAACGCCTGGCGTGGCTCTGCCGCTTCCCGCCGCGAGCGACCTGCCGCCGGTCGTCGTGTCCTGGCCCGACCTCCCGCGGTTGGCCGGAACGGTGGGACCGTTGCCGGCAGAAGTGCTCGCTCTCCAGCAGCCAACGGTGGGTGACTTGCCGACGGCGATCGACTGGCCGCAGATTGAGAGTTTGCCGACGACCATGTTCGTCGTCGATACCGCCATGGCGCCTCGGCGGTATCCCTCGCTCACGGATCTACCCGCGATTGTCGTGGCCCCGGCGCCCCTGACCGACCCGGAACCGGCCGCCGAGGCCGGCAACGAGCTGGCCGCGTTGGCGGTGTCCCCGGGGGGCCAAGTGTTTCCGCTGGTCGGGACCGGGCAACCGAGCCCCGCGGCATCTGTCTTGGCTGGCGGCCAGCCGGCGCCCGGACAGCCCGCGTCGGATCCAAGCCAGTACACCGGCGACCCGATCAGCATGGATTTTCAGGGGGCGGACCTCCGCGCCGTGCTGCGCGTCTTCGCGTCTGACGAGGTCAGCGGGCTCAATCTTGTCGTCGACCCGAGTGTCCAGGGCGAGGTGAACGTTGATCTGACCGAGGTGCCCTGGGACCAAGCGTTCGACATCATCCTGCGCGCTAATCAGCTGGCATACGAGATCGACGGCACGGTTGTGCGTATTGCGTCGATTCAGCAGTTGCAGGTGGAGGCGCAGGACCGGGCGTTGCTGGCGCAACGTGAGGCTGAAGCGGGCGAGTTGATCATCTTCACGAAGACCCTCAGCTATGCGCGCGCAGAGGATCTGGTGCAACTGATCACGCAGACCACCCTCTCCCCGCGTGGCGAGGCGTTCACCGACCCCCGGACGAACACGCTCATTGTTCGGGATCTGGCGGAACGCCTGGTCACACTGGAGGACCTGCTCGTTACGCTTGACCGAGCGGAGCCACAGGTGGAGATTGAAGCCCGCATCGTGCAGGCCAGTCACAACTCCGCTCACGCCCTGGGCGTGCAGTGGGGTGTGACCGGACGCGCCTCGCAGGAGCTTGGAAACAGTCTGCCGTTCCAGTTCCCGAATCGCGGTGGGGTGACCGGTCGCAGCGGTGCCCCGGAAGGACAGGGACCGTCTGGTATCGACTCCCGGGCGTTGCCGGCCGAGAACGCGGCCACCGCCGTCGATCTCGGGATTGCCGCGGCCACCTCCGCCCTGGGGCTCACGCTGGGGTCGGTCAACGGGTCGCTCAATCTCGACGTCGTGCTGTCAGCGCTCGAGAGCGAGGGTGAGTTGTCCATCATCTCGAGCCCACGGGTCACCACCCAGAACAACGTGGAGGCCCAGATTCTGCAAGGCGACCAGATTCCGTATCAGACGGTGGCCAACAACACCGTGACGGTCCAGTTCAAGGAGGCGGCCCTGACGCTGCTGGTGACGCCCCAGATCACCGCGTCCAACACCGTCATCATGCAGGTCGACCTCGAGAACTCGTTCGCCGACTTCGGCCGCGCACTGGGCGACCCGCCGATTCCGTCGATTGTGACGCAGCGGGCTCGCACCACCATTCAGGTGGCGGACGGTGAGACCACGGTCATCGGCGGCATTTTCGAGAACACCCAGAACCGGTTGAACGCGCGGACCCCGATGCTGCACCGGGTACCGCTGCTGGGGTGGCTATTCAAGAATACGCAGACAAGCGAGGCTACGGACGAGCTGATGATCTTCCTCACGCCACGGGTTGTGGCGCCTTGAGGGGGAGGTAGTGGTCATGTGGGACAGTAACGAGCCAGCGAGGCAACGACAGGGCACCCGACGGTCGCCGATGGGTCACGCGCGGTGGGTCGCGTGCGTCGGACTGGCCCTCAGTCTGGGTGCGTCGATTTCCTGTAACCAGGGCGTGACGGCGTCTCGGTCGTCGACGATTCTGGTCATCGAGCGCATCGGCGCCGCCAGCGGCGGAACCACGGACGACCCGATCCCGACGTTGCTCAACTCCGACGTCCTGACCAACGGCGGTGTGTTTCCGGATATCGGCCGGGTGACCATGCGGCTCGCGTTCAAAGACCCCGGAACCTCCGAGAATCCGGCGTCACCCACCTCTGCCAACTGGGTGACGGTCACCGGCTATCGCGTGTTCTATAGGCGGACGGATGGGCGCAACACCGCGGGGGTCGACGTGCCGTATCCGTTCGAGGGCGGCATGACGATGACCACGATCGACATCGGCACCGGCGAGTTCACGCTCATTCGGGCGCAGGCCAAGCTCGAGGCGCCGCTGATTGCGCTGCGCAGTCAGACGGGTATCCCGGGAGGGGCGGTGGCGCTCTCGGTCATCGCCGACATCACGTTCTTCGGGCATGACCAAACCGGAGCCGCGGTGAGCGCCGACGGGAGTATCGGCGTCAATTTTGCAGACTTCGCGGATCCGGGTGCGGTCTAGACCGGTCAATGTCAATGAGCAGTTTCCAAGCGCCGACGACGGTGGAGGCTACGGACCGGGCCACGACCATGCCGTTCCGCGTCCGCGCACTCTATCTCATGACCGTCCTGGTGACGATGACCCTCTCGGGTTGCCTCAACAAGGACGCATCACCCGACCCGTTCGTCGGGCCGTCTGAACTCGGTCTGTCGCTCTCGCTCAGCGCGAGTCCAGACGTGCTCCCGACCGACGGATCCTCCCAGTCGCTGGTCACGATTCTGGCCCGCGACGGGGCTGGTCAGGCCATCGGGAACATCACGCTCCGCTTGCAGCTCAGATTCGGCGGCGTCCTTCAGGACGTCGGTCGCATCTCGGCCAGTACTCTGGTGACAGGCCAGAACGGCACTGCGGCGGCGACCTACACCGCGCCGATCGCCGGCGACGTCGACGGCGGCGCCGTCATAGAACTCCTGGTGACGCCGGTCGGCGACAATTTCGCCAACGCGGTGCCGCGTACGTTGAGCATTCGGCTCGTGCCCACGGGCGTCGTCGTGCCGCCGCAGAACTACACGACCGGTTTCCGGTTCTCTCCCGCGAGTCCGGCGGAATTCCAAGACGTCTTGTTCGAGACCAACTGTCTGGTCGGCACCGTGGACTGTGTCAACGACCCGAGCGGCCAGATCGTCAGCTACGAGTGGGATTTTGGAGACGGCACGACCGGCTCGGGCTCCTCGGTGACCCATGCCTACTCGTCGCCAGCCACGTATTCCGTCACGTTGACGGTGGCCGACGCCGTCGGGCGAGGCGCCACTGCAATCAAGTCGGTCACCGTGATCAGCGGCGGGACCCCGACCGCGACGTTCACGTCCTCGCCGTCGAGCCCGAACCTTGGTGACACGGTATTCTTCAATGCGACCACCAGCACGGCTCCGGCCGGCCGGTCGATCGTGTCCTACGCGTGGACTTTCGGCGACGGCACGTCCGGGTCCGGCGTCACGGTCTCCCACGGGTACGATTTGGCCGCTGCCTATCAGGTGACGCTGACCGTCACCGATGACCGTGGCGCGGTCGGGTCGACGTCTACGACCGTGACCGTGGCCAACAGTCGACCGAGCGTGGATTTCGTCTTTTCGCCGAGTACGCCGACGGTGGACACTGCGGTCTTTTTCGACGCCAGCGTATCGCGGCCGACGGTCCCGGGACGCACGCTTGTGTCCTACGCGTGGGTCTTTGGGGACGGCGCGACCGGGTCCGGCCCCACGACGAGCCACACCTACAGCTCCGCGTCGACGTATAGCGTGACTCTTACGGTCACCGACAACCTGGGTGAGAAGAACACCGCGAACGCCACGGTGCCGGTCGGGTCGGTTGTCGTGTCCGCGTCGTTCACCTGGATCTCCACCACGCTGGTTGGCGACAGAGTCGTCAACTTCGACGCCTCGGCCTCTACCGGGAACGGACTCACCTACACGTGGAATTTCGGCGACGGCGAAATCCTGACGGCGACCGTTCCCACCATCAGCTACGCGTTCGTGGACGATTCTATTAGGAATGTCGTTCTGACGGTGACCGACATCGCGGGCAACTCGGCGTCGACCACGGTGACGGTCGACCCGGCACCGTAGACCGGACCCGATGTCGTCCGCACCGGCGACCCGGATCCGGGATCGGATCGCAGCGCTCCGCGAGCGCTTCGACCCGGTCGGCATCTCGGCCCTCCTGGTTACGCACCCGGCCAACGTCTTCTACCTCTCCAACTTCAGAGGCAGTGCGGGCATGCTGCTGGTGACCGATACGCGGGCGACACTCGTTGTCGACGCTCGCTACGCCACCGCCGCAGCGGTGCTGCTCGACGGTCCGGGTGGATGCCCGGGCCTCGACCTGGCCCTGGTGGAGTCGTCCTACGAGCAGACGATAGTCGCATGCGTCGGGCAACTCGACTGGTCGCCGGGCGTTGACCGGCTGGGTATCGAAGTGACGCATATGACCGTGGCCCAGCACGAGTGGCTGACACAGGCGCTTACGGCGTCGTCCGTGACGCTGCGACCGACGAGTGACCTGGTGGAGGAGGCGCGGTCGGTCAAAGACCCGGACGAACTCTCCATCCTGCGAGACGCCGGCCGACGAATCTCGTCGGTCATGGCCGAGGCCCTCCAGGGGCTCCGGCCGGGCCGGTCTGAGCGCGAAGTGGCGGCGGACATCGATCGGACCATCGTGCGGGCCGGATTCGATCGGCCGGCGTTCGAGACGATCGTCGCGGCCGGTTCCAACACCGCGTTGCCCCACGCGCGTCCAGGCCGTCGCGTGCTCGAACCGGGTCACTTGGTATTGTTGGATTTCGGCGGTGCTCTCGACGGGTATTGCGTGGATCTGACACGCGTGGCGAGTCTGGGGCCACCCGACGACGACGCGAGGGCGTGGCACGCCGCGGTGCGGTCGGCCCACGCCGCCGCGCTCGCGGTGGTGCGTCCAGGGGTCGCCGCGGTGGAGGTGGACACCGCGGCCCGGCGCGCGATCACTGAGCGGGGCTTCGGGCACGCCTTCACGCATGGCACAGGTCACGGTCTCGGGATCGAGGTGCACGAGGCGCCCCGGATTGGGAAGCGGCGCGAGCCGAGCGATGCGCTGGCCGATGTTCCTCTCCGCGTCGGCATGGTGTTTACGGTGGAACCGGGCGTCTATCTCCCGTCGTGCGGTGGCATCCGGCTGGAGGACGACCTGCTGGTCACCGAGACCGGCTACGAATTGCTGACGGACGTGCCGCTCGACCTCCACGTGGTGTGAGGCCGCGGACGGCACGCGTGTACGGAGCCACAGTATGGATTTCGACGAAATCGGTCAGATTCTCGAGTTGATGCAGCGGCATGGTCTCGTAGAGTTCGAACTGGAGCGCGATGGCGAACGGGTGCGTATCCGCAAGCCTGAACCCGCTGGAGGTACGCCCACGCCCGGACCGCCACGGGCGGTCGGGGCTGGTCCCGCCGACCTCGACCTGGTGGTGGTGGAGGCGCCGATTCTGGGCACGTTCTATCGGGCGAGCGCACCGGACGCGGCTCCGTTCGTCTCGGTTGGTGATGTGGTCAAGACCGGCGACGTGCTGTGCATCATCGAAGCGATGAAGTTGATGAACGAGATCACCTCGGAGTGTGACGGTGAGGTGGTGGAGATTTTCGTCGAGAGCGGCCAGCCGGTGCAGTATGGTGACCGCCTGTTCGCCATCCGGACCCGACCCGCCGAGTGAGGGTGTCGGCGATGGGTCGTGTCTAGTGTCCTGTAACGGTGATTCGTTGCATAGGTCGGTAGTGCGGCGCGCGCCTGAAAAGGCGTGACAAGGGAGCAAATTTGGTATTTGTGACCGCGGAACAACGCATTCAGGCGTGATGCCCCGCTGGCGACGTATGTTGCGAATCACGGTTACAGGGCACTAGCATGTTGACGAAAGTCCTGATCGCCAACCGGGGTGACATCGCCCTTCGGATCGTGTGCGCGTGTCGGGAACTCGGTCTCCGCACGTGTGTCGCCCACTCCCAGCTGGACTCGGACAGTATGGCGGTGCGGTTCGCCGACGAGGCGGTGTGCATTGGCCCCGCCGCGAGTGCGCAGAGCTATCTCAGCATCCCGGCCATCTTGACCGCGGCGGCGATCACCGGCGCGGACGCCCTCCACCCCGGGTATGGATTCTTGTCCGAGAGTGCCTCGCTGGCCGAAGCGTGCCAAGCCGCCGGCATCGTGTTCATCGGGCCGACACCCCATGTCTTGCATCTGCTAGGAGACAAGGCCCGCGCCCGGGGCGTGATGCAGGCGGCCGGACTGCAGGTCGTCCCCGGCACGGAATCGTTCGACGGTCCGGGCGAGGGTACGCGGTTGGCCACGGCGCTCGGTTTTCCCGTGCTCATCAAGGCCACCTCCGGGGGCGGGGGGCGTGGTTTGCGGGTGGTCCGCACGGCGCGCGATCTCGCACACGCGCTGGGCGTGGCGCGCCACGAGGCGGTGGCTGCGTTTGGCGATCCGCGTCTGTACCTGGAGCGATATGTCGACGAGGCTCGTCACATCGAGTTTCAGGTGGTGGCGGACGAGACACGAGCGGTGCAGCTCGGCGATCGCGAGTGCACGCTGCAACGGCGCCATCAGAAGGTGCTCGAAGAGGCGCCAGCGGTGGGTCTGAGCGAGACGGCTCGCCGCAAGCTGGGCGAGCTGGTGGTCAAAGCCGCTCTGGAGATTGGCTATCGGAACGCGGGCACCTTCGAATTTCTGGTCGACAGCGATGGCGAGGCGTATTTCATCGAGGCGAACGCCAGAATCCAGGTCGAGCATCCTGTGACCGAGATGGTGACCGGTGTCGACCTGGTCAAAGAGCAGATCCGGGTGGCCGCCGGTGACGGACTGTCCGTGCGCCAGAGTGATGTCCAGGTAACGGGGCATGCGATCGAGTGCCGCGTGAACGCCGAGCATCCTGACACGGGTCGGCCCGCCCCTGGGATGATTGGAGCCTTCACGGTTCCGGGTGGGCCCGGCGTGCGGGTTGACAGTTACGCCCACGCCGACTGCATGGTCTGGCCACACTACGACGCACTCGTGGCCAAGGTGATCGCGCACGGGCGTGACCGCGGGGAAGCGATCGCGCGAATGCGTCGGGCGCTCGAGATGATGGTGGTCGAAGGGGTCGAGACGACGATCCCGCTACACCTCCGGGTGCTGAGCGACCCGGACTTCCTTGCTGGACGGTTCACCACGTCGTTCCTCGAACGGTTCCTCAGGCCGGTCTGAGGACACTGACCAGCCAACACAGATGGTCTTCACGTCTCCGCTCTACGCGATCGTCGACGCGGCGGTGGCCGGCCGCGCCGGGTGGGACCCCGTGGAATTGTCCCGGGTCTACATCGAGGCCGGGGTTCGCCTGCTCCAGCTCCGGGCGCCGGAGGTCGACGCGAAGATCGTGCTGGGCTGGTGTCACCAGGTCATGTCGATCGCCGCACCGGTTGACGCGCGCGTGATCCTGAACGACCGTTGCGACCTGGCCATGCTGGCCGGCACCGATGGTGTGCATGTGGGGCAGGACGATCTACCGGTGCCCGAGGCGCGTCGTCTGCTGGGTGAGCGCGCGGTGATTGGCGTCTCGACCCATGACGACACGCAAGTGCGAGAGGCGATGGGTCAGCCTGCCAGCTACCTGGCGACGGGCCCCGTGTTCGACACACGGACCAAAGACACCGGATACCCCGCGACCGGGTTGGAGGCGGTGCGCCGGACGGCGTCCGTGGCAGGGAACCGGCCCGTCGTAGCGATTGGCGGCATCACGCTGGCCACCGCCCCGTCGGTGCTGGAGGCCGGTGCGACCGCCGTCGCCGTCATCTCCGACTTGCTGGTCACTGGCGACCCGTCGGCTCGGGTCGGCCAGTACCTCGCCGAACTGGGCGATCCCTACTAGTGGACCGTACCCGTGTCCGTCACGGCTGCTGCCGCCATGCCTGGCGGTCGAAGTAGTCGTCCATCAGGTTGCGGGTCTTCGTCGACAACAGCACCAGGGCGAGCAGATTCGGTAGGATGCAGACGGTGAGCGCGATGTCGCCAAGGTCCCAGACCGCGGCCGGCGCGATCACGGTACCCAGGAAGACCATACCGACATACACCAGTCGATACGGAAACACCGCCTTCTTGCCAAACAGATAGGCGGCACACCGGTCGCCGTAGTAGCTCCACGAAATCGCGGTGGAGATGGCGAAGAGAATCACCGACAGCACCACGATGAAGCCGCCCCAGTCGCCGAGTGGGGCCAGTCCGCGCTGAAACCCAAGCTGGGTCAGGGGGGCGCCGCCCTCGGGCGCATCGCCGTACAACAGGGCGTAGGTGGTGCCGTCGGCGCCGGTGGCCACCCCGGCCGCCGGATCAATGGCGCCGGTGAACGGCTGGGTCTGCGCCAGGTCCGTGAAGAACCGCTCGACCGGCAAATCGTGCCAGGCGAAAGCGGTCTGTCCGTCGATGACGGCCTGGCGGCCATCGGTGACCGGGATGGTGGTTGGTGGTTGGCCCTCCACGACGCTACCGTCCGGTCGGGTCGCGACATAGGTGAGGTCTCCGCCGGACAGGGTCATCTCAGAGGGGACCCGATCGTCGTAGACCCCGGTGATGATCAGGACCAGGCAGGTCATCGTCACGATCACGATGGTGTCGATGAACGGCTCTACCAGACCAACCACACCCTCTGAGACCGGTTCGTCTGTTCTTGCCGCCGCGTGCGCGATCGGGGCCGAGCCTTGACCGGCTTCGTTGGAAAACAGCCCTCGATTGACCCCCCAGTTGAGGGTCACGAGCAGGATACCGATACCGGTACCCGCGACACCGGCCGTCGGGTTGAACGCCTCCCGCATGATCAAGCCGAATGTGGGCAGCACCTCCCCGATATTCATCAGAATGATCAAGAGCGCGCTGATGACGTAGACGCCGGCCATGAGCGGAGCGAGAACAGCTGTGACCCGCCCGATACGGGTGATGCCGCCGAGGATGACGACGGCCACCACCGCGGCGGCCAGCAGGCCGGTCACCACGTTCGGGGTGCCAAAGTTCGACTGCATGGTGTCGGCGAGCGTGTTGGCTTGCACCGCATTGCCGGTGATGAACGCCGTGAACCCAAGCGCGACGGCGAAGAAAATCGCCATCCACCGCCAACCAGCGCCCAGTCCATGTTCGATGTAGTACATCGGGCCACCGGCCACCGTGCCCTCGTTCTTGTGGGTCTCGGCGGTGACTTCCCGGTAGCGCTGGGCCAGGGTCACTTCGGAAAACTTGGTCGCCGCACCCAGCAGCGCTGTCATCCACATCCAGAACAACGCACCGGGGCCGCCGTAGTGGATGGCCCAGGCGGCGCCCGCGATGTTGCCGATACCTACGGTGGCGGACAATGCGGTGGTCAGCGCCTGGAAGTGAGAGACATCGCCGGGTTCGTTGGGGTCGTCATACCGCCCGCTGGCCACCGCAAAGCCGTGGGCCAGATGACGGAACTGGACGAATCCGAGACGAACGGTGAGAAACAGACCGGCCCCCAAGAGCGCGATCACCTTCAGCGGGATCACCTGCTCGCCTACAGGAATGCCGAAACTGTCGACGTAGAACTTGACCGTTTGAATGAGCTGTTCGATAACGTCCATGGCTGTCTCTGACATTCACCTCGACACGATCGTGCGTCGACGCTCCTACGACACGATCGTGTACACGATGATGACGGAGATCGCGACGGGGCACACGTATCGGATCAGCACGCTCCACAACCGACGTGCGGGAAACGAGGCACCGTGCAGCTCGACTTCCTCGATGGCCTGATCGACGCGCCACACCCAGCCGACAAACACCGCCGTGAGCAGGCCGCCGATCGGTAGGGCGAAGTCATTCCAGACCGTCCCCATCATGGTCATGAAATCGACGCCGAGGCCCGGCAGATTTCCGAGCGCCCCGACGGCGCCGTTTCCCAGCGCCGAGGGCATCGCGAGCAGGAAGACGCCGGTCGTCACGAGGAGTACGGCCTTCCGACGCGTCCATTTGTGCACGTCGATGAAGTGCGCCACCGGGACTTCGAGCAGCGAGATCGTTGAAGTGAGCGCCGCCATGGTGAGCAAGATGAAGAACGCGGCGCCGACGAGCTGCCCACCAGGGAGCGTCGCGAACAAACGCGGGAGGACCGCGAAGATGAGTCCCGGGCCACCGGCGCTGGGGTCGAAGCCTTCGATGGAGAACCCGGACGGAAAGATGATGAAGCCCGCCAGCAGGGCCATTCCCGTGTCGAGCGCGACCACCCAGCAGGCGGCGGTGACGATGCTTTCACGCTTACTGAGATAGCTGCCGTAGGTGAGCATGGCGCCCATGCCGAGGCTGAGTGAGAAGAACGCCTGGCCGAGGGCAGCGTTGATGACCGCCGGGTCGAGAATACGCGAGAAGTCGGGTTTGAGGTAGTAGGTGAGGCCCGCCGCGGCGCCTGGCAACGTGGCCGCCCGTATGGCCAGAATCAGCAGCAGTCCGATCAGCGCCGGCATCATCACTTTCGTGACGCGCTCGATGCCCGACTGGACACCGCCGACCAGCACCGCGGCGGTGGCGCCCAGGACCACCAGCGTCAGCCCGATACTGAGCGGGCCGTTGGCGGTGAAATCGCCGAAGAACGCCCCGACGGCGTCGGGGCTTACGGCGCCGCTGGCGGTGAACCAGATGTAGGCGAGTGACCACCCGGCGATCACCGAGTAGAAGGAGAGGATGCCGGCTCCCGCGAGCACGCCCAGCACACCGACCAACCACCAGTTGGAGCCGGGTCGGATGAGGCTGAATGACCCGACCGGGTCGAGTTGTGCCCGTCGTCCGATCACCAGCTCGGCCACCATGATCGGGAGGCAGATAAAGAGGACGCAGGCCAGATAGATGAGCACGAACACGGCGCCCCCACCTTGTCCAACCTGGGTCGGGAACCCCCAGATATTGCCAAGACCGACGGCCGACCCGGCGGCCGCCAGAATGAATCCGGCCTTCGAACCCCAGGTGCCTCGATGAGCGGTGGTTGCCATCCGTTCGTCCTCAATTGCGCCGACGAAGTGTACCGCAGAACTCGAGGAACCGCGCGTTGTCGGGACGGCCGGCTCGCCTGATAAGATCGCGCTCGTTTGGGAGTTACTTCGAGGAACGAGGACAGCATGACGGCTGAGGCGACGGTGGCACAACGGCTGGACGGCAAGATCGTGGGGGCGGAGATTCGAGCGTCACTTCCCCCCAGAATTCAGGCTTTCACCGCGTCGGCGGGGCGGCCGCCTGGGCTCGGGATCGTGCTGGCGGGCCACGACGGGGGCTCTGAGACCTACGTGCGCAACAAGATGAAAGCGTGCGCGGAGCTCGGTGTGTACGCGGTGCTCGAGCGACTGTCTGACGAGGCGGGCGTCGATGAGGTGCTGGAGATCGTGGAGCGTTTCAACCAGACCGAGACGATTGACGGCATTCTCGTGCAGTCGCCGCTCCCGTCCGGGATGGGGAGCGGCGCCGAGCAACGGGTGTTCGTCGCGATTCATCCCGACAAGGACGTCGACGGCTTTACCCCGATCAATGCCGGCCGGCTCGTCCAGAATCGACCGGGAATCGCGCCGGGCACGCCGTCCGGCATTATCGAGATGCTGGACCGCGTCGGTATCCCGATCGAGGGCCAGCGGGCGGTCGTGATCGGGCGTAGCGACATCGTTGGCAAACCGATGGCGCTGCTCCTCCTCCACCGACATGCCACCGTCACCGTGTGTCATTCACGCACTATCGACTTGCCGGCCGTGGCGTCGACCGCCGACATCCTTGTTGCGGCGATTGGTCGGCCCGGATTTGTCACCCGTGATTTCGTCAAGCCGGGTGCCACGGTGATCGATGTCGGCACGACCTGGCTTCGTGATCGCGATGCGGTGATCGCGCTGTTTGGCCCCGAGTCGCCCCGACTCGAGGTGCTCGAGCGGCGCGGGCATACCGTGGTGGGTGACGTGCATCCCGAAGTGGCGGAGATCGCCGGCGCCTTGACACCGGTACCGGGCGGAGTGGGGCCTCTGACGATCACGATGCTGCTCTCGAACACGATCCGCGCCGCGGAATTACGACACGCGCAGGGCAAGTAGTTAGACGACGCGTTCGTTTTCTGAGGAAATCGGCGTAGCCGCGGCTACGAACGACGTGGAGCGGTGTTCGGAGCGCGGCGCGTAGCCCACGAGGTCACTGCCGACAATGCACCCCACAGGGCCTCGACTTGGTGGTCTGTGTCCGCGTGGGTGCCGTCCGTCCAGATGACATCGTCGGCCCGTTGCACCTTGACCGCGGTTGTCAGTTGCGCGTCGATGCGCAACTGCGCCTGCGGCTCGGTGAGACCACGCGCGACGACCCGGGCCAGTTGACGGCTCGCTTGACAGGTCGTGACGATGACGTGGTCGAACACTTCCGTCCGCGGCACCTCGTAGAATAGCGGAATAGCCACGACGCCGAAGGGCGTCGGGGGCGCGAGATTCGCGAACCACGTAGTGATGGCGGCCCGGACGTGGGGGTGGACCAGGCGATTGAGGGTGGCGAGCGCCTGCGCGTCAGCGAACACCAGGGCTCCCAGTTTTGGACGGTCGAGATACCCACGCTCATCGAACATCTCGGCCCCGAAGTAGTCTCGAATCGCCTGCCAGGCCGGTCCCCCCGGGGCCTGGGCGTCGTGGGCTAGGTGGTCGGCGTCGAGCGTTGGCACCCCGAGCGCGGTGAAGCGGTCGAGTACATAGCTCTTGCCGGTCGCGATGCCGCCGGTGAGCACGACTCGGCCCACTGACGATGACGAGCGGGTGTCAGGCGTCGTCGTCCTCGCCCTCCTCGGCCGCCGTGATGCGCTCCTCGACGAACGTGTTCCACTCGTGGCATTGCGGGCACTGCCACAGGAGCTCCGTGCTGCGGTACCGGCATCTCATGCACACGTGCGGGTCCAGATAGAAGACCGCTTCGCGGGTCAGCTCCATGTAGCGTCGCACCCGAGCGGCATCGAAAGTCACGGCGGCCAGTGCCCGCCAGACCACTTGATGGATCTCCATCGCGTGAGGGTTGTGGACGAGCGAGTCGAACAGGAGGTCCAGCGCCTCGGACGGCCGTCCCTCCCTGGCCAGGTGACGGCCGAGAGCCAGGCGGGCGCGCCAGTCGACAGGATTTGCGGTAATGAGCTGGCGGCACAAAGCGGGGAAGCGTTCGGCATCGCCTTGTTCGCGGCTCACCGCCTCGACCCGGTCGAACACCAGATACGCCCGCTCGGGGGCAATCGCGATCAGACGCTCCCACGCCGCGATCGCCTCGTCGACCCGGCCCTCCTTCCGTCGGACGTCTCCCAGGCTGACATAGGCTGGAATCGCCCGGGCGTCGAGGTCGACGGCTGACTCGAACCGAGCGACCGCGGCGGCATGTTCCTCTCGTTGGAGAGACTGCTGGCCGAGTTGGGTTTCGAGAAACGCCAGGATCGCCTTATGCTTCTGCTCCTGACCCGGGTCGGCCAGGGCCGCCAGCCGCCGGCGGATGGCATGCGCCTCTTCCCATTGATGCTGTTCTTCATGCAGCTTCTCGAGGTTTAGCAGGGCGTAGGTGTTGTCCGCGTCGAATCGCAGCACCTCGGTGAACGCGTCAAGCGCGCGGTCGACAAACCCACCCCGTCTGAAGTCGAGGGCGAGACAGAGCTGAATGTAAGCATGTTCGAGCTTGGTGAGCTTGGGCCGTCGCAGCAACTGCTGATGCATCCGGATCGCCCGAGTGACCTGTCCCTTTTCCCGATACAGGTTGCCCAGAATGAGGTGAATCTCCAACGCGTCGGCATCGATGCCGGCCGCGGTTGTCAGCTCCTCGATGGCCAGATCGAGTTGATTCGAGACGAGGAAGTTGAGACCAAGAATGTAGTGCGGTGATTCCCGGGCCTTACGCCGGTCGATCCAGCGACCCTCACGCAACTTGTAGCGCTCCCATGCTTTGCCGGCGGCCAGGCCGGCCAGGAGCGCGACTAATACCGCGAGCAGGACCAGGGACCCAACCATCAGAAGAGCTCGGTCCGCCAGAGGTCGTGGAGATGCAGGACGCCGAGCAACTGCTCTCGGCCGCCCACCACCGCCAGCGAGGTGATCCGGTGCGTTTCCATGAGCTGTAGCGCCTGGGCCGCCAACGCGGACGGGCCGATGGTGTGCGGCGTCGTGCTCATGACCTCGCCGGCCGTGCTGTCGCGAATGCCGTCCTCGCGCGCCAGTCGCCGACGCAGGTCTCCGTCGGTGATCACGCCGGCGAGTCGACCGTCCGCGGTTGACACGCAGGTCATGCCCAGCCGTTTGTCTGATATCTCGCGAAGCACCGTGGTCATCGGCGTCTCGGGAAGGACGGTCGGGAGGTCCGCGCCCGTCTGCATCAGCCGGTCAACCCGCATCAACCGTCTGCCCAGGCCCCCGCCTGGATGCAGACCCGCGAAGTCGTCCTCGCGAAAGCCCTTCTTGACCAGCAGGGTCATCGCGAGCGCGTCGCCCAGCGCCAAGGCGGCGGTGGTGCTGGCGGTGGGCACCAGATTCATCGGGCAGGCCTCGTTCCGAACCTGGCAGTCCAGAGCCACGTCGGCTGCCTGCGCCAGCGTCGAGTCAGGGGCGCCGGTCAGGCAGATGACCCGCGCGCCGACGCGTTTAATCGTTTCGAGGAGCCGGAGAATCTCGCTGGTCTCGCCCGTATGGGACAAGGCAACCACGACATCATCGGCTTGGATCACCCCCAGATCGCCATGCACCGCCTCGGCCGGGTGCAGGAAAAACGCCGGGGTGCCGGTGCTTGACAGCGTGGCCGCGATTTTTCGACTGATGATGCCCGACTTGCCCATGCCGGTCACGATGACCCGTCCGGTGCAGGCGTCGAGCGTGGTGACGGCATCCACGAATCGCTCGTCGATCCGATCGAGCAGCGCCGTGATGGCCGCGGCCTCGATTTCCAGCACACGCCGGGCGAGCCGCAGGTCAACGGCGCCGGTTGTGGACGCGTCGGCGTCGGGCATGGCGGTCATTCGTGCGCGGCGGCCTCGATCCGCAGGAGGCGCGTTAGCAGCGGTTCGAGGCGCTCGAGCGGTAGCGCATTCTGGCCGTCGCTCTTCGCCTGGGTCGGGTCATCGTGGATTTCGAGAAACACACCGTCCACCCCCGCCGCCACTCCCGCCGCCGCGAGCGGCTCGATGTATTCGGCCTGGCCCGCCGTCACGCCGTCCCCCGCGCCAGGGAGCTGCAGGCTGTGTGTTACATCGAAAATGACCGGAGCTCCCAGCGCGCGAAGCTGGGGAAACGTCCGCATGTCGACTACCAGATTGTGATACCCGAAACTGACGCCTCGCTCGGTGAGCAGCACCTGGTCGTTGCCGCAGGCGGTCACCTTGGCCAGCGCGTGTCGCATGTCGCCCGGGGCCAGGAATTGCCCCTTCTTGATGTTGACCACCCGACCCGACTTGGCCGCCGCCACGATCAAGTCGGTCTGGCGGGACAGAAACGCGGGGATCTGGAGCACATCGGCCACCTCCGCCACCGCGGAGACCTGCCCCGCGTCGTGGACATCGGTCAGGATGGGCACGCCGTGCGCCTCCTTGACGCGAGCCAGCGTGGCCAGTCCGTCGTCGATCCCGGGTCCGCGAAACGAGCGGATGGACGTGCGGTTAGCCTTGTCGAACGACGCTTTGAAGATGTAGGGAACGCCGAGCCGTCGGGCCACCGTCGCGATGGCGCCGCCCATCGACAGCGCGTGGGTGTCGCTTTCGATCACGCACGGACCGCCGATTAGCACCAAGGGCGACTGGTCGCCGATCCGCAGGTCGCTGACACGCACGGTAGGCATCCGCTCATTATAGAGACACGCGCCACGTCGTGGGGGGCGAGTGCATCGGCCGACCCCGCGGTGGTGCCCGTCCGGCTGGCGTCAGGAGACGGCCGAAGCGGCCTGCGCGCGG
>JAPYUM010000038.1:25149-39223 GCA_029940535.1 Vicinamibacterales bacterium
CGCGCGGTGCGCATAGCTGGCCCGCACGAAGTCGGCGAACAGCGGGTGCGGGCTGAGCGGTTTGGAACGGAACTCGGGGTGAAACTGCACGGCGACGAACCAGGGGTGTTCGGGCAACTCAATGGTTTCGACAAACCGGCCGTCCGGTGACTGACCGGCGATGACCAGGCCGTGCTCGGCCAGAGTCGCTTCATAGGCCCGGTTGAATTCGTACCGGTGCCGGTGCCGTTCCTGCACTTCGTCGCGGCCGTAGATGCCTCGCGCAATCGAGCCGGGCGTGAACCGACAGGGATACTGGCCGAGACGCATCGTACCACCCAGGTCATCGACGCCAAGCAGATCCCGCAGCTTGTAGATGACCTTGTCTGGGGCATCCGGGTTGCATTCCGTCGAGTCAGCCCCCTCGATCCCGCAGACATTGCGCGCGTACTCGACGGCCGCCCACTGGAACCCGTAGCAAATCCCGAAGTAGGGGATCTGCCGTTCGCGCGCGATCTGCGCCGCGCGCATCATGCCGCGACTCCCGCGATCACCGAACCCCCCCGGGACCAGCACCCCGTCGGCGCCGTCGAGGAGATGCACACCGGCGTCCGTTTCCAGCGCCTCGGCTTCGACCCATTGGATATCGACCGCGAGACGGTGGTGGAAGCCGCCGTGATACAGCGCTTCGTTCAGGCTCTTGTAGGAGTCTTCGTACCCGACATATTTCCCGACGACGTGAATCGTCAAGCGGTCGGTCGGGTGCTTGACACGGTCGACGAGTGACTCCCACTCGGGCACGGCGCGGGTCGACTCCGGCAGTTGCAGCAGCCGGAGGACATTGCCGTCAAGCCCCTCATCGGCAAACGCCAGCGGCACTTCGTAGATGCTGGAGACATCCTTGGCGGTGATCACCGCGTCCTCGTCCACGTCGCAGAAGAGCGCGATCTTGCGTCGGAGCTCAGCCGGCAGCACGCGGTCTGTCCGGCAGAGCAGGATGTCGGGTTGAATCCCGATGGAGCGGAGGTCGCGGACGCTGTGTTGCGTCGGCTTTGTCTTCAACTCACCGGCGGCGCCGATGAACGGGACCAGGGTCAGGTGAACATACAGCGTGTGGGCGCGTCCGACGTCCTGTCGAAATTGGCGGATAGCCTCGAGAAACGGCTGGCTCTCGATGTCGCCAACAGTGCCGCCGATTTCCACCAATACAATGTCGACGTCGGTGGCCACCGCGCGGATGCAATCCTTGATTTCGTTAGTGATGTGCGGGATGACCTGGACCGTACCGCCGAGGTAGTCGCCGCGCCGTTCCTTCTGGATGACGGACAGATAGATCTTGCCGGTGGTCCAGTTGTGCAGTTTCGAGGTCACCGCATGGGTGAAACGTTCGTAATGGCCGAGGTCGAGGTCGGTTTCGGCGCCGTCATCGGTGACGTAGACCTCCCCGTGCTGGTACGGGCTCATGGTGCCCGGGTCGACGTTCACGTACGGGTCGAGCTTTTGCAGTGTCACCGTGTAGCCGTGGCCCTCCAGCAGGCAGCCGATCGACGCCGCAGCGAGGCCCTTGCCGAGCGAGGACACGACTCCGCCGGTCACGAAGATGAACTTCACGGGACGGCCGTGGGGGTTGAGAATCGGTTCGCTCATACATGGGCTCCGGCGGCGACGAGTCGGCGGACGCGTGCGAGGTCAGCGGGTGTGTCGACACCGATGGCGTCGTGATCGGTGACGGCGGTCATGATGCGGTAGCCATGCTCCAGGACCCGCAACTGCTCCAGCCGTTCGGAGCGCTCGAGCGGGGTCGGTTCCAGGCGGCTGACGGTCAGGAGAAACGGACGTCGGTAGACGTACAACCCGATGTGTTTGGCGGCCGCCGGCGTGCCCTGGGCATCGTCTGCGGCGCGGCTGAGGCCGATGGGGGCTCGTGAGAAAAACAACGCGTACCCATCGCGGTCGACGGCGACCTTCACCACATCGGGGTCCTGGAGGTCGGCCGCGACGTGGATCGGCGAGCGGAGGGTGGACATCACCACGTCCGCATTATTCGCGCAGGCGGCCACCGCCGCGTCGATCATGGTCGGTTCGATCAGGGGTTCGTCCGCCTGCACGTTGACGATCAAATCGTAGTCGAGGCCGTCGGCCACTTCCGCCACCCGATCCGTGCCATTCAGATGGTCGCCGCGGGTCATGCGCGCGTCGCCGCCGAACTCCCTCACCGCGCGCGCCACCCGCTCATCGTCGGTCGCGACGATGACCGCGTCCACGGTGGTGGCCGCCGCGGCACGCCGATACACATATTCGACCATCGGTCGACCGCCGATATCGGCCAACGGCTTACCGGGAAGTCGGGTTGATGCGTAACGCGCGGGGATGACGGCGGCGACTCGGGTGGCTGCTTCGGTGGACTTACCCGAGAGCCGAGTCGCGGCGTGCACGGTGAATCCTAACACAGTACGTCACGGCGTTTTACGGTTCGACACAGGCCACGATGGACGCCCTGTCGACGGGCTCTGCACACCGCTGAATCGTCCCGGCCAGCGGGTGCGTTCGGCCGCCCGACGTGGTAAAATTACCGAACGGATACTGTATGACCAATTCCCGCGTGGCACTCCTGGCGTTGGGCGCGGCGTTGATGGGGGCGTGGCTCTCGTCGGCGGCCGGCACCGCGCCGAGAGCGGCCGCCGAGCCGCAGGCCAGCCCTCTGTCGGCGGCGTCGCCGCGAGTGGGCGAGCCCCAGCTCCGTCTCGATCTCGAGCGTGAAGTGGCCGGTCTGGCGGCCAGACTGGAGGCCGCTCCTCGTCCCACGTCACCAGTCCGCAATCCGTTCACCCTGGCGCGTCGCTCGCGGACTGAGGTGTCGCCAGCCGAGGCGTCGGGCGGTAGCGTGCTACAGTCCGACGCCGACCAGGTGCCGTCGGCGGTAGTGGGGTGGGCGGTTGCCGACACGCCGTCCATCACGCTCGCTGGTGTCGGTGCCCAGCGCACGCCGACCGGGCGTGTCCACACCGCGATTCTGTCGGCCGATGGTCGGGTGTTCTTGTCGCGGGTTGGGGACGAGGTCATGGGGCGGTATCAGGTCCGCGAGGTGACCGCCGCCGCCGCCACGCTCCTCGACCTGGAGACCCGAGAGACGTTGCACCTCACGCTTCCTTAGTGCGTCCTACAGCGTCACGACCGCAGCCTGCCGCACGGCCTCTACGGCTCTGATCTCGCCAAGCACCTCGTCCGTGACCGGGTGTTCGGATCCGTCTGACCCGTCGATCTTGACCACCGCCACCGCTCCCGCCGGGCCGTGTCCCAGCGCGAAGGTCGCGATATTGATCTGGTGGCGGCCGAGCACCGTCCCGACCTCGCCGATGACGCCCGGCTGATTGTTGTTGCGGATGACGACGAGAGTTCCGTCAAGCGGCGCCTCGACGGTGACGCCGTCGAACAGCACTAGGCGCGGTCCGGCCTGTTCGAACACGGCGCCCTCCGCCCACCGTTCGCCCTCGCTCGTGTGCAGCTTCACCGAGATCAGGTTGGTGAAGTTGCGCGGGCGGGAGCTGCTCGACTCGATGACCTCGATTCCGCGTTCCTTGGCGAGACGGCGGGCGTTGATCGGCGTGACGTGCGACGACAAGACGGTGTTGAAGAAGCCAACGAGGGTGGACCCGACCAGCATCTCGTTGTTCCCCTCCGACAGCTCGCCATAGTACCTGATGGAGATCGTCTCGGTTCTGGCCGTTGCTACTTGACCGAGGAAGGCGCCAAGTCGCCGCGCGAGCACGGTGTAGGGTTGGAGTCGTGTCAGTTCGTCCGGAGCCAGCGACGGGTAGTTGACGGCGTTGCGCACCACCCCGTCCTTCAGATAATCGCGGACGCAGGTCGCCGTCTCCAGGCCGACCAGTTCCTGGGCCTCGCGGGTCGAGCCAGCGATATGTGGGGTCGCTACGACCTGCGGCAACCCGGTCACGGAGCGGTCCGTCGGCGGCTCTGTCTCGAACACATCCAGCCCCGCCCCGCCGAGGGCGCCGCGCGCGATGGCGTCGGCCAGCGCAGATTCGTCGATGAGCGTGCCCCGCGCCGTGTTGATGATGCGCGCGGTCGGTTTACACTGCGCCAACCGGTCGGCGTCGAACAGGGGACGGTCACCGGTCGAGGGTACATGCAGGGTGATGAAGTCGGCCTTCGCGCACAGGTCGTCGAGCTCGAGCAACTCGACGTTCAGGTCGGCCGCCACCTGGCTCGCGATGAACGGGTCGTGAGCGACCGCGATCATGCCGAACGCGTGTCCACGGTGAACGACTTCGCGGCCGATGCGGCCGAGACCGACCACCCCCAGCACCTTGCCGCGCAACTCGGTACCGGTGAGCCGCTTCTTCTCCCAGCGACCCGCTTTCATGTGGGCGTCGGCCTCCGCGATGGCACGGGCCGAGGACAACAGGAGCGCGAACGTATGCTCGGCCACGCTGATGCTGTTGGCGCCCGGGGCGTTCACGACCAGGATGCCGCGCTGGCTGGCGGTGTCCAGATCGACGTTGTCGACCCCAGTCCCGGCTCGGCCGACGACCTTCAGCGCGGGTGCCTTTTCGAGCAGGTCCGCGTCGACGCGGGTCGCGCTTCTGACAATGAGTGCGTCGGCGTCAGCCAGCGCGAGCGCGAGGGTCTCCGGCGAACGACCGGTTTCCGCGTCGACGGTCCAGCCCTCGGTCGAGAGCAAGTCGGCGGCGGATGTCGGGAGAGGGTCGGCGATCACGATTTTCATGGGTGACTCGGTTCCTAACGTCTTGAGAGGAGGCGCGGGACGTGTCCGCTCAGGGGAGGGATGGCCGCCCGGGGACGCTTCAGTCCGTACAGTATAATGGCCACCGTTTGCGGGGTCCGGTCACTACCCCTTCTCGCACCACAATGGTGCAATTCGCTAGAAGTCCCCGGTTGACGCGGCTCGCCGGCTCCCCGGGGTCGGTTTTTCCACAAGGTTTTCCACAGTTTCTGTGAAGATCTTGGCTTCGGCCACGGGGGCGTGCCCTAAAACGCGAATGCGCCGCTGACGGGGGCGTTCGCGGTGTCGGTGGCACGGCGCCACTGGACGGTTTTCATCAGTGTCACCTGGGGGCATATGCCCAGCATTATTCTGCAGCCATCGGCTCGACCGAGGGCAACTCACGGAGAGTGAAAGGAGTACGTACGCGTCATGAATCGAAAAGTTAGCGTCATCGGTTCCGGTAACGTCGGAGCCACGGCGGCACGCAGTATCGCTGACAAGGAACTGGCGGATGTCGTGGTGCTGGATATTCTGGACGGCGTGCCACAGGGCAAGGGCCTCGACATGCTCGAGGCCTGTCCCATCGAAGGATCCGACTCGCGCGTGCTCGGCACCAACGACTATGCCGACACCGCGGGGTCCGACATCGTGGTGATCACCGCGGGCCTCGCGCGCAAGCCGGGCATGAGCCGCGACGACCTGTTGCACAAGAACGGCGGCATCATCAAAGCGGTGACGACCGAAGTCGTCAAGCATTCTCCTGATTGCATCATCATCCCGGTCACCAATCCGCTGGACGCGATGTGTCAGGTCGTCTATCGCGAGTCCGGGTTTCCGCGTGAGCGTGTCGTGGGGATGGCCGGGGTCCTCGATTCGGCCAGGATGCGGTCGTTCATCGCCGAGGCACTCAACGTGTCGGTCGAAAACACCCATGCCTTCGTGCTTGGCGGGCATGGCGACACGATGGTCCCACTGCCACGGTTTTCGACGGTGGCCGGCATCCCGATCACCCAACTGCTCGACGCCGCCACGATCGAGGCGATCGTGACCCGGACGGCGAAGGGCGGGGCCGAGATCGTCAAGCTGCTCGGCACCGGGAGCGCGTTCTACGCGCCGGGGTCCGCCGTGGTCGAGATGGTGGCCGCGATCCTGAAGGACAAGAAGAAGATTTTGCCGTGTGCGGTGTTTCTGCAGGGCGAGTACGGCATCAAGGATCTGTTCGTCGGGGTGCCGGTCAAGTTGGGGGCCGGGGGCGCCGAACAGGTCATCGAAATCACGCTGGAACCGGGTGAACAAGCGGCGCTCGACAAGTCGGCGGCCGCCGTGACCGAGCTGGTCGGAATTCTCGGGGTGTGACCTCGAGACGAAAGATGCCGATTCCCGGTATGGGCGTGGCCGCCAAACAAGGCCCACGAGGACCCGCGTGGGGTTCGGGGCGCAGCCCCGTCTGAGGAAACACAGTGAAAATTCACGAGTATCAGGCCAAGGCGCTGTTGACCCGCTACGGGGTGGCCACGCCCCGCGGCGAGCCAGTCTTTTCAGCCGAGGCTGCGGCCGAGGCCGCGGCGCGTCTGGGGGCCGACCGGGTCGTCGTCAAGGCGCAGATCCACGCCGGTGGTCGCGGGAAAGGCGGCGGGGTCAAGTTGGCCGACGACCCGGCGGCGGCAGCGCGCATCGCGGGCGAGATGATTGGGATGACGCTGGTGACCGCGCAAACTGGTCCCGCCGGCCGCGTCGTGTCCCGCGTCCTGATCGAAGAGGGGTTGGACATCGCCACCGAGCTCTATCTCGGGCTCCTCATCGATCGGGCGGAGCAGAAGCCTCTGTTCATGGCGAGCGCCGCGGGTGGAATGGACATCGAGCAGGTGGCGGCCGACACCCCGGAGCTCATCCACAAAGTGCACATCGATCCGGGGCTTGGCCTGGCGGCCTTCCAGGCGCGGGGTCTGGCCGAGGCGATCGGCTTGACTGGGGGCCCGGCTCGCAAGGCGGCGGCGCTGATGCAGCGTGTGTACGCGGCGTTTCTGGCCATCGATGCGTCGATGATCGAGATCAACCCGCTCGTGGTGACCGGGGCGGGAGATGTGCTGGCGCTCGACGCCAAGGTGACGCTGGACGACAACGCGTCGTTCCGCCATGTCGATCTGGCCGACCTGCGCGATCTGGCGGAAGAAGAGCCGCTCGAGACCGAAGCGTCGAAGCATGAGCTGAATTACATCCGGCTCGATGGCACCATCGGCTGCATGGTCAATGGGGCCGGGTTGGCGATGGCCACCATGGACATCATCAAACTGGCCGGTGGCGAGCCGGCGAATTTTCTCGACGTGGGAGGCGGGGCGAGCGCGGAGCAGATCAAGTCGGCGTTTCAGATTCTGTTGTCCGATACCAAGGTAAAGGCTGTCCTCATCAATATCTTCGGCGGCATTCTCCGGTGCGACATCTTGGCCGAAGGGGTCATCGCGGCCGTGAAAGAGTTGGGCGTCGACGTGCCGGTGGTCATCCGGATGGAGGGCACCAATGTCGACGAGGGGAAGCGGATGCTCGCGAGGAGCGGGTTGAATTTTTCGACCGCCGACAGCATGGGCGAGGCGGCCGACGTGGTCGTCGGACTCGCGGCCGTGGCGTAGTGAGGACACGAGACGAACTAGATGGCAATTTTGATCGACGCGCAGACGCGGTTGCTGGTGCAGGGGCTGACGGGGCGCGAAGGGACGTTTCACGCCCGGCAGGCCGCCGACTACGGCACGACGGTCGTGGGTGGGGTCACGCCAGGCAAGGGGGGGACCACGCACGACGGGTTCCCCGTTTTCAACACCGTGGAGTCCGCGGTCCGAGCGACCGGGGCCGACGCGTCGGTCCTGTTCGTGCCGCCGAGCGTGGCCGCCGACGCCGTCATGGAGGCGGCGGATGCCGGCGTGGCCCTGATCGTCTGCATCACCGAGGGCATCCCCACGCTGGACATGATGCGGGCGCTCGCGTTTCTCGAGGGTCGCCCGAGCCGGCTGATTGGTCCGAATTGCCCCGGGCTCATCTCACCCGGCCGGGCCAAGGCCGGGATCATTCCGGGCCACATTTGCCGCGAGGGGCGCGTGGGCATCGTGTCGAAGAGCGGCACGTTGACCTACGAAGCGATCCACCAGTTGACGCGGCTTGGTCTCGGGCAGACGACCTGTCTGGGCATCGGCGGCGACCCGCTCATCGGCACCAGCTTCATCGACGCGCTCGAGTTGTTCGAAGCTGATGACGAGACCGAGGCGGTGGTGCTCATCGGTGAAATCGGCGGCACCGCGGAAGAGGATGCGGCGGCGTTTATCCGTGCCTCCGTGCGGAAGCCGGTCGTCGGGTTCATCGCGGGTCAGACCGCACCGCCCGGTCGGCGCATGGGGCACGCGGGGGCGATTATTTCCGGCGGCAAAGGGACCGCGTCCGAAAAAATGGCCGCGTTGTCCGGAGCGGGCGTGACGGTCGTCAACAGTCCGTCCGAGATCGGCGCCGCGGTGGCGGAGCGGTTGAGGTCGGAGAGCGGCGCGGGAGTCGCGGCCGGGACCCACTCGGGTATCTGACCGAAAACGCTGGCACCCACAGGGTCTTGTATCTTCCGTTCCCAGAAACACAACAGACAGTGCTACAATGCGCCCGTTTACCGGGCCTCTGTCGCCGACACGCGTGGCTGTCGCTGGCGGCCATCTGACCACCTCTCTCGTATCTAGGATCTGTATGCCTTCGTCCGACGCAGCCGTCGCTGAGCGTTCAGTGGTAGCGTCCACCACGCCGGTCATCAACGATTTCAGCATCCAAGTCGCCACCGTCAACGGGTCCGGCAGCCAGACCGCCAACCTGGTGCTGCTGCGATCTATTTTCCAGATGGGCGTGCCGGTGTCGGGGAAGAATATGTTCCCCTCGAACATTGCCGGGCTGCCCACATGGTTCACCATTCGCGCCAACAAGCACGGCTACGTCGCACGGAAGACGGAGATCGACTTTCTGGTCGCGATGAATCCAGAGACAGCACGGGAAGACGTGCTGAATCTCAAGCGTGGCGCCGCGGTGGTCTACGACGAACCACTGAAGCTGGATGCGTTGCGTGACGACCTGGTGTTCTATCCGGTGCCGTTCGACACCTTGGTGGGTCAGGTGTCTCGCGATGTCAAGCTCCGCCGTCGCGTGCGCAACATGATCTATGACGGAGTGCTGTCGCAACTGCTCGGCGTGCAGCTCGAGCAGATGGAGGTGGCCCTCCGCCGGCAGTTCGGCTCCAAGCCGAAGGTCGTGTCGATCAATCGCGAAGCGCTCGACGTGGGGTTCGCGTTTGCGGAGCAGCACCTGGAGAAGCGCGATCCGTATGGTATCGAGCCGATGGATGAGAACGGCGGTCGCATCCTGGTCGATGGCAATGCGGCGGCCGCCATCGGCTGCCTGATGGCGGGGGTGACGGTGGTCACCTGGTATCCGATCACCCCGTCGTCGTCGCTGTGCGAGACGCTCATCGGCTATCTGCGTAAGTACCGGGTGGACAAGGAGACCGGGAAGGCGACATTCGCGGTCGTGCAAGCCGAGGACGAGATCGCGGCGCTCGGAATGGCCATCGGCAGTGGTTGGGCCGGCGCGCGATCAATGACGGCGACCTCCGGTCCCGGCGTCTCGCTGATGGGGGAATTCGCCGGGTTGGGGTACTACGCGGAAGTGCCCGCGGTGATCTTCGACGTCCAGCGGGTAGGGCCCTCGACCGGTCTGCCCACGCGCACCGCGCAGGGAGACGTGCTGTCGACCGCATTTCTGTCACACGGTGACAGCCGACACCCGTTGCTGTTCCCCTGCTCGCCCGAAGAGTGCTACTCGATGGCGATCAACGCCTTTGACCTGGCCGAGCGTTTTCAGACGCCGGTGTTTGTCATGAGCGACCTCGATCTCGGGATGAACACGTGGATGTCGCCGACGTTCGAGTATCCGACGAAGCCGATCGATCGCGGCAAAGTCCTGGACCAGGAGACGTTGGACCGGATCGGTCGCTTTGGCCGCTATCGGGACGTCGACGGCGACGGCATTCCCTACCGCTCGATCCCAGGGACGGACATGCCGGCCTACTTTTGCCGGGGGTCCGGTCACAACGAGTGGGGACAATATAGCGAGCGGGCCGACGATTACGAGAAGAACGTCGACCGCCTGACGCGAAAATTTGAAACGGCGCGCAATTGGATGCCGGCGCCGGTCGTCGAGATCAATCGCAAGGCGCGTATCGGTATCATCGCCTACGGCACCACGCATTGGGCCATCATCGAGAGCCGCGACCAGCTCGCCGCCGAGGCGGATCTACAGACGTCGTATTACCGGTTGCGAGCGTATCCGTTTCGTTCAGCCCTCGCCTCGTTCATCGAGCGTCACGATCGTGTCTATGTCGTCGAACAAAATCGGGACGCGCAGATGTCGACGCTGATGCGGCTCGAGCTTCGGGCGGAGTTGGCCGGCCGACTGCGCAGCGTCCTGCACTACGCCGGTATGCCGATCGACGCGCGGAGCATCACCGAGAATGTGCTCATCCAGGAGGGCTACCGGGTGGAGCATTCGGAGGCCGACGGGCCGCTGCCTCACAACGCCGGGGTCGGGGGCGAGTAGGTCGTCCCCGCTCTGACACCGCGACGACACCGCGCTTTTTTGCACGCACGGACACGCGCGACGAACCGAAGGACGTATCGTGGCTATAGCGACATCGCCTCCCAAGAAAATCAAGCTCAACCGCATTGGGCTCGAGTTGCCGGTCTACCGCGGCGGCAAGACCACCCTCTGCGCCGGCTGTGGGCACAACGCCATCTCGGAGCGCATCATCGACGCCTGTTTTACGATGGGGGTCGATCCGACACAGGTGGTGAAACTCTCGGGTATCGGGTGCTCTAGCAAGAGTCCTGCGTACTTTCTCGGGTCGTCTCACGGTTTCAACACCGTGCACGGCCGCATGCCGTCCATTGGCACCGGCGCGCTGCTTGCCAACAAGCAACTCGTGGCCATCGGTGTGAGCGGAGACGGTGACACGGGAGCCATCGGGATCGGCCAATTCGTGCACCTGATGCGCAGAAACCTGCCGATGGTCTACGTCATCGAGGACAACGGCTGCTACGGTCTGACCAAGGGCCAGTTTTCGCCGACGGCTGATGTCGGGTCGACGCTGAAGACCGGGGTGGTCAACGATCTCCCGCCCATCGACACCTGCGCGCTGGCGATCCAACTGGGGGCCACGTTCGTGGCGAGGTCGTTCTCCGGTGACAAGAAGCAGCTGACCGCCATTCTGAAGGCGGCGCTCAGCCATCGAGGCACCGCGATGCTGGACGTGCTGTCCCCCTGCGTGACGTTCAATGACCACGAGGGATCGACAAAAAGCTACGCCTACGTGAAGTCCCACGACGATCCGCTGGAGGAACTGGACTTCGTGCCGTTCTTCGAGGACATCACGATCGACTACGAGCCGGGCACCACCCAGGAAGTGACCATGCACGACGGGTCGCGGCTCTACCTCCGCAAGCTGGACCAGAGCTACAACCCCACCGACAAGATGCAGGCGTTGCGGGCGCTGCACGAGACGCATGCCCGCGGGGAGTTCGCGACCGGATTGATCTACGTCGACCCGATGGCCGACGACTTCCTCACGTCGCTGAATCTCGTGGACGAGCCGCTGGCCACGTTGCCGGAGCGTCGGGTACGCCCGCCCCGGGCCGTGCTCGACGAGGTCATGGACGATCTCCGGTAACCGTCATTCTGCGACACGCTCGTAGGACAGGAGTGGACGAAGAGTATGGAACGCACGTTTGCAATCATCAAGCCGGACGCCGTCGCGGCCGGACACAGTGGAGCCATTCTGCAACGGGTCGAAGCGGCCGGGTTTACGATTGCCGCGATGCGGCTGATCCGATTGTCGAAGGGGGAGGCGCAAGGCTTCTATGCCGTGCATCAGGAACGTCCGTTCTTCGACGATCTGACCACGTTCATGTCGTCCGGGCCGGTGGTCGTGCTGGCCTTGGCCGTGCCCGGAGCCATCGGCAAGTGGCGGGCGCTCATGGGGGCGACAGACCCGGCCCGGGCGGACCCCGGCACGTTGCGACGCGAGTTTGGCAGTTCGATCGAGCGCAACGCCACGCACGGGTCCGACGCGCCCGAGACCGCGGCGTTCGAATTGAGCTATTTCTTTCGCGGCCTCGAGTTGGTCTAGGCGGGGCCGAGGCGACAGTCTGAATCATGAGTATCAAGTCCGACCGGTGGATCAAAGAGATGGCTCAGAGCGGCATGATCGAGCCATTCATCGAGAGTCAAGTGCGGACCGACGTGGTGTCCTACGGATTGTCGTCGTATGGGTACGACATCCGGGTCGCCGACGAGTTCAAGGTCTTCACCAACATCAACACGACCGTCATCGACCCGAAATCGTTCGACCCGCGGTCGTTCGTCGACCTCCAGGCCGATGTGTGTATCGTGCCGCCAAATTCGTTCGCGCTGGCTCGGACTGTGGAATATTTCAGAATCCCCCGGGATGTGATGACCCTGTGTCTGGGCAAGTCGACCTACGCTCGGTGCGGCATCATCGTCAACGTGACCCCGTTCGAGCCCGAGTGGGAGGGGACCGCCACCCTGGAGATTTCCAACACGACGCCCCTGCCGGCAAAAATCTATGCGAACGAAGGCATTGCCCAGGTGCTGTTTTTCCAGAGCGACGAAACGTGCGAGACGTCGTATCGAGACAAACAGGGCAAGTATCAGGCGCAGCGGGACGTGACGTTGCCGCGGATATGACTGCTTCGGACTGTGTGCGGGGCGGTGCGTATGACTGCTGGTCGGCGGTGTTCGGACGCGTGGGCGGCGCCGCAGCCTGTCGATATCTTGACCGTGTATGACAGGCATAGTAATATCCGCCCGTCTCATGGTGAACCTGTGTCGTCACCGCTTGTGCCGGAAAGCACAAGCGAGGCGCCAGCGAGGTTGACGGTGCTTCATATTTTCCACTTGTTCTAATGCAAAAACTTGGCGAGCGCGAGCCCGAGCGCCCCCTCAGCGCGGTTGCCGCGGCACCGTCGCTGGCGGTTCAGTTCTTTTTGATCCCCCTCACGGTTGTCGCTGTCGTCGTCGGGATCTACGGTGGATTCCGGATGATGGTGGCCGACGAACGGTCGCCGGTCGAATATCTGAACGACGTTCAGAATGGCGGCCGGGATCGCCGGTGGCCGGCCGCCTACGAGCTGTCGCGCCTGATGAGCAATCCGGACGTTCAAGCGAACTATCCCGACCTGGCGCCGGCGCTGGTGAGTGCGTTCGTGGATTCGGACGGAGATGATCCCCGCATCCGTCGGTATCTCGCTTTGGCGATCGGTAGCTTGGACCCGGTGCCGTCGGCGGCTGTCGCAACGCTGATCGAGGCGCTCGATGACCCCGACAGCGAGACGGTCATCAGTGTGATCTGGGCGCTGGGGGCCTTGGGAGAGGGCTCGGCCGTACCGGGCATCGTGGAGTTGTATCAATCGGCCGATGCCGGGGTGCGGAAGATGGTCGTGTACGCCTTGGGGGGCTTGCCCGACGACGGAACATACACCACGCTGCGCGCCGCCCTCGACGACCCGGTATCAGACGTCCAGTGGAACGCCGCGGTCGCGTTGGCGCGTCAAGGCGACGACCGAGGATTGACCGTGCTGCGTCGCATGCTCGACCGTGAGTACGTGAGTCGTCAGGTCACCGCCTCTGCCGCGCTCCAGGACCCGGCGAGCGATGTCATGATCAGCGGGCTGCGTGCCGTGGCTGCGCTCGGAGCGGCGGGTGTGGCGAGTGATTTCCGGGCGCCAGTGGAGGCACTCGCCGGTGGGGATGAGAGTTTAAAGGTACGCCAGGAGGCGATGCAGACGCTGGAAGCCTTTGAGGCGGCGCCGTTCGGCCGTAACGTCGCCGGGCGGCAATAGGCTGACGCTGGACCCACGGACCGTTGCGGGTTCGTGTGATGACCGCGTGTAGACGATGAGACTGTAGAATGGCTGACGAACCGAAGACCCCTAGTCCTGAGACCCCGCCGGCACCGGTCGCGGCCGCGAAGGCGGCGCCGAAACCGGCCGCCAAGCCCGCGGCGGCCGCAGCCACCGGGAATGACGCGAAGCTGGCGGGCCGCACCACGACGCCCGCCGCGCGGACCGCGAGGAAAAAGGCCCCGGTCGATGATGATGAGTCGCCCCTGATGGGACGGCGCGGCTGGATGGGACTGGCGTGGGGCGCGTTTACCGCCGCCAACGCCGGATGCCTGGCCGCCACCGGTCGCTTCATGTTCCCGAACGTGCTCAACGAGCCGCCCTCGCAGTTCGCGGTCGGATTCCCCGACGACTACGG
>JAPYUM010000153.1 GCA_029940535.1 Vicinamibacterales bacterium
CGGGCAACGCCAACGTGTGGTCGATGCTGGCCGGCGACAACGAGCTGGGCTACGTCTATCTGCCGACCGGCACGACGACCAACGACTACTACGGCGCGGACCGGCTCGGCGACAACCTCTATTCAGAAACCTTGATCGCGGTCGATATCGAGACCGGGCAGCGAGTCTGGCATTTCCAGGCCGTGCATCACGGATTGTGGGACTACGACTTCCCCACCCACCCGAACCTGCTCGACATCACCGTGGATGGGCGCAACATCAAGGCGATCACCCAGGTCAGCAAGCAGGGATTCGTGTATACGTTCGACCGAGTCTCCGGTGAACCGGTCTGGCCGATCGAAGAGCGTCCGGTCCCGCAAGAGACCAACATGCCGGGCGAAGTCCCCGCGGCGACCCAGCCGTTCCCCACGAGGCCGGCCCCATTCGACTACCAGGGCGTCACGATCGACGACCTGGTCGATTTCACGCCAGAGATACGGCAGCTGGCGCTTGAGGCGGTCGAAGGCTTCACGCTCGGCCCCCTCTTCCAACCCCCGACCCGTCCCGTGGAGGGTGAGACCCGCGGCACCATCATGCGTCCGCCGCCGGGAGGCACCGCGGGGTGGGCTGGCGGCGCCGTCGACCCTGACACCGGCATGCTGTACATCCCGTCGCGCAACCAGGTCTCCGTCATCGGGCTCTACGCGCCAGACGTGACATCTGGTTCAACCATGGCGTATACGCACGGCGCGCCGGAAGCCCAGCGCATGGAACAGCTCAGGCAGGGCATTCGGACCGGGCCGCAGATGCCCCAAGGGCTTCCGCTGCTCAAACCGCCGTACTCCCGCATGTCGGCCATCGACATGAACACCGGCGACTACGCGTGGGTGGTGCCAACCGGCAACGGTGACCGCATTCGTAATCACCCGCGGCTTCGCGATCTCGACCTGCCCCCGCTGGGTGGTGACAATGGCACCAACGGCCCGCTGCTAACGAAGACCTTGCTGATCTACTGCCTGACCGCGGGCAGCTCATCCGGTGGGCCGCGCCTGGTCGCCTACGACAAAGCTTCCGGCCAAGAACTGGCCTCGGTCGACCTCCCCTCGGGCGCGATCGGTACCCCGATGACCTACATGGTCGACGGCCGGCAGTACATCGCCCTCACGATCGGCGGAGGTCCTCGCCTGGTCGCCTTCGCCCTGCCGGAGGTCTAGCAGTCTGCTGAAAAACGACAAGGGGGGTTTCTGGCAAGCCGTTCGTGTAGCAAGGCGCGAGGAGGGAGCATGCAGGTGGCATGTGACCGACGAAGCAACGCAGTCCACACGGACGGATCGCCAGAAACCCTGGCAGCCATGACCTCGCGTAGCCGGCCGTCAGTCGGAGGCGTTCTGGCCCGAATGCAGCGGGACTTTCGCCGCGGGTTGCTTGTCGGCGTGCTGGCGACGGCCATGCTCCTCGGCGCCTGCGGCGGCGCCGATCCACTCTCAGCCCAGACCGAACCGCAGAACCCTTCGGGCCTGCTCGACAAGGACCGACAACCGTTCCCGACGACTCCCGCCGCGGGCACCGGCCCGCTGACTGCCCCGGTGCGAGACGCCCTGGCCAGCATCGCGCCGGCCCTGCGCCAGCAGCGCTTTCCCGCTGATGCGGTACGCACGATCGGCGGGTCCGGGGACCCTCGCCTCTTGTGGTACCTGTATGACCTGCTGCGGCTGGCGACGCGCGACGGGGTGCCGGTCGTGGTCGAAGCGTTCGAACAGCTCAGCGGCACCGAGTTCGCGGGCGAGCCGTTCACCGCCATGGGCGACCGCATCTTGGCGTGGAACCTTCCGGCTCCACCGAGCTACCGGCAGCTCAAACGTGACCTGTTCCTGTTGATTGAACCGCGCTGGGCGCCGTTCTTCGATGACGAAGACTCCGCTATCGATTGGCGGCTCGTCGGGTGGGGTGGCGTCTTCATCGACGACCGACTGGTCGCCACGGCCGGTGAAATCTGCCCGCGAGGGTGCATCCCGGCCCTGGACGCACCAGCCGTGACCGACGCAGCGGGCGGGTCCTGGTACCCGGACGATGCCCTCGTGTTTGGGGTCGTCGTCAACGGCGAGGCCCGCGCCTACCCGAAGCACATCATGGAAGTGCACGAAATGGTCAACGACACCCTCGGCGGGCGGCGTCTGGCCATCCCGTACTGCACCCTGTGTCTGTCGGCGCAGGCCTATTTCACGGATGATGTCGACGGCTTCGCGCCGCTGTTGCGAACCTCCGGACTGCTCTCGCGATCGAACAAATTCATGTACGACATCGCGACGTTCTCCGCCGTCGACACCTTTACCGGAGAGGCCATCTCCGGACCGCTGCTCGACGCCGAAGTGACACTCAATCAGGCCACCGTCGTCACCTCGCCCTGGGGGGCGTGGCGCACGGCGCATCCGGACACCACGATCATCGCGGAGGACGGAGGCATTGGCCGAAGCTACCCACTCGACCCGCTGCGCGGCCGCGATGACGGCGGACCGATCTTCCCGGTGGGCGATGTCGACCCGCGTCTCGGCGTGCACGAGGTGGTCCTCGGAGTCCTGAACGCGGATGGCACCCCGGTAGCGTTCCCGGTGGGATCGGCGCGTCTGGCGCTGGAGGCCGGCGAAGACGTCGCGCTCGCCGACGTGACGCTGCAGCCAGATTCAGGGGGCCTACGGGCCTTCACTGATGGTGAGGAGATCCCAGCGCATGAGGCGTTCTGGTTTGCGTGGAGCCAGTTTCAACCACAGACGCGTCTGTGGGAGCGTTGATCGACCAGCTGCAGGGTCTCGCACGCTCTGACGATGACGGCTGGGCACCCTCAACGAGCGCCCGTATCTTCCGCGAGCCGCGCCGTCCGCAGCATGCCCCGCATCGAGACATTGCCCTCGTGGCAAGCGAATTCGTAGATCGTCTGGTCGCGACGCTTAAGTGGGATCTCCGCGGTCCAGGGCGACGCCCAGGTGGCCGGGTCGGTGAAGGTGAGCTGGTAGGTGAGGGTGTCGGGGCCGGTGCGGGTCAACCGCTCGACGAGACGGAGCCCATCCGTCGAACCGCGAAAGTAGCTGCCGGTCGAGAAGTTGCGCGTTTCGACCACGAGTGTGTCGCCGTCCCAGTGCCCGCGCGCGTCGCCATTCCATTGTCGGATGGCCTCCGGCACATGCGGATGCCCGTTGAGTGCGATGAGCCGGGCGTCATGGAACGCTTCGCTGATGAATGCCAGATGATCCGACGTTTGCACGATTTGATAGAAGGTGTACGGGCCGGCACCGAAGTTGCCACCCAGCCTGGGCACACCGGTCGTCACGCACCGGTGAAAGTTGTTGAGATCCTCGGGACCGGTCTTGAAGTCCCAACCAGTACCGACCGCAGCCTCGCGGGCCTGTGCGGCCGCGGTCAGACCGGGAATGCGACCGTCGGGGGGGTCGATGACCTGCGACGTCCGATTGGTGATCTCCACATCGACCATGCCAATCGAGCTACTGGTCGAGGACGCGCCGTCGTAGGTCTCGACGTCGTTCAACGCCGCGAAGAAGGCGCCTTCCGGGGTCGTGAAGGCACTTCGACCGTTCCGGAAAATCCGCTCCGCCCGCGCGCGAAGCGTGGCAACCTCCTCATCGGTCAGAAATTCTCGCCCGGCAAACACCGGGGGACGCTGCAACGGCGTCGCCGTGTTGCTAAGCCAGACACCCTGTAAATCTGGCCGCCCGTTCGACAGACGCGGCGGGGTCCAGTCAGTCGACTCGGTTTGCGCGTCGGCCGGGCTGACGGCGCCCAGCGATATGACCGATGCCACCGCGACCGTTGCGACGACGCGAGCGAGAATCTGGCAGCTCATCCGACCCTCCTTCGGTTGTGGTCATTCTATCGCGGGCGGCGTGCCAGATTCCGCAATGGAGACACGGGACAAGGCGCGCTGACGAGTGCCAGGACCATCGTTGGAGGACACTGTCACGCGAAGCCAGACGTAGTAGTGTAGGTCAGCCTCGGCCGAGGCTCGTGTTGATGGCCATGACCTCGGAGGGTGAACCATGACGACTCGCCGGTCACACCACACCGCACACAGCGTTCCCTGGGTCCTGACCGCGCTGTGCGTACTCGCGACGCACCTGACCTGGATCACCGCCGCGACCCAACCGTCGGAGGAACATCTCAGTCCACTGGTCGCGAAGCTTGTCGGCGGCCATCGCGCGTTCGGAGTGAGCACCTACGACCTCTCGCTGGAGAACGCCCGATCGTTGGCTCGATCAGACCTGGACTACGTCTACGTCGACATGGAGCACGGCCCGATGGACTTCGTGGCTCTCCAGATATTTCTCTTGGGTTTGACCGACCGGGCCGCCGTGGCCGAACAGGGAAGCGTGACGCAGACCGTGACACCGTTGGTCCGGCTGGCGCCGTATGGTCGGGAATCGCCCCAGTGGGCGGCGAAACAGGCGCTCGATATCGGCGTAATGGGACTGATCTTTCCCGCGATCGAAACCGCGGACCAGGCGCGACGCGCGGTGCAATCGATGCGGTACCCGCAGCGTCGCGACGCCCGGTATCCCGAGCCACGCGGACTACGGGGCTCGGGACCGACGGCGGCCGCCTGGTTCTGGGGCTTGTCGACGGCCGACTACGTCCGCCACGCCGATACCTGGCCGCTCAATCCAGCCGGCGATCTGGTGGCCCTCATGATGATCGAATCCACCGAGGCGGTGCGTAACGTCGAGGCGATCGCCGCCGTGCCCGGCGTCGCCGGCTTCTACCTCGGTCCCAGCGACCTCTCCAACTCGCTGGGCGTCGCTCGCGACGACCCGGGCGTGGAGGCGGCTATCCAAACGGTGGTGGATGCCTGCGTGCGACACGGGATTGCGTGCGGTATCACGGCGAGTGAGGTCAACATGCCCCGCCGAATCGCCCAGGGCTTCACCATCCTCGGCGGCGGCCGCGCCGGTGGCGGTCTGCCGACAGCCGTCGACGCCGCCCTCTCCGCCGGCCGCGCGGTGCGGGATTAGGTGAGTTCTTCCACGTAGATGGGTGCGGTAGTGTCGGTCTCGACGTAGTAGCTCACTGCGGCTCGGCGTCGGTCGTCGTCCAGCGTAGCCGTGAGCGTCTACCCCTTCGTCATCCGTCTCCAGCCGCACTTCTTCACCCGTCGTGGGATCGCGGACGAGTCGCGGCGGGTTGGGAATGCCCGATTAGGCGGGTGAATGCTCGCACAATTCGGCGACGCGTACACTTCTGGACAGCTAGTGTCCTGGAACAGCGATTCAGGGTAGGGCGTAGACGAAGATAGCGTTCCCCGCGCGCGGGTTTTTCATCTCGGGGAGCAGGTCGGCCGGCAACAAGCTGGTCCAACTTGACCCGCCGAGCGGGCTCCCGGCGCCGAACGCGACGTACTGCTTGCCATCGACGGCGAAAGTGATCGGGTAGCCGTTCGCCATGGTCGAGAGCCGGCTGCGCCACAACTCCTCGCCATTGTCGGCGTCGTACGCGAAGACGTAGCGCTCCCAATCTCCGATAAAGACGAGACCGCTCGCGGTGGTCAAGGCGGAGGTATTGTAGGGCGCTCGACGCCGTTGTTTCCACAACGTCTCACCGGTCCGGATGTCCAGCGCCTGGAGTTCCCCGAGTTGATCGGGCGCGTCTGGATGAAAGTGGTTCTGACGGTCACGGACGCCGCCGGTGCCGCCGCCACCCAAGCGCTGCTCGACCGGCAAGAACGCGGCGGTTTCACAGTTCAGATTCAACGGAATATACAGGGCGGTCGTCTCCGGGTGATACGCCATCGCCCGGAGGCTCTTGAAGCCACCGGTGCTGGGGCAGAAGTAGAGTTCTTCGCCCACGTCCGAAATCATGTCTTCGCGATGGGTAACGACGCCGGTCTGGGTATCGACGTCGACGATGTTCTGATAGCCCAGGTCGATCGCGTTCTGGTACTGCCCGGTGACCCGGTCGAGCTCCCACAGGACGCCCAGCTTGCCCATGCTGAACACGGACTGCTTGCCGTCGTAGTCGATCAGGATGCGCTCGAACGTCTCATCCATGTCATGGCTATCGCCGGGGATATGCTGAAAGTACCACCTCATCTCGCCGGTAGCCGGGTCAAGCGCCAGCGTCGAATTGCTGTACAGGGCGTCCCCGTCGGTGCCGCGGGCGTCGCGCGACCACGGTTTGGCCTGTGACGTACCGTAGTAGACGAGTCCGCTGACCGGGTCGTAGCTGCCGGGAATCCACGCGTCGCTGCCGGCGCGCATGAGCAGGGGCAGATCACCCCACGTATCACCGCCACGCTCGCCGGGACGCGCCACCGTCGATGTGCGCCACAGCACCTGACCACTCCGGCCATCCACGCCAACGATGTAACACGTGTCCTCCCGGAACCGCTCGCAGCCCCGAAGCCCTGCCACGACGACGCCGTCGGCGATGATCGGACCGCTGGAGAAGCCATAGCCTTCCTGGTTCGGGGGAGCCGCCGCGGTGTCGTATCGCACCTCGCCGGTCCGGGCATCGAGACCTACGACATGCGCATCGACCGTATTCAGGATGACCAGATCCTCGTAGATCGCGAGGCTCCGCATCTGCGCACCGGCGCGCCGTCGTTCGTCCATCTCATAGCGAAATTCCCAGATAAAGTCGCCGTTCCGCGCGTCGAGCGCCTGCACCACGTTGCCTGGATTCGCAATATACATGGTGCCGTCGTGCACCACCGGTGTGGTCTGTGACACCCCCGCCTCGAGACCCCACGCCCAGGCCAGTTGCAGATCTCCGACATTGCTCTTGTCGATCTCATCGAGCGGGCTGTAGCCCCAACCGTCCAGCGTGCGCCGCCAACTCAACCAATCGCCATCCGCGGGGTCCTGCAGTACCGCATCGGTAACAGGGGTGAAGTTTTCGACCTGCGCCCAGGCGGACATGGAGGTCGCGACTACGAACGTG
>JAPYUM010000154.1 GCA_029940535.1 Vicinamibacterales bacterium
TCGTTTCAAGACCTGCCGTACGAGGCGCCCGAGCGACTCGTCGCTCTCTGGGAGGACAATTCAGCACGGGGCATCGGTCTCACCCCCACTTCTCTGCCGAACTACCTGGATGTCAGAGAGGGCATGACGTCATTCGACAACGTAGCGGTTTACACCGACGCGGAATTCAATCTCACCGGGGGTCGCGTATCGGAGCGGGTACGGGGGCTCTACGCAACCGCAACGCTGTTGGAGATGACGGGAGTTGAGCCTCTCCTCGGCCGGAGCCTTCAGGCCACCGATGATCTCGCCATCAGTCCAGACGTGACGGTCTTGAGTTACGGCCTTTGGCAGCAGAGCTTTGGCGCCGATCCGCAGGCCATCGGTCAAACGATTCTCTTGAACGACAAGTCCCACATCGTCGTGGGCGTGATGCCTAGTCGCTTCTTGCTGCCGCCTGGCTTCAGCGCGACGGTCGTGTCGGCCGACATGGTGATGCGACCGGCCGATCTCTGGCTTCCACTCAAGCCCGACACGCGCCCGATGGTGCGCAATCTTCGATATCTTTTTGTTTTGGCCCGCGTCGGACAAGACCGAACACTTGGACAAGCCCAAGCAGAGCTGGACACGGTCGCGTCACGGTTGGCGGCCCAGTATCCCGACGCGAATCGCGGGCTCCAGTTCGCAATGCTGCCCCTGCAGGGGCAGGTCATGGGACGTCTGAGCGCCGCGCTCCCCTTGTTCGTGACGGCGGCCGGGCTCGTCTTGCTGATCGCGGGCATGAACGCGGTGGCGGTTGCGGTCGCAGCGGCGGCGCGTCAAAACCACGAGTGGGCGGTCCGGGTCGCCCTGGGCGCCACCCCCCTACAACTCTACGGCCTCGGGCTCGGCACAGGGACCGCCGCGGCGTTGGGGGCCGGGGTCGTGGGTTCGACGTTAGCCTATGCATTCTTGGCGGTGTTACGGGCCTCTGGCAACAACATCGTGTCCGGGCTCTCGAACGTGAGGGTGGATGGCCTGGTGTGGCTGTTCGCCGCGGTGTTAACGGGGGCTATCGCATTGGCGTTGGCGCTTGTTCCGGTGGTCACGATGCGACGGGTGGGTGTCCAGCGCGGGCTCGCCGCAGAGAACGGTCGAACCACCGGCTCGCGCCAAACGCGATTCATGCGGCGGGGCGTCCTCGTCCTACAGGTCGCACTCGCCGTCGTCGTGGTGACTCTAGCCCTTCAGTTCGTCGCAACATTCGATCGGTTGAGTGCCGTGAACCCGGGTCTCGACCCGCGGAACGTTGTGACCCTCGAATTCACGCTTCCAGAGCGGACATACGGCGACCAACGCCTCAAGTCGAGGTTTCAGCGCGATCTACTCGACGCGGTCGAGGCTGTTCCGGGGGTCGTGTCGGCCGCGACAGTGGACTACGTGCCATTTGGCGAGAACATCGCGATCGTCAATCTCACCGTCGACCCGCTCGCTCCCCAGCCGTCCAACGAGCAACCTCGAGCCGTGTGGCGCACGGTCAGCCAGGACTATTTCCGCACACTGTCGATACCGGTGCTCGATGGCCGCGAGTTCGCGGAATCGGACGCAGTCGACACCGCACCCGTGGCGATCGTCAACGCGGAATTCGCGCGGCGGTTCTTTGTGGATGGCCGTGCGGTGGGCTGGCGTATCAAGCGGGGACCGGCTGACGCGGAGGGCGTCTGGATGAGGGTCGTAGGCGTCACGGGTGCCGTGCGTAGCGCAGGACTCGGAGTCGCCGCGCAGGCGGAGATCGTGGTGCCCTACACGCAATGGGGAAGAAGCGAGTCCGTGACGCTTGTGGCGAAGACTGAGGCAAATTCAGACACCGCTGTTCGTGCGATTGGACGGGTATCCAGCGAGGTCGACGCGCGGGTGCCTCCTTCTTCGGCGCGCTACCTCGAGTCGATGATCACCGAGTCTCTCGGACGCCCAAGATTCCACGCCAATCTCTTGGTCGTGTTCGCCGGTCTGGCCCTGGTGCTGGCCCTCGCCGGCACGTACGGCCTGAGCGCCGCACTCGTCTCCATCCGACGGCGCGAGATCGGCTTGCGCGTGTGCCTGGGCGCGCCCACTGAACAGATGGTCCTGACGGTGGCCGGAGAGGCCCTGGGGTGCATCCTGGTCGGGACGCTCGCTGGATTGGCGTGCTCCGTGCTGACGGCCAGCGCCATGAGTAGTCTGTTCGCGGGACTGGACGCGTCGACCGGCGGTCCTTACATCGCGAGTGCGCTGCTCATGGTCATCACCGGCGTGCTGGTCAACGTGGCCCCGGTTCGGCGCGCGATGGCGATGGAGCCCGCTTCCCTCTTGACTGAGCACATCGGCGCGGGAAGCAGATAGCCTCACCGGTCCCCCAGGATGACCGCAAACGATCGGATATGATGCGACTCGCTCGCCGGCAAAGATTCGACAAGTCCAGATGAACGCGGGCGCGCGCCGCGATGAGGCCGCGACCTGCGAGGAGCGTGGGCTCGTCGACCCGAGGCACGCCCTCCGATGGCCACTTCCGCGGCACGGCCCACGACGCTCTTCAACCGCGAGTTCATCCTGTTGTGGCAGGGCCAGATCGTAAGTCGCCTGGGGAACCAGGCGTTCACCATCGCCACCACCCTCTGGACGCTCGAAGTCACCGGGTCAGCCACCGTGATGGGCCTGATGCTGACCGCCAGCAGAATCGCCACGGTGGTGCTGGGTCCCTTTGCCGGAGCCTTCGTCGACAGTCGTCCTCGGCTCCGCATTATCGTCGCCTGTGACTTCGCCCGGGGGGCGTTGACGTGCGCGTTGGCGGCGTCGTTCTGGCTACTACCCGCACAGCCACTCGTCGGGGTGCTGTTCTTCGTGGCGCTGATGAACGGCGTGCTCACGGCCCTCTTCAACCCGGCGATCGCCTCCATCACACCGGATCTGGTGCCTGAGCGCCGACTGGCCACGGCAAACTCGATTCAGCAGGCGTCGCTGCAAGCAGGTACGTTTATCGGGCAGGGCCTGGGCGGTGTGCTGTACCGGTCACTCGGAGCGCCTCTTCTCTTTCTCATTGATGGACTGACGTTCCTGTTCTCCGGGGTCAGCGAAACGTTGATCAAACACGGGGACACAGCCGTCTCCGGCGCTCGCGACGTTGTCAGCTGGGCCGAGTTTCGACGAAAGACGTTCGACGGCCTGGACTATCTGGTTCGGCGGCCTGGCCTGCGCGCGGTGTTTCTGTCCGCGTCCGTCATCAACCTCGTCGCGATGCCAGTCGTGGTGCTGCTGCCGATCTATGTGACCGACTATCTGAACGCCACCCTGGATTGGTACGGTTTCTTGCTGGCCGCGCTCAGCGCCGGGATGATCGTCGGATTCGGCGTGACCGCGCTGGCACGGCCCACGGGGGTCAGTCACGCGCGATTCATGATCGCGATGTTCGCGCTGTTGTCGCTCTCACTGGGTGGGCTGAGCCAAGTGCGCGATCCGTGGCTGGCGCTCGCGATCATGTTCATGAGTGGCGGCGCCTCCGGCGTCATCAACAACCTTGAATTGACCCTCCTGCAACGAACCACGCCGACCGAGTTTCGCGGCCGGGTGATGGGACTGCTGTTTACGGCGAGCGAGGGTCTGGCACCGCTGGGCATGATCGCCGGGGGCATTGCCGCGGACTTGACCGGGCGCAACATCCCGCTGATCTACGGTGTCTGCGGCGCCATCGCCATGACCACCGTGCTCGGATTGTGCGGCCGTGGAAGTCGCCAACTCCTTGCCTCCGTGTGAGGCACCAGGCAAGGTATGCTGGACGGTGAGCGGCCAGAGGGAAGGCGCGCTCGTCCGCCCCTCCTGACCGATGACCGAACCCACTGCCCATCCGGTGCGTCCTGCCACGCTCGCTCAGGCGGCTGTGCCCATAGGGCTCCTGATCGGGCTGCTCGCCGGATCGGTCGCCTTGTTCGGCGACGCCTCATCGAGCGGACCGAACCAGATCGCGCTGATGCTCGCGGCCGGTGCCGGTGCGATCGTCGGGCTTCGCAACGGTCATTCGTGGCCGGCGATCGAGCGGGGCATCATCCATGGGATCTCCGTGTCGATGGGCGCGCTGCTGATCCTGCTCGCTGTCGGGTCGCTGATCGGCACGTGGATTCTGGCGGGCACGGTGCCCACCATGATCTACTACGGGCTCTCGTTGTTGGCGCCCTCGGTCTTCTACGCGGCCGCCTGTGCCATTTGCGCGCTCGTGTCGCTCGCCACGGGCAGTTCCTGGACGACCGCCGGCACCATTGGCATTGCGCTCATTGGCATCGCCACTGCGCAAGGGTTACACCTGGGTCTCGCCGCCGGCGCCATTATTTCGGGCGCCTATTTTGGCGACAAGATGTCAGCCCTCTCGGACACGACGAATCTCGCCCCCGCGGTGGCGGGCACCGACCTGTTCAGCCACATCAGACACATGGTGTGGACGACCGGACCCAGCTTCGCCATCGCGCTGGCACTCTTCACCGTAGCGGGGTTTGTCGTCCCCACACCCGGCTCAACGAATGATCTGTCGGTGATACTCGAGGCGCTCGAGCGCGAGTTCGTCGTCGGCCCCCACCTGCTGCTTCCGGTGGCTTTGGTCTTGACGCTGGTGATCCGACGCGTGCCGGCGTTCCCGGCCCTATTCCTCGGGGCGCTGGCCGGCGCCGTCTGCGCCGTCCTGTTCCAGGGCGAGGCGGTGGTGGCGTTCGTGGGCGACCCTGGGTTGAGCCGTCCCGTGGCGCTCGCCAAGGGATGCTGGATCGCCCTCTTCGACGGATTCGTGCTCGATTCGGGCACCCCGGCCCTCGACGAACTGCTCAGCCGCGGGGGCATGGCCAGCATGCTCACCACGGTATGGCTCATCATCTCGGCCATGATGTTCGGCGCCGTCATGGAAACCACCGGACAGCTCGAAGCCATCGCCAGACGGATTCTTGGCGCCGTGCACGGTACCGGGAGCCTCATCTCGGCCACCCTCCTGACCGCGGTCGGGACCAACGTGCTGGCCTCCGACCAGTACATCTCGATCGTCCTCCCGGGCCGGATGTTCCGAGCCGAGTACGAGCGCAGACGACTGGACCCGAAGAACCTATCGCGTGCGTTGGAGGACGCCGGCACGATCACCTCCGTGCTGGTCCCGTGGAACACGTGCGGCGCCTACATGGCCGGAACCCTTGGCGTCGCGACGCTGACCTACGCGCCGTTCTGTTTCTTCAACCTCATCAACCCCCTGGTGGCTGCCCTGTATGGGTGGAGCAACATCTCGGTCGCCCCGCTCAGCCCAAAAGAGCCCTCTGTGCACGTACCCGCCAGCGACTGACCGCGCGGCGACCGGCGCCGTGCCGCACTTGGGTGACCATGCGATACTGACGGGTTCACGGATCGGCCAGAACCGGCAGCCACAGCCTCGCACGGCGGCACACGATACGGCATGGGACCAGGAGTACGGACGCGTCAGGCGGGGATGATTTTCATCTTCGTCACGATGTTCATCGACATCCTCGGCTTGGCCATCATCGTCCCGATTCTGCCAGATCTCATTGGCGAACTGGTGGGCCGTGATGCCTCCTCCACGGGACGATACCTCGGGGTCATCGTCGCCGTGTACGCCTTGATGCAGTTCCTGTTCGCACCCGTGCTCGGCGCCCTCTCTGACCGGTTCGGGCGCCGGCCAATCATCCTGATCTCGCTCTTCGGTTTCGGTATCGACTATCTGATTCAGGGTTGGGCCCCGTCGATCGGCTGGTTGTTCGTGGGTCGATTCATCGCAGGCGTCATGGGCGCCAGCATCACCACCGCCAACGCGTACATCGCGGACGTGTCGACACCAGACACCCGGGCTCGCAACTTCGGCTTTGTCGGCGTGGCGTTCGGCCTCGGCTTTACCATGGGTCCGGCGCTCGGGGGTGTGCTTGGCGCCATCCATCTCCGGTTGCCCTTCTTCGTGGCCGCCGCCTTGGCGCTGGTCAATTGGCTGTACGGCTTTTTCGTGCTGCCTGAGTCGCTCGCCCCCGAACACCGCCGCGCGGTGTCTTTTCGCAACATGAACCCGATAGCCAGTCTCCGACGACTGCGGGCATATCCGCTGGTCGCCGGACTGGCGTTCGCCGTGCTCTTCAGCTCGCTGGCCCAACGCGGCATGGAGAACGTCTGGGTGCTCCACGCCGGGTATCGGTATGGGTGGGACATCCAGACCAACGGACTCACGCTGGCACTGGTCGGTGTCATGGCCATTCTCGTACAAGGGCTCTTGGTCAGACCGGCCGTCAGGCGCCTCGGTGAGCGTCGCACCATCATGCTGGGACTCACGGTCTCGACGCTGGCGTTCCTCGGCTACGGGTTGGCGTCGGAAGGCTGGATGGTCTTGATCATCATCGTGTTCGGCGCCTTGGCCGGCTTGGCGATGCCGGCCATCCAGGGCCTGGTTGCCGGCACGGTGGGTCCTTCGGAACAGGGCGAGATCCAGGGCGCACTCACCTCCTTGACCAGTCTCACCAGTATCTTCGCCCCGCTCATCTTTACCGCCGGACTGTTCAGCTTTTTCACATCCAGTGCGGCACCCATGGCGTTGCCGGGTGCCCCGTTCTTGTTGGGATCCATCCTGTTCGCGGTGTCATTGGTCGTGCTCATACGGCTCTTCCGCCGGATTCCCGGCGCCCCCGCGGCAAGAGCCACCGGCGCCTGACTGGCCTGCTGGTCCACGTGCGTGGTGCTGCAGTCCGTGATTCGCCATAAGTGACAACTAATGTCTTTTTATTGACATTTTACGTAGAATATTTGTGACGTTTTATGTCTTTATATGTAAAGTTATTATCTTGTGTCTTGTAACTAATAGCAAAACAAACACTTATTTATTTTCTATCATATTGGCATGGCAGTTGCTCTATGGGTGGGTGTGAACACGATACGGCCCCACGCACTTAGCCACT
>JAPYUM010000155.1 GCA_029940535.1 Vicinamibacterales bacterium
AACCGGCACAGGGAGGACCCGAGCCACGGGGGCGCTCTAATGCGTCCTATGTTCAACCTGGTGTTTTCTTGATGACTTGTCGTCGCAGATGCGCCCGTGAGTCTGACTCCCCTGCCCGGCACGATCCAGCACGGGCGGCTTCGGCGACGTCGCCGGCCCCCACCAGGTCACCGCGCGCGAGCGTCCGCGTGGGCTATGATCGCGATCTCTCATGGCCCTCGGTGCTGGTGCCCCCCTCGGCCCGTACACCATCACCCGAACGTTCCGGGAGCTCTCGGAGGTCTGATGGGCGGTAGGACACAGCAGACGGGGGGCAGACGCCAGGAGAGCTTTGCCCCGATCGGCCGGTGCGTGCTGATCGTGAGCCTGGCCGGCATCTCTCCCGCTTACGCCCAGCAAGGTGCCGCCAACGGCCAGTGGCCCACCTACGGCGGCGACCACGGCAGCACTAAATATGCCCCGCTCGACCAGATCGACCGCGACACGGTGGCCGATCTCGGCGTCGTCTGGCGATGGGAATCGCCCGACAATGCGATCGTGATCGAGAACCGGACCACGCTGCCCAGCCTACCGGCCGCTTTCAAGTCGACGCCGATCCTGGTCGATGGGGTGCTCTACACCAAGACGTCCATGAGCCAGGCGGTGGCGATTGACGCCGCCACCGGCGAGACACGCTGGGTTTTTGATCCCGGCAGCTGGGAGGATGAGCGGCCGGCGAACACCGGCTACAACTCCCGGGGTGTGGCGTACTGGTCCGATGGACGGGAATCGCGCATCTTTCTGCCGACCGGCAACGCGTATCTGTGGGCGGTCGATGCGCGGACGGGTCGCCCAATAGCCAACTTTGGCGCCGACGGTGCGATCGATGCGACGCAGGGTCTGCGGCGCCCCATCGAGCGCCGTGACTACCAGCTGATGTCGGCGCCGATCGTGGTGGGCGACGTCCTCGTGGTCGGGTCCGTCGTGTCGGACGGGCCTCGGAACCAGCTCGCGCCACCCGGTGACGTGCGGGGCTTCGACGTGCGCAGCGGTCGCGAGCTGTGGGAGTTCCACACGATTCCGCAACCGGGCGAGCCTGGCAACGACACCTGGGAGAACGAGTCGTGGCGTGACACCGGGGCCGCCAACGCCTGGGGACTGCTGACCGCCGACCCGGAGCTGGGCTACGTCTACCTCCCGACCGGCACACCGACCAACGACTACTACGGCGGTCATCGGCTCGGGGATAACCTCTATGCCGAGAGCCTCGTCTGTCTCGACGCGCGCACCGGCGAGGTCGTCTGGTATTTCCAGTTCGTCCACCATGGGTTGTGGGACTACGACGCGACGGCGGCCCCGCTGCTGGTCGATCTGGTGGTCGAGGGACGCCCGGTCAAGGCGGTGGCTGTGGTGACCAAGCAGGCGTTCACCTACGTCTTCGACCGGGTGACCGGTGAGCCCGTCTGGCCGATCGAGGAGCGGCCCGTGGCCCAGTCCACCGTGCCCGGTGAGCGGACGGCGCCGACCCAACCGTTTCCCACCAAGCCGCCGCCGTTCGACCGGCAGGGGGTGTCGATCGACAGCCTCATAGACTTCACGCCCGAGCTGCGCGCCGAAGCCGTCGACCTGCTCGACGAGTTTGTCTACGGGCCGCTCTTCGAACCGATCACGGCGGAGGGTGATGGCAAGCGCGGCACCATCATCATGCCGGGCGCGGGTGGCGGCGCCAACTGGCACGGCGCGGCGGTCGACCCCGAGACCGGTTGGCTGTATGTGCCGTCCCGCACGCAGCCGACTGTCATGCAGCTTGCCCCGCCGAACCCCGATCGGTCGGACTTTCGTTACAACCGGGGGCGCCCAGGGCGAGTCAGCGGACCACAAGGGCTGCCGCTGTGGAAGCCGCCCTATGTCCGGCTCAGCGCGTTCGACCTGAACCAGGGCACGCTCGAGTGGGTGGTGCCCCTGGGAGACGGACCGCGCCAGCGCGTCATTGACCTGGGCATCCCCGATCCTGGACCGCTGGGCGGCGGTGCGTATACCGGACCGCTGCTGACCAAGGGCCTCCTGTTTCTCGGGTTCCGCGGCCGGGGCGACGCCTCGGATCTGGACTTTCGTCCAGTCGCCGACCGCGACCTGGCGCCGCGGGCGTTCTCGCGCGAGCCAGTCCTGCTGGCCTTCGACAAGGCGACCGGCGAGACGGTGCACGAGGTCGAGCTCGCCGCCGCCCCGACCGGTACGCCGATGACTTATTTGCTAGATGGCAAGCAGTACATCGTCGTGGCCTACGGCACGGCGAATGACGCGGGTCTGCTGGGGCTGGCGCTGAATTAGGGACGTTGCGTGCTGGGCCCTGTATCAAGGTGTCAGTATCAGGGCGCGAGGGGATTCGGTCGGAGCTGGATCTGGCTGATGTAGCCCATCCGGTTCTCGGTGTGCAACAACCCGTCGGTGTTGTTCGACACCCAGAGGCCACGCCCCTTCCAGCCCGCATCCGGGTCGTCGATCCGGCCGTCGAGACCACGCGTGAAGGTGCCGAGCGGATACGGGATCCGGATCTTCGTGAACAACTCCGTCGCCGGGTTGAACGCCAGGAGTGAATCGGAGTTGGTGCCGGTGAGAATGACCTGGTCGGCGCCGAGGCCGAACGTGTCGAACTGGTCGACCCAGATGTAGTAGTGGAAGTCGGCGCTTCCGGTCGCCTCGTCGGTGCCCTGGATCTTCGGTCCCGGGGTCTCCCAGTAGGTGAACTCCTTGGTCGTTCGGTCGAACTTGCCCAGGTGCCCACTGCCGGTCCCAAACCACAAGGTGCCGTCGGTCGTCGCGTCGATTCCCCGCGGTCCGTAGGCGGGCGGCGGCAGCACATACTGCTCGTAGGTCTTGGTCTTCGGGTCGAACATGTCGATACGGTTGCCGACGAGGTTCGGCAGCGGCGGTTGCCCGAAGATGCCCGGATACCCCGCCCGCCAGATGGTGTCGTCGACCGGGTTGACGACGATGCCGTAGCCGCCACCCATGACCGAGCGCCCGGTCGCCGGGTCGATCTTCGTCCACGCGGTCTGCGCCGCCGCCTCGGTCTCGTCGGGACGTTCCGGATCGAGCTTGCTCGGGTCGAGCATGCCCAGCCGACTGCGATCTCCGCTGGTCCATAGACGTCCCTGACTGTCGAACTGCAGATGGTGCGTCCCGTAGGCGGTGTCGACCAGGACGAACTCCTCGCGCTCGGTGTTGAAGTAGCCGAGCTGTCGGCCCGAGCCCATGTCTCGGTCACTCAGCCTCCGCGACGCGCCGCCGTCGGTATCGACGACCACGTCGTGCGCCCAGGTGGGAGTTTCACGCCCCCGCATCCGGGTCGTCAGCCAGACGTTGCCCTGGTCATCGAGCATCGGGTTGTGGGAGCTGGTGTTGCCCTGGATACGGCCGAGTCGGGCCGGTTCGCGCGCCTGGCCCACACGCATCGGCACCTCGTGCGACGTCACCGTGTGGGTGAGCGGGTCGAGCCCCCAGAGATAGCTCTGGCCGATGTCGATGCCCCAGACCATGCCGTCCGGGTACAGCGTCGGGTCGCGCTTGTCGGTTGAGACGTTGTCGTGGATATAGCTGAGCTCCTGCCCCCAGGCCCACTGCGTGATGACGATGTTGCGCTCGACACCAGCCGGGCGCGGCGGTGCCGGTGGCACCTCGCCGGCCGCGATGCGCGAGCTCCAGTCGGACAGGCTGTCCTTGAGCACCTCGCGCCCGAGGGTATCGGCCGTTCGACCCATGCCGGCCCGGTCCCACACCACGTCCCAGGCGTCCGGTTCGAGCCACAGGCGGGAGATCTCCTGCCCCATCTGATGACAGAGCATGCAGCTCAGCTTCATTTGACCCAGCCAGTGCGCGCGGGTCGGAAACGCGCCGGCGGCTTCACTGCTCTCTTCGTCTTCCAGCAGTTCGCCGGCGTCGTCCTGGCCCTCGCCCGCGGACGCCGCTTGACGATGGCGGTTTCCCACGAGCGGGAGTGCGTCGGCGGCTGGCGGTTCGTACAGCGACAGCCAGTAGTTTGCCGGGTAGATCTTCGCCGCCTCCTGTGGCGTCCGAGCATCGGTAGCGGTCAGGGTCAGCTGGTCGCCCGGAGACGCCAGGACCCGTGACGAGTCCTGGAGCCCATAGCCACGGACCCAGACCTCGTAGTCGGCATCTGGTAAATCGGGCACGAGAAATCGGCCCTGATCGTCGGTGACGACGATTCGCTGGAAGTGCGTCGGCAGGCTGTCGGTCTCGGCGATGACCCACACGCCCGCTTCACCTCGCTCACCGTTCCGTACGACGCCGCTGATGGATCGGGCATCACCCGGAACCCCCTCGGGTGTCGGCTCAGACCCCGTTCCCGGTGCTTGAGTGCCGCACGCGGCGACCGCCACCAACCCGGCCGCGGCTATCCCGAACACCACCGAGGCTCTCAGCGCGTCTCTCATGGCGCGATTGTGTCCTCTCGCTCGCGTCGAATCAACCGTAACGCCGACATACTGCACGGATTCCGTCGAGAACATGGCCCCGCCATCCGCCCGCTTCGATCGCTATCTGATGTCGCTCCCGGAGCGGACCGTGCGGTCCGTCACCGCGGCCAGCGCCGGGCTCCTTCGCGAGTTGGGTGACGCGGCGCTGCCGGCCGCCGTCCGCCGCACCAGCCTGTACCGCAACATGGTCGAGGGGACGCTGCGTTTTCTGATCGAGACCGTCGGCGAAGTAAAGGGGGCGTATCCGGCCGACGGGAAGCTCGGTCCGGCGCTGAAGCACAAAGCCGTGCTGTCGGGGGTGCGGCTGGCGGCGCGGCGAGGCAAGGCCTTGAACAGCGGGGTTCACGTTCTGAGGCACACGTTCTGCTCGCATCTGGCGATGCGAGGTGCACCGGCCCGCGCGATTCAGGAGCTGGCCGGGCACATGAACATCACGACGACGCAGCGCTACATGCACCTGAGCCCAGCAGCCATTGAGGGCGCGATCCGGCTCCTCGATCACCCACAATCCGATCTCAGGCGTGGAGACATCGTGGAGACGGCCGATCGCTGGTCGGCAACTGCAAGAGCAACAAACACTTAAATGGTGGACCGCATGGGGCTCGAACCCACGACCTCCGCGTTGCGAACGCGGCGCTCTCCCAGCTGAGCTAGCGGCCCTCTTGGGTGGGGGCGGCACTGACCGCGTGGCGGCGTGCCGTGCAAACGTCGATTGTATACGGGCGGTCGGACTCACCGCAAACCTGGCGAGGTCGTTGACCGGGCGTCATGGGTCGCACCACGCAGACAGTAGTATTGGGGGATGGCGGGTCTCCAGACCCGTTGCCTACGAGGGGCTGGGCGCCGGACGTTGGGCCGGCCTGCCTGGTTGATACCACTGGGAGTCCGTGTGTCTCTTTCACGTATCGGGGTGCTGACCGGCGGTGGCGACGCGCCGGGTCTCAACGCGGTGATCCGCGCGGTGGTCAAATCGGCCTGCAACCATGGACTCGAGTGTGTGGGCCTCGAGGACAGCTTTGACGGGCTGATTCATCCGGACCAAGCTCGGGTGCTGGAGCCGCGGCATGTCACCGGTATCCTGCGGCGCGGCGGCACCATTCTGGGGACGACCAATCGCGGCGACCCATTCGCCCATGCGGCCACCGGCCAGGACTACTCGGCTCGTTGCCTTGAGCGTTTTCACGAACTGGCCCTCGATGCGCTTGTCGCGGTTGGTGGAGATGGCACCCTGGCCATCGCACACGAATTCTTCAAGCGCGGCATGCCGCTGGTGGGGGTGCCGAAGACGATCGACAACGACCTGGTGGGGACCAACAGCACGTTCGGGTTCGACACGGCCGTGAGCTTCGCCACGCAGGCGATCGACCGGCTCCACTCTACCGCCGAGGCGCATCGTCGCGTGATGGTGGTCGAGGTCATGGGCCGCACCACTGGATGGATTGCGCTGTATGCGGGCGTCGCCGGCGGAGGAGACGTGATCTTGATTCCGGAGATTCCGTACGACCTCGAACGGGTGGCCGACCGGATCGGCGAGCGAGCGCGGTTGGGCGCGCGATGCAGCATCGTCGTGGTGGCTGAAGGCGCGTCCCCGAAAGGAGGGGAGGCGTCCATCGTCACCCCCGCCAGCGAAGGCCGGCTGGCGAGACTCGGCGGCCTCGGCGCTCGGGTCGCGGTGCAACTGGAGGACCTCACCGGTCAAGAGGCGCGGTCGGTGAGACTGGGACACCTGCAGCGCGGCGGGGAGCCGACGAGCTTCGACCGGGTGCTGGCCACGAGGTTCGGCGGCAAGGCCGTCGAGCTGATTCTGAACGGCGAGTTTGGTCGGATGGTGGCCAATCGGCCCCCGGACATTGTTGCGGTGCCGCTGGCGGATGTCGTGGGCCGAACCAAGCAGGTCCCGACCGACCTCGATCTGGTGCGCACGGCGCGCGCCCTGGGCATCTCGTTCGGAGACGAGGAGCCGGCCTAGGTTTCCTGGCGCTCCGTCCGCCTGGCGGCGTTACTTCGTCGGTCACATGTCGCCTGCATGCTCCCTCCTCGCGCCTGGCCAGACGAACGGCTTGCCAGGAAACCGCTCTTGTGTTTTTCAGCACCCGGCTAGGGACTGTCGGACTCGAGGACGTCGAGGTATTTCAGCGCGCCGCCGGTGTTGAGCAGCACGACGCGGTCGTCCGAGCCGATGGTGCCGTCGGCCACGAGCCGCCGCAGGGCGGCGAGGGTAGCCCCGCCCTCCGGCGCGGCCCCGATGCCCTCCCGGCTGCCCAGCACCCGCATGTCCTGCACCATGTCGGCGTCTGAGACCGCCAGCGCGCCGCCACCGCTCTCACGCAGCGCCCTGAGCACCAGCATGTCGCCCACCGCGGCCGGCACCCGCAGACCGTCCGCGACGGTCGTGGCGCCCACCCACGGTTCGGCCGTCTCGGCGCCCT
>JAPYUM010000156.1 GCA_029940535.1 Vicinamibacterales bacterium
GACCCCACTCCCGACATACGACCCGGCCGCCTGTCCCATGTGCGCCGCCGGCCAGTCGGTGGCCAAGCCCGGGTCCCGCCCCGGGTAACCGTTTCCAAGCGGGGGATTCCGGCTGGCGGCGTTGCTTCCTCGGTCGCCCCCGTCCGGCCAGGCAGGGTGCCTGCCTGGCTTCTCCGCAAGGCTAGACGCCTGGGCCCCGGCCCGGGCGCGCGACAATGCGCGCCCCGCGGCCGCGGAGTGGGGCACTCGGGGTCCCCGCGGAGCGGCCGCGGGAGGTTCGGGGCGGAGCCCCGTCCAAGTCGTAACAACGCGAAGCCCCGTCTAACTCGTAATGACCCGCACTCTGAAACTCACGCTCGCGTACGACGGCGCGGCCTACGTCGGGTGGCAGCGGCAAGCGAATGGGCGCTCGGTGCAGGCCTGCCTCGAATCGGCCCTCGACCCCTTCGACGTGGGGCCGGTGACGGTGGTGGGCGCGGGACGCACCGATGCCGGCGTGCACGCGCTCGGTCAGGTCGCCAGCGTGCGGCTCGCGCACCCGATCGCGCCGGCTGGACTCCTCCGTGCCGCCAACGCCGCGTTGCCGGAGGATATCCGCGTTGTGGCGGTCGAGGTCGTCGCCCATGACTTTCACGCACGTTTCTCGGCGACTGCCAAGACGTATCGGTATCGTCTGTTGGGGGGGCTGGTGACCAGCCCGTTCGAGGGTCGCTACGGGTGGCACATTTCCGGTCCCCTCGACCAGGAGGCGATGGCTGACGCGGGCCGGCTGTTGGTCGGCGAGCATGACTTTGCTGCGTTTCAGGCGGCCGGGAGTTCGGTGCGGACCACCACACGGACGCTCTTCCACGTGACCGTGAGCCCCCCCGTCCCCGGTCTCTGGTCGGGTGCAAACGGCGCCGGTGAGACCGTCACTACGATCGACGTGCGAGGCACCGGGTTTCTCCGACACATGGTGAGGATTCTGGTGGGCACCCTGGTAGAGGTCGGGCGGGGGACACGTGACCGGGAGTCGGTCGCCCGTGCGCTGCGGGTGGCAACCCGGGATGCGGCCGGCCAGACCGCGCCACCCCGCGGACTTTTTCTCGTGCAGGTCGAATACCACCGTCCCGCGTCCGAGACACGGCGATCGGGCACCGCCTCGAACCCTTGAATGACACCCTAACAGCTTGTATCATCATGGTTTACCTGGTGTTTCCCCGCCACGACGCCTGACACACTCATGAGTCTCGACCAACTGCTGACGTGGGTGCCCGCCGGTTCTCAGGAGGAGTCGTTGGCCCGTCAGGTTGACTTCGACCGGCTGCCGGCGCACGTCGCGGTGATCATGGACGGCAACGGTCGGTGGGCCGCCCAGCGGCATCTGCCTCGAGTCGAGGGCCACCGCGCCGGCATCGCCTCCGTCCGAGACGTGGTGGAGACGTCTGCGCGGCTCGGCCTGGAGGTGCTGACCGTGTATGCGTTTTCGGTTGAGAACTGGAAACGACCGCCGACCGAAGTGTCGGTACTGATGGGGCTTCTCAAGCGCTACTTGCGTCTTGAGCTCGAGACGCTCCAGGCCAACGACATCCGGTTCAACGTGATTGGGGCTCAGAACGAGTTGCCGGACGACGTGCGGCGTGAGCTCGACGTCGGGCAGGAACGGACGAGCGGGAATGGCGGCATGCTGTTCAACATTGCGCTCAACTATGGCGGGCGAGCGGAGATCGTCGAGGCGGCGCGCCGCGCGATGGAAGCGGGGGGGCGACCGTCTGATCTCGATGAGGACACGTTCGGCCAATGGCTGTATACGGCTGGGCAGCCGGACCCGGATCTGCTCATTCGCACCAGTGGCGAAATGCGGGTGAGCAACTTCCTCCTGTGGCAGATCGCCTATGCCGAGATCTGGGTGACAGAAACCCTTTGGCCGGACTTCCGGGCTTGCCACTTGCTCGAAGCGATTCTGGACTATCAGAAACGCGAGCGGCGCTATGGCGGGATCGCGCAGCCGGCCGTCGTTGGACACTGACCATCCGGCATGGCCCGAGTCCTCAGCGCCGTCGTACTCCTCCCGCTGGTCTTCGGGACGATCTGGTTTCTTCCGCCGGTCGCGACTGTGGTGCTGGCGGAGACCGTGTTGGTGATCGCGTTCTTCGAGTACGCCGGTCTCGCCACCGCGTTCGGGGCACGGGTACCCAGGGGTCTCGTCGTCGTGGGCGTGGCCGCCATCGCCGCCGGTGTTCCCTATGACGTCACGGAGGTGGTGTTGGTGGCGTCGGCATTGGCGGTCAGCGTCCTTAGTCTGACGACCGCGCGCCGGGACGGCCAGGTGTTGCTGGACGTCGCTTCGTCGTTGTTCCCGCTGCTGTATCTGGGGTTGCCGATCGGCGCGCTGCTCGCGGTGCAGTTCACCGCGGGGCGCGAGGCGGTGGTGTTGTTGCTGGCGGTCATCATGCTCAGCGATACGGCGCAGTACTACGGTGGACGTGCCTTCGGCCGCACGCCGCTGGCTCCAGCCATCAGTCCCAAGAAGACAGTCGAGGGTGCGGTGTGCGGCGTCGTCGCCGGCATCGCGCTCACCGTGGCGCTGGCCGGCCCGGCGCTTGGTCAGACGTCGATCGCGCGGCGCGTGCTGCTCGGCGCCCTGATTGTCGGACTGGGGATCGCCGGCGACCTTTTCGAGTCGCAGCTCAAGCGGGGCGCCGGCCTCAAGGACGCCTCGAGTCTCATCCCGGGGCACGGCGGCATGCTCGATCGGATCGACAGTCTGCTGTTCGCCGCGCCCGGATTTTACGTGTTTCTGCAGCTCGGCCGGTTGACGGGGTAGTGGTAGCCCTCGCGGCCTGCCGGCGGTCTTCACCGCTCGCCTGACAACGTGAAACACATCGCCATCCTCGGGTCGACCGGTTCCATCGGCGGCAGCGCGCTGTCGGTCGCCTGTGCCCACCCCGATCGAATTGAAGTGGTTGGTCTGGCCGCGGGGCGCAATGTCGCCCGCCTTGTCGAGCAGGTGGAGCGCCATCGGCCGCGCGTCATCGCGATGGCAGATGAGGACGGCGTTGCGGCGGTGCGGTCTCGGTTGTCCGACACGGCGGCGGCCGGACTCGCCCGAGCCGTGGCCGGGGAAGACGGCCTGCGCGCCGTGGCGACCCACCCCGATGTCGACATCGTGCTCTGTGCGACTACCGGTACGACCGCACTGGACGCGGTATTCGCTGCGATCGACGCCGGCAAGACCATCGCCCTGGCCAACAAGGAAGTGCTCGTCATGGCCGGCGGCCTGGTGATGGAGGCGGCGCGGCGAAAAGGGGTGGCCGTGCTGCCGGTCGACAGCGAACACCACGCCATCCATCAATGCCTGCACGGTCGTTCGGATCGAGAAGTCAAGCGGCTGATTCTGACGGCGTCGGGCGGACCGTTTCGCGAATGGGACGCGGAGCGGTTGCCGGGGGTAACCCCGGCTGACGCCTTGGCCCACCCAACCTGGCGTATGGGTCGCAAGATCACCGTTGATTCCGCCACCCTGATGAACAAGGGGCTGGAAGTGATCGAGGCCCGCTGGTTGTTCGATGTGACCGCCGATCAGATCGATGTGGTCGTGCACCCGCAGTCGGTGGTGCATTCGCTGGTGGAGCTGGTCGATGGGTCGCAGATTGCGCAGCTTGGCGTCACCGACATGCGTCTGCCGATCCAGTATGCGTTCTCGTATCCGGAACGGTGGGAGACGGAACTGCCGCCACTCGACCTGACCGAGTGCGTGCCGCTCGAGTTCGGTCGGCCGGACACGGTGCGTTTCCCCTGCTTGGCGCTGGCCTACCGGGCTCTTCGAGGTGGCCCGGCCTTGCCGGTTGCGCTCAATGCGGCGAACGAGGTCGCGGTCGAGGCGTTTCTCGACGGGGCGATTCCGTTCACCAGCATTCCGCTCATCATCGCGGCCGCGCTCGACGATGTCGAGGCTCGTGGGGTGGGCGCTCCCGCCACGCTCGACGATGTGCGGGCGGTGGACGCCGCCGCTCGCGAGTTGTCTCGGACCCACGCGGGCGAGGTACAATCGAAGCAATGACGAGCCTGCTTGCGTTTCTGTTCGTCCTCGGGGTGCTGGTGTTCGTGCACGAGCTGGGGCACTTTCTCGTGGCGCGGTTTCATGGCGTCCGCTGCCTGACGTTCTCGCTCGGGTTCGGTCCGAAGCTGATCCAGACCAAGCGAGGCGATACCGTCTACTGCGTGAGCGCGATCCCGCTTGGCGGCTACGTCAAGATGGCCGGGGAGAGCGCGGAGGATGAGCGTGAGGGCAAGCCCGATGAATTCTTGTCGAAGAGCAAGTGGCAGCGGTTCCAGATTCTGATCGCGGGGCCGGCCATGAACCTCATCCTGGCCGTCGTGGTTCTGACCCTCGTCCTGTACCAGGGCGCGCAGGTGCCGGTCTTTCAGGACGAGCCACCGGTCGTCGGGTCTGTGACTGACGACTCGCCGGCCGAGACGGCCGGCGTGCGTCCTGGCGATCGGATCCTGAGCGTGGCGGGCCGGGAGGTGAACACCTGGGAGGAACTGTACAACGCCGTGTACCCGCGCGCTGACCGGGAGATCGAGGTCGTCCTTCGCCGTGACGGCAATGTGCGGTCGATCAACGTGACGCCGGTCGGGCAGACCAAATACAACCTGGGTGATTTGGGTGTGGTGCCGAGTATCTCCCCACAGGTGGCCTCGATGCAGTCGTCGAGCTCGGCCGCTCGAGACGCCGGGGTCCTGGTCGGGGACGTCATCGAAGGCGTGGAGGGTCGCGCGGTCAACCAGAACTCCTTGATCGAGATCATCAATGAGAACCCGAACATCCCACTGACGCTGCAAATCAGACGCGACAGTGTCCAACAGGACATCGTGGTGACACCCAACCTCGTGGACGGCGTCGGCCTCATCGGCGTGTTTCTCCAGGCCGAGATGCGCACCATCGAGCCGGGGCCGTTCGAGGCGTTCACCATGAGTCTCGAGCAGAACTACGAGTTATCCACGACGATCTTTGAGACCCTCGCCGGCCTGATCACCCGAGACACCCCCGTCTCGCAGCTCGTGGGGCCGGTCGGCATCGCTCAGGCGTCCGGTGATGCGGCGGAGTTTGGTTGGATCAGCCTGTTTGGCCTCATGTCGTTTATCAGTCTGAACCTGGGTATTCTCAACCTGTTGCCGATCCCGATCCTCGATGGCGGTCATATCGCGATCATGGCCATGGAGGGTGTGTCGAGGCGTGACTTCAGCGTCCAGCTGAAGGAGAAGATGTTGCTGGTTGGTTTCGCGCTGCTGATGACGCTGATGGTGACCGTGATCTACAACGATTTGACCCGTGTCGAGTGGATCGAACGCTTCATGGTCTGGCGCTAGGTTTCCGTCGCCTTCCGATCTCTTTCGTCGCCGCTCCTGTTCGCTGGCCTGCCTTCTCTGGAATTTACTGTCGTTCGTCCCCGCGGAGCGGACTGGTTCCGGTTGGGCGGGTGTGTAGAGCTACGCCATGAACTCGACCCTGGCCGGTCTCCGCGCCGAACTTCCGCCGATGGCCAAGCTGGCCACGCCGGTCGTGGTCGCCGAGCTGGGCTGGATCGCCATGGGCGTGGTGGATATTGCCATGGTCGGTCGGCTGGGGCCGGAGGCGATCGGGGCCGTCGGCGTCGGCAGTGTCCTGTTTCTTGCGGTCGCCGTGTTCGGTATCGGCGTTCTGCTCGGTCTGGACACGCTCGTGTCTCAGGCCTACGGTGCGAGGCGTCTCGAAGAGTGTCACCGCTGGCTGTTTCATGGGGTCGGGTTGAGCGTCTTGCTCGCGGTTCCGTTGACGGGGGTGACGGTCGTCGTCATTGGCACGCTCGATCGCTGGGGCCTCGACCCGGCGGTCGAGCGGTTGGCCGCTCCCTACCTGTCCATTATCTTGTGGAGCGTCCTGCCGCTGCTGCTGTATACCGCGTTTCGGCGGTATCTGCAGGCGATGGGGTTGGTGTCGCCGGTCATGGTGGCGCTGGTCAGCGCCAACCTCATCAACATCGCGGCCAACTGGCTGCTGGTGTTCGGTAATCTCGGGGCGCCGCGTCTGGGCGTTGACGGCGCCGCCTGGGCCACCTGCGTGTCCCGCGTCTATTTGGCGCTCTTTCTCCTCTTCGCGATCCTGCGGCACGATCGACGGCAGCGGACCGGCCTGTGGCGGGCGCCGCGGCGTCTGGATCTGGACCGGTTGCGCCGATTGACGAAACTCGGCCTACCGGCCGCCGTACAGGTGACCCTGGAAGTCGGGGTGTTCGCGGTGGTGACCGCCCTGGCCGGTCGTCTCGCTCCGTCCACGCTGGCCGCGCACCAGATCGTGTTGAGCGTGGCCGGTGTCACCTTCATGGTGCCGCTCGGTGTCGGTGCGGCCGGCGCGGTCCGCGTGGGCCATGCGGTCGGGCGGCGCGACCCATCCGGTGCGAGGGACGCGGGGTGGGCGGCGCTGGTGCTTGGCACCGGATTCATGGCCTGCTCCGGCCTGGTGTTCGTCCTTGCCCCGCAGCCGATACTCCGCCTGTTTACGGCCGAGCCGACGGTCGTTAGCATCGGTGTTCCACTCTTGTTCGTGGCCGCCCTGTTCCAGCTATTCGATGGGTTGCAGGGAGTGGCGACCGGGGTGCTCCGTGGCCTCGGTGACACCCGGACCCCGATGCTGTGGAATCTGGCGGGCCACTGGGCGCTCGGCCTGCCGATGGGCTACCTGCTGTGTTTTGAGCGGGGGTGGGGTGCGCTCGGGCTCTGGGTCGGCCTGTGCATCGGTCTGGTGGTGGTGGGAACCGTGTTGGTGTTTATCTGGTTTCGACGCACGGCCGAGTGGCCACCAGACGCACGCGAGAGCGCCTAGGTTTTCCGACGAGGCGCCCGTCTGGCGGTGTTGCTTCGTCGGTCACAGCCCATC
>JAPYUM010000039.1 GCA_029940535.1 Vicinamibacterales bacterium
AAGCGGGTGCTGGGTGCCGGCCAGGTCTCGCTGGTCCCGTGATGGTCCCGTGATGCCAGTCGGTGCACGCCCCGGTTGCTTGGTCGCTTTCAACTCGGCGTGCCCGTTAGGAGCGCTCACGGCCTTGGTTCTAGTCCGAAGCTGAAGCTCGCCATCTTCTCACCTTATACGGAGGCACGACGACCTCCGTCTCAGGGAGATCCGACTCAGGCAAAGGTTCGACAACCGATTCGATGGCCGGCTCAACGACCGGTTCGACAACTGCTTCGACCGGAGGGTCGCCAGATTCGAGTCGATCGAGGGCATCGTCCACGCGATCGAGGTAGGCCCCCAGTGGATCGTCCTCCCTGCTCAGCCGCTCGGCGGCCGGGGGGTCAACCGGGGTCGACGGGTCCTCTTGCGGCGACCAATGAATATCGAAGGTCTCGTCCGGCTTCGGCTCGACGACCGGTGTCGGCGGGGCCACATCTCGTGGTCGCGTCGGGTCAGACTCTGGGTCCTGCACATCGCCCTTGGCCTTACCGACGTGCAGCATGCGGATCTCACAGGTCGCCTTGAGCGGGGTCTCGTCGTCGGCGAACTCCACGTAAGTGGTCGCCAAGCTCTCCATGACGCCCTTGAAGTGCGGGAACTCGGTACCCCATGAGAGCAGGCACGTCGCAGGGTGCGCTGCGCATCTGCGACACCTTTTCGAACACGCGTCATCTCGGTGAGCGGCTCGACGTGCTCCGTGTAGACGTTGGGCGGCGTCCCGACGCCCCGGAATGTCAACTCGCAGGTGAGGATCAACGCCCCCTGACGGTCAAGTACCAAGGTGGGAGAATCCCCGCGCGACCCCCTGTGATGCTCCCAGGGCACCGTCTGTTCGATACGGATGGACGTCGGGTTGGCGGACGCCTGAACCGTGACGCCAGTCTCGAGGTTTCTGATTTGAACGAGTTCGACCGGCATCGGTGCCTCCCTGATAGCCCGGCTCACGCTCGAAGCAGGCAACCGCGGTTGCTGTTGGCGGACGTCAAACTACCACAATTTCGTCCCGATTCCTGCCACGTACACCGTCGAGATCGGGCCGGCAAGGGGGGCCGTCGGATGACCGACTCCATTGGCATTGGACTACGTGGTGAAACGCACGGTCGCTTTCACTGATGCAAGTCGTAGTCGACTTCACCATGTCGACAGAAACAACCCACGTTAGTAGGCGATGGCGTAGCAGTCGCGCCGCGGGTCGGCGGCGGGCACGTCGACGAAGTCAGGGTCGGCGTAGTAGGTGTCGCGATCGGCGTAGGCCAGTTTCATCGCCTCGACGACGGTGTGGAGATAGTCGGGACTGTTGTGTCCCATCGTCTGGAGGTCGAACTGTTCCAGGATGTTCAGCGTCTGGAGCAGGACGGCGCCTTGGCTGCCAAACCCCTGCTTGTAGACGGTGTAGCCCCGATAGGTGGTCTGCGTCGGCTCTTCGATCTTGGCCGAGTACTCGGCGAAGTCACTCAGGTCGAAAGGCGCCCCGTGTGTCTGTAGGAACGCCACCATCTCCTCGGCGATGTCGCCGGTGTAGAAGCGGTCCCGGGCGGCGGCGATGCCCTGGGCGCGTCCTCGTGCGGCCGCCGCCTGTTCGGCCGCGGCCATCTTCTTCAGCGTGTTCGCGAGGGCCGGGAGCTTGATCGTCTCGCCCACCGCGTAGAGCGAGCCATCAGGTTTCAGCCATGACCGCTGGTTCTCGGGCCAGGCGGTGACGAACTCGAGGTTGCCCTCGATGGCGCGTGCGGTCAGCGCGCGCAACGGAAACCCGTGCTCCGCGTAGTCGGCGACCGTGCGACCGGTCCCCGACCATCACACGTCGAAGAAGACGGTCTCGCGTGTTCCCTGCAAAGCGAGATCGAGGCGATAACGTCCTTCGGACTCACAGGTCGCGATGAGGGTGGTCCTGCGTTCCGCCGGGACCGCCGTCAGGATCGGATCCTGTCCATTCGATGGTTCATCCTCGAAATACATGCGTGTGAGCAGCCGCGTCAACAGACCCCGGGCGTACAGCCCGACCACGAGGTGGGGCGCCTGCGGCGTACCGCTGGGCCCCGTCACCGACCCCGGTTTGATCGTTTCGAAGGTGAACCGCCCGTCGCGACGGGTGTGCATGCGGCCATACCCGTCGAACGTATCGTCTGCGGACGGCCGCGGATCGTCGGGATGACGATAGTGGCCGGCCGCGTTCGCCTGCCAGATTTCGACGAGCGCGTCCGGAACCGGGGTGTCGGCGCCATCGCGAACCATCCCTTCCACGACGATTCGCGGCCCGGACGTCCGCTCGGTCACGAGCGACCCGCGGTCCTGCGACGGCACGAGAATCGCGACAAAGGGGCCGACGGTCTGCGACGGTGTGAGCGTGAGCATGGCGACTCAGAGTCCCATCGGCGTGGCGTCTCGTCCACGCAGGACGATGTCGAACCGGTAACCGAGCGCCCACCCAGGCTGGGTGAGGTCGAGCTCGAACGACGAGACCAACGCCTGCCGGGCGCGCTCGGTCGGGATGGAAGTGAAGATCGGGTCAAACCGCAGGAGCGGGTCGCCGGGAAAGTACATCTGGGTGATGAGTCGGGTCAGGAAGCTGCGACCGAATACGGAAAAGTGCACGTGCGGTGGACGCCACGCGTTGTGGTGATTCTTCCAGGGGTAGGCGCCCGGCTTGATCGTGACGAACCGAAAGCAGCCCTCCGTGTCAGTTTCCACCCGGCCCGCGCCCGTGAAATTCGGGTCGAGCGGCGCGTCGTGGACGTCCTGGGGGTGCGCGTATCGGCCGCCGGCGTTGGCCTGCCAGATCTCGACCAGCGTCTCCGGCACTGGCCGTTCGTCTTCGTCCAGCACGCGTCCCTCGATGATGATCCGTTCGCCCAACGGCTCCGCGACGTGCTGTCGGGTCAGATCGTGGTCCATCGGACCGAGACGCCCGTAGCCGTAGACCGGTCCCGTGATCTCGGACAAGGTCTGGGGAATGATGACGAGAGGTTGGGTCGGGTGCCGCAGGGCGGTGGAGCGATACCCGGGCGCGTCGTTCGGCGGGTCATGCCCCTCTGGGGGATGGCGATACGGTCGAATCTTCGGGTCGGTGCGGTTCATGAGCGGGTCCTAAGACCGGCACTGTCCGGGGAACAAGTGCACGTATTGTAATGCTGTCACCGTTACACGGTGGGCGCCGGCACCTCAGGTAGCGGCTCACACCGTCGGTGCCGGCTTCTGGGCGGTCGTGTTCCTCAGACTCAAGGCGATGGGTGCGTTCCAAGGCGAGCTCGGACAGGCCGTTGAACCGTGGCCCTATGTGCTCGTGGCAACCACCCTCGTGGTGGTCGCCACGGGGTTGCTCGCGACCTTGGTCCCGACGTTGAAGGGCATCAGGATCCGTCCGGTCGAGGCGCTCCGGGCCGACGCATAGCGACGACCTTGGGATCGCTGACGCGTCGTGCGAGCGTGAACGTTCGGGTTGAATCGATTCGGTGCGAACCGCTCACGCGCGTAATGCCCGGCCGCAGTGATCACCTAGGATTAGTGACTCTCCCACCGGCGCCTCAACTTGACACCGACGGCCGCAGCCAGGCTTCCAGTCGTCTCAGGCCCTCTGCGATCGAGATCGCCGGTTTGTAGCCGAGCTCGCGGCGGGCCGCGGTGATATCGAACCAGTGGGTGGTTGCCAGCTCGTCGGCGACAAACCGGGTCATTCGGGGCTCGCCCTCCAGCCGGAACAGCGTGTAGGCTGCCTCCAGCACCCCACCGACCATCCAGGCGACGGGTCGGGGCACGGCGCGGGTCACCGGTTCGCATCCAGCCGTGGCCAGGATCCGGTCGATCAGTTCCCACAGTGGAATCGGCTCTCCCTGACTGATGAAGAAGGGCCGACCGGCGGCGCCGGCGTTGGTCTCAAGTGCGTCGGCGGCCAGCAGGTGAGCGCGCGCGGCATCGTCGATGTAGGTCGTGTCGACGCGGTTGGAGCCGTCGCCGACCCGCCGCAAAGTGCCGGCGCGAGCCTGGGCCAGGAGGCGAGGCACGATGTGGTTGTCACGTGGCCCCCAGATGAGGTGGGGCCGTAGCGCCACGGTGCGCAGCGTCGCGCTGTTCGCCGCCAGCACTGCCTGCTCGGCCAGAGCTTTGGTCGCCGCGTAGTGCGAACGGTGTCGCCGAGGGTAGGGGATCGACTCGTCCACGCCGGCCATCGATTGGCGGCCGAACACCACGCTGGGGGAACTGGTGTAGACGAGCCGTCCCACGCCGTGTGCGGCGCACGCGGCGAGGATGTGGCCGGTGCCACGGACGTTCGCTTCGTAGTACTCGGTGTAGTGCCCCCAGATTCCGGCTTTGGCCGCGACGTGGAACACCACGTCGCACCCGGTACAGGCCTGTTCGACCGCGTCGGGGTCGGTGAGATCACCCCGGAGGACGTCCACGCCGGATTCGGCCAGTTCCGGATAGACGCCGCGGGCCAGGCTGCGAACGCGGTCGCCACGCGCCAGCAACTGATCGACGACGGCTCGGCCGACGAAGCCTCCTCCGCCGGTGACCAGTGCGGTGACCGGTCGGTGCGACGTTGCCGGCGCGTAAGTCGTCATTAGACCTGTCCGGCGGCCCAGACCGCCAGTTTCTCTCGGTCGATTTTCGAGTTGTGCCGTGCGTCTACCGGGAAGCCAGGGTGGAACAGAAGGGTCGTGATGTCTCGGGTCAGCGGGCCGGTGCCCGCGATCTGGAGCAGCTCGTTTTTCAGCTTCGTGTTGTCGCCGCCGGCGGGGCGGCTCTCGAGTTGGACGCACAGCACCGGCCGGTGTCGACCCGGTTCGCCCACGCCGACCAGCGCACTGCGACACACCTGCGGATGCTGGTTGAAAATCGCCTCACATGGCACCGTAAAGAGCGTGCCAGTGGCGGTGACCACCCGGTGCGTCTTGCGTCCGCAAAACCAGAGCCGGCCCGATTCGTCGAGGTAGCCCACGTCGCCCATTCGGTGGCGGGTGGCGGCGCCATGGGCGATCTTGGCCAGCGCCGTGGCATCCGGGTTGTCGTGGTATTCCCGCGTGACGACGGCGCCGGTGACCGTGATTTCGCCGATCTCCCCAGTTGCGAGCTCCAGATCGTCCGACCACTCGGCGATCGCGTCGTCATCGATTCGGATGATCCGGAGGTCGAGGCCCTCCATCGGTCGGCCCACACAGGTCCCCGCTCCGTGTGCGGTCTTGGCGGCCGTCTCCCCCAGAATCTCGCGGCTGCCGATGGACGCCACCGGCAGCGCTTCGGTCGCGCCGTATGGCGTGTGCACTTCCGCGTCTGGTCCGAGCAGCGTGTGCATACGTTCGAGCACGGTGGGGGGGACCGGGGCGCCGGCCGACATGACCCGCTTGAGCGTGGGTAAGGACGTGCCGTGGGCTTCGCCGTAGCGGCTCACCCGGTCGAGCAGCGCGGGCGACCCGAACATGTGCGTGACGCTGTGGTCGCGAATCGGCTCGATGATCGAGCGTGGGACCACCGAGCCGGGGCGGGTGAAGTCCATGTCTGGAATCACCGCCGTCATGCCGAGCGCGGCATCGAAGAGGGCGAACAGCGGGAACGTCGGCAGGTCGACTTCGGTCGGCGAGTACCCGAAGTGGGAACGCAGGTAGCGCACCTGCGCATCGAACATGCCGTGTTCATACAAGACGCCCTTGGCGGGTCCGGTGCTGCCGCTGGTGAAGAGGATGGCGGCCGCGTCGGTCTCCCGGGTAGGCGCCGCTTCGTAGGGCGTCCATGGATCGGCGCGCACGTTCTCGAGCCGCAGTCCGCCCCAGCCCCACCGGCGCCCCACCGTGACGGCCACACGAACCGAGCTGAACGAACCCGGATACAGCGTGCGAAACAGATGTGCGAGCGGGACGCCGATGAATGCCTCGCCCTGCACAGCCGCCAGGCACCGCCGCATCTGCTGCCGCCCGATCCCGGGGTCGACCATCACCGGAACCGCGCCAATCTTGAAGAGCGCGAACACCAGCGCAAAGAAGTCCCGACCGGGGGGCACGAACAGAATCGTGCGGGTGCCGCGTGTGATCCCGGCAGCCCCGAGACCATGGGCATAACGATCGGTCTCCTGTTCGAGTTCCCTGAACGTGAGATGGGCGTAGCAGGTCTGGCCCGACGCCTGCCGGCCAGCCGTCCAGATGACGGCGGGTTTGTCTGGTGTGCGCACGGCCACTGCCGTGAGTTGCCCGGCAATGTTCACCGTGTGGTCACCGGTCCGGCGGTCGGTCGACGATGCGGGTGGTGTCACGACCGCGGTCCTTGCGCCGTGTCCAGCGGCACGGGGGCAGGCACCGGTGCTGGGCTCGGATGCGCGTCCAGAAACGTGTGGACGAGGGGGCAAATCTGGTCGCCCGCGTCTTCGAGGACGTAGTGGCCCGCGGTGGAAAAGGTGTGCACCACCGCCTCCGGGAACCGCGAACGCCAGCCGGCCAGGAAGTCTGCGTCGAACACGAAGTCGCGCTCGCCCCAGCAGATGAGCATGGGCAGGTGGCGCAGTTGATACAAGTGGTCCTCGACCCATCGTACCAGCGCGTAGCTGCGGTCGTGCGGAGACAACGGGATGTCTTGCACGAATCGGAGCGTGGCAATTCTGTTCGCCCACGAATCGTATGGGGCCCGATAGGCCCGACTGACGTCCGCCGGCAGCGGGGTCACGCAGGCCATGTGCGTCGCCAGATAGGAGAAGGCGTTGAAGCCACGCACGAGCGGTGTCGCGAGTGTCGTGAGGTTGCGGAGCATCGACAGACGCAGCGGGAGAGCCTTGCCGGGCGGCAACCGGAACGCGGCGGTGTTGAAGACCACCAGGCGCGTGACCCGCGCGGGCCGGCGTAGCGCGCACGCCATCCCAATCATTCCACCCCAGTCGTGTACGCCGAAGGTCAGGTTGTCGCCGAGCTGGAGATGCTCGACAAGCGCTTCGAGGTCGGACACCCGGCGCTCGAGACAATACGGGTACTCGGTATCGCTGGGTTTGTCGGAAGGCCCGCATCCGATGTGGTCGACGGCGATGACCCGATACGAGTCGCGAAGCTCGGTAATCAGGCGCCGAAAGAAGAACGACCACGTGGGGTTGCCGTGCACGAGGACGATCGGGTCGCCGGTGCCTTCATCGAGGTAGTGGTAACGATGCCCCTGGACATCCAGCCAGTGGCTCTTGAAGGGATAGAGGGGGCGACAGGCAGACAGGTCCACGCGGCCCTCACCACTCGAGGCCAAGCAGCAGGCAGTTCAACCCGCTTCCGATCCCGAAGAACCCGACCCGCTGGCCGCGCTGGAGCTCGCCGCGTTCGTCGGCGATGGCGGCGGTAATGGGCACCGATACGGTCCCGATGTTCCCGAGATACTCAAACGTGGAGAAGTCCCGCTCGACCGGAATATTCATGGCGGCCAGGACCGCCGTGCGGTGGGGGGCCCCGACCTGATGGCAGATCACGCGGTCTGGCCCTCCGGGCCAGTCGAGCTCGGTGACGAACGCCCGGAACGCGTCCGTGCCCAAGGCGACGCCGTGGGTGAGGGTCCCGACCGCGTCAGTCTCCATGACCATCGCGTCGCCGGTCGAGACATCCGGGTCGACGCCCCAGTGGCTCAGCGCGTGGTATTCCGGCGCGGCACGCACGACGCCGCCCGTCAGGCGGTGGCCGGCGTTCGAGCGCGAGGCGTGGGTCAGGACGACGCCGATGGCGCCAGACCCGCCAGTCATCGTAGCCATGGACTTCTTGAACATCTCCATGCTCGGGTCCGCCGTCATACGCGCGATGGTCAGGTCGACAATGTGTCGCGCGGACTCGCAGGAGACGACGAGGCCGGCCTGGATCTGCCCGAGCTCGATGGCGTTGGCCACCTGGAACATGGCGTTCATCACGCCCAGGCATGCGTTGCAGGTGTCGTGGACGATGGCCGCGCCTCGGATGCCCAACGCGTCCGCCGTGGCGCAGGCGGTGGCCGGTTCGAAGTTGTCGCGACAGACACCGCCGTAGACCAGCATGCCGATCTCGTCGGGGTCGACGCCCGCCGCCGACAGTGCCTTCCGCCCCGCCTTGGCGGCGGCAGCGGACATCCGTTGGTCGGCATCCCAAAAGCGGCGCTCGCGCACACCGGTGAGTGCCGCGATCTGACCCGTTGGCAGCCGCAACGCCTCGTAGATCGGCGCCAGACGGTCTTCGAGGGCGGCCGACGTGACGACATGCGGGGCCAGCTCGTAGCCGATGGCCTCGACGTTGACATGTGAATATCGCATGGCACCCGTCAGACGACGAGCCGCATCCCGAAGGCCTGCACTTCGTAGATCGGGGTCCCATCCACCGAGAGGAACCCGTCACCCGTGATCATCGGGGTCGGTCCCTCCTCGACCCCGGTGACGACGACTTCGACTTCGACCCGACGGTGGCGGGGAACGATCTGGCCTCGATAGATCCAGGTGTGCGTGTGGCCGAGCGCGATCGGTTCGAAGCGATGGGTGTGTTGTACCCGCTCGCCCCAGCGGTCGAGGGCGGCCAGCTTCAGGAGTTGCAGGAACGACTCCAGGCCGAGAGATCCGGGACAGACCGGGTCCTGGTAGAAGTGCGCGGCGAAGAACCACTCGTGCGGGTCGACCTGTTTGACTCCCCGGATGAATCCGAGCCCGTTCGGTCCGCCATTCGGTACGAAGAGCTCGATCTCGTCGACCATCCGCAGCGCGTGAGCCGGTAACACGAGCCCGTTGTCGGGCGCTCGTCCATCGGGGTCGTCCGGGGTGACCGGGGCGGACGTGTCCAGCGCGAAGCGCCTCGCCCGCCCGACTTCGTCCGCGGGTGGGACCCAGCGCCGGTCAGACGCGTCGCGGATGCCGACCTGTCGGGCCAGCGCGGCCGAGGAGAAGAAGCCAAATTGGGTGTCGCCGTCGTAGACAATCCGGCCGGCCCGCCAGACCTGCATGTCGAACGACTGCACGATCATCCCCGCCGCTTCGGAGACCTTCGTGATCCGGACCCGCACCGTCAACGTCCCGGCGTCGTTGAAGACCTCCTCATACAGCGTGGCGGTACCGCCGAGGTTGCGAAACGACAGGTCGTCGCGGCTGCGCAGCGCCGACCCCAGATACGCGGCGAGCCATCCGCACGGTTGGAGCGCGATCTCCAGCACCACCGCGAAGGGCATCGCGCGCTGGCGGTTCGCTCGAAAATACCAGGCGTCTTCCGGCACGTCGTATTGGGCCTCAATCCATCCGCCCGGCGCGAGTTCCCACGCGTCGGCGTGAATCGCGGTGATGCGGTCGAGGAACTTGAAGGGCGGCCCCGGGAGTCGAGCGATACGACGGTCGGCATCGAACACGCAGTAGGGTTCGCCGAACGCCTCCGATGGCTTCCCGACCGCGAAGGCGAGAATACGGTCGTTGTCATAGAGCGGCGGCCGCGGGCTCTCGGGGACCGCGGTATCGCCAATGGCGGTGACCAGAGCCCTGTCAGGCGGGACCACGGACACCGACCCCGCCGCGGCCTGCGTCGGGCGCCAGGTGGTCTCGATCTGCTCGCGGGTGGCCCCGGTCATCTGAAGGGACATGTTGGTGAACTGGACAATCCGGTGCCCGTCGGCGTAAATCAGCGCGTCGGCGAGCGCGAACGGCTCAGGACGGTACCCGAGCTCGGTGATGTACACCTCGTAGGTCACGATCTGTGTCGTCTGGGTCACCGGCCCGCGGCACCGTAACGCGCTGGCCGCGCCCGGCACGGGTTCGTAGGACACGCCGGTCTGCTCGGTGACCCAGCCCATCCGCATGAGGAACACGCGCAGGGTGTGGAGGCAGCACTCGTACATCAACGTCCCCGGCATGACCATGTCGTCGACGAAGTGGCAGGTCAGGAACCACTCGTCCCCGCGAATGTCCGCTTCGGCGCGGATCAGCCCGAGGCCGAAACGGCCGCCGGTCGGATCCACCTCGACCACGCGGTCGATGAGACGCATACGTCCACCGGGTAGACGCACCGGAGTCCGCAGACCGAGGCGGTCAAACGGGGGGCCGAAACACTCGGCCAGGTCGCCGCGGCGTAGCGCCTCGATCTGTGCCGCGGCATACGATTCCACCCGCATTGGCACCAGTTCCCGCCAGTCCGCGGGGCGCCGTCCGGGCGCCAGCGCCTGGTCGTCGGCCGTCAGGAGGATGCCGCCGGACGCCTCGGTTTCCTGTTCGGTGAAGAAGCCGGCGCAGCCGTGCTCCATGGTCAGCACGGTACGGCCCGCCAGTGTGCCCTCGAACCAGAAGAAAAACAGGTAGGTGTCACCCTGGCGGACAAAGCGATCGATGTGGATGTCATAGCGGACCACATCGTCGGGTCGCGGCAGTCCGCCGTGAAACGTCACGGTGGCATCGAGCAACCGATACGATCGTGTGCCCTGCACCTCCAGGTCGATTCCCAGATAGGAGCAGAGAAACAGATCGGCTTGTCCCGCCTCGACCGAGATGCAGACCGGCATGTGGGCGCCGTCGAGATACCACGCGTCGGGTCGCACGTCATGCTCGGTCACCACCCGGCCGCCCTGCATCGAACCCTTCACACCCTCGACGCTCAAGATACGGTCGACCAGCATCAGCGGCTCGTCGGGCAGACGGACGCGGACGGGATAGCGGTCCAGCGCGGCGAATTCGGGGCCCAGCACTCTCTCGGCCGAACCGGTCGCGAACTCCAGACACTGGTTGCGGTCATAGGCCACGACAGATGGCGCGGCCGGGACCAGAGCGGAGACGGGCTGGATATCCTGCTCGCCGAGTGCGCCCAGCAGCCGGGCCTGCAACGCCAGTGTTTCGCCCAGCCCGGCCATCGCCGTGTGTGAGTAACGCAAGAACGCGTCGTGCGCGTGAGCGCTCGCTGTCGCCGTCACCGCCCCCGCCAAGCCCGCGGGGCCAAGCGAGTGTTCCGCCGGGAAGCGGTCCGGTCGTGGTCGGATCGGGATCGCCGTGGCGGCTGGTCGTGGAGGCGGGTCTGGCCACCGAGGCGGCAGCCGGGGCTGGGGAGATAGTCCTCCCGTGGGCACGACGATGCGTGTCGTGGTGGTGTCGGCAGTGTGCGTCACGTCCGACGATTGATGCCCGAGCGCGGTCGTGGTGTCGGCATACAGAGCATCGAAATTGGGGAGTACGCGTTCGGTATACAAGGACGCTACAAGCCGCAGCACCGTGGTGACATCGTGTTCGCCCTTCACGCACGCCGACTGAGCCAGGTGCGGACGACCCTTGAGGATCTTGCCGATCATGCGTGAGCACGACGCCTGTGGGCCGGCCTCGACGAACACGCGAACGCCATCCGCATACGCTTGCTCAATCGTCGCCGCGAAGTCGATGCCCGTCACGGCCTGGGCCACGACCGCGTCAGCCGCTGAGGCGCGGTCAACGGCATAGGCCCGTTGCTGGGCGGCACTGTAGAAACGGATGCCGTCGGGCGGGGTCGTGGCCAGGACATGCAACTGGCGATACGCGTCTTGGGCCGGTCGCGCGACCGCGCAGTGGACCGTCGACGCGCCGGCCAGATCGACAGCCTCGCACCCGAGGGTGGCGATGACGTCATCGACCGCGGCACGCTGGCCACCGATCACGCACTCGTCTGTCGTGTTGACGATCTGCAGATACGCACGGTCGACGCCGGCGACGACTCCTCGCACCACCGCCGCGGGGCGATTGATGACGACGCTGCGCCAGTCGACGGGCTCCCCGTCGGCGAGACGCCACGCCCTGCGAGCGGCGTCGCACCGACCGACGAGTTCGGTCTGAAACAGTGACGACTGGCGCATCCGGCGATACATCGTGTCGCGCTCGGGCCAGACTCGCATCGCGAACAGGGCCGTTGATTCGCCCAAGCTGTACCCGATCGCGGCGGACGGCTGGAGACCGAGGCCGCGGAGCAGATCGCTCATCACGACGCCATGCGCGACCTGGCCAAGCAGCATGGCCAGAAAGTCTCGGTCGAGGACGTCGTCGGATGCCTGACGCCACCCATTGCGCCAGTCATGTCGTCGCGGCGTAACGAGTCGCGGCAACACGTGATCGGACAGATGCGCGGTTCCCTCGTCGAGATCGCGGAGGATGTGGGGCCACTGGACGCCGACACCACCGCCCATCCCGACATAGTGGTTGCCGGACCCGGGAAACACGAAAGCGACCTGCCCGCTCGGTCCGAGCGGGTTCGGTGAGTAGAACACGCCGTGCTGCCCAGGCATGGCGGTTGTCGGATCGGCCCGCAGCCCGCGCTCGGCTAGGTCGATGGCTCGACTCAGTTGGGCGGCGTTGGTGGCGTGGATGGCGAGACCGAGTGCTTTGGGGGCTGACGGCGAGTGCCGCGCGGCATGCCAGCGCCGGGCCAGTGACTCGATATCCGTCTCGTCGGCGGTGTCGCCCGCGAGTGCCCGCAGTGCCGTCAGACCAGCGAGAAGCTCACTGGTGTCGCGGCCTGACACCCCGAAGACCGCCTGGTCTCTGCTGCCCAGTGGTTGTCGACGCTCCGCGACCCGCGCCGCCGCCTGGCGTTCGACGCCTTCCAGCACGACATGAGCGCTCACGCCGTCGCACGTCATCACGCTGACGCCGGCGCACCGGGGGCCCTCAGCGCGGTCATGCAGCCACGACTGGGCTCGGATCGGCATGTGAAACGGCCCACGGCTCCAGGCCGCCGGTGTCGCGGGTTGGCGAAATCCAGACAGCGGAGGAATCAGTTCCTGATACAAGCAGAGCGCGGTCTTGACGACCGACACGAGCCCGGCCGCGGCCCCCGTGTGGCCGACAGTCGGTTTTGCCGAGCCGATGGCGCAGGACGCGTCCGCGGCGGCGTCATGGTGGACCCCAAAGAAGTCGGTCAGCGCCTCGGTCTCCACGGCGTCCTCACGCGGGTCGCCGCTTCCGTGTGTCTCCAGATACCCAACACGCCCCGGCGCGAGGCGCGCGGCCGCATACGCGCTCTCGAGCGCGCGGGTATACGTGCTGGCGTCGGGGCCCGGGGCCGACCCTCCTGCGACCCCTAGACCGCGGATGACGGCGTACACCCGGTCGCCGGCGCCGACGGCGTCCGGCAGCCGCTTGAGCACCACGGTGGCCGCCCCTTCCCCGACGACGATGCCGTCCGCGGCCACGTCGAACGGATTTACCTCGCTGCGCGGTGAGTAGGGACGGACCGCGCCGGTCGCCAGCATCGCCCGCATGTCGCCGGGGAGGTCCACCGCGCCGACGACGACCGTATCCATCTCGCCTCGCCGGAGCGCCGACAGACCGACGTCCAACGCGCGAATTCCAGAGGCTTCTTCGGCCGAGATGGCAAAGCTGGCGCCGCCGAACCCAAACTCACGAGCGATGCGGCTGGCAATGATGTTGCCCAATGCGCCAAGCACTCGGCCTGGGGTCAACGCCGGCCCTGACTCGTTTCGAAGTGTCGCGACCCATGCGTCGAATCGCGGGCCGTCGAGGTGCAGTGCCAACGACGTGGCCCACTCTCGGGCCAGTCCGAGCAGGGCCCAGCGATGATGGAAGTTGGTGGTATTGAGGTCGAGCCCCATGCCGATGATCACACCGGTCCGGAGGTTGTCGCTCAGCCCCGGTGTTCCAGCGTCCGTGAGAGCCCGTTCGACCGATTGGAGCATGAGCCACTGCTGGGGGAGGGTCTCGGGAATCTCATTCGGCGGTACCCGGAACGCGCCGACCGGCACCGAGGCGGCATCGATGTATGCGCCGGACGGTGGCTGCCCCCCCCAGACGGCTCGGGCGTCATCGTCACGCCCGCGCCATCGCGTATTCGGCCACGGCTCGATCGCCGACTCGCCTCGGAGCATCGCCTCCTGAAACGCCTGGAGCGAATCGAGACGGCCGACGTGCGCGTCCATGCCGACGATGGCGACCGGAGTGGTCGACGCGTCTGGCCGCGGTAGTCTTCCACGAGTCGGTGACATAGGTGTGGCGCGTGCACCGACCGCCGGTGCCGGCGCTGCTTCCTCTTCGATCAGGACATGCGCGTTGATGCCGCCGAATCCGAAGGCGCTGACGGCGGCCCGCCGCGGCGTCTCGGGGCTGCGGCGCTCCCACGGCTCGGCCACCGTCTGCACGCGAAACGGGCTCGGCCGCTGCGTCTGGTCCTGGCCTCGGTCCAGTGCGGCACTCGTGTTGGCACTGTCGACGTTGGCCGAGGGCGGCAAGGTCCGATCACGTACGGCGAGCAGAACCTTGATCAAGCCGGCGGCTCCGGCGGCAGTCAACAGATGCCCGATATTGGACTTCACGGAGCCGATGGCACATTGGCCAGAGCGCCACCCCACCGGCGGCGACGCCTGCTGCCACAAGGCGTGCAGGCTTTCGACCTCGACCGTATCGCCGAGTGGGGTGCCTGTGCCATGGCACTCGATGAGATCGATGTCGTCGGGCCGCCACGAGGCCTGACGGTAGGCCTCGCGCATGGCCCGTAGCTGCCCTTCGGAATTGGCCGCGAGGAGACTGCCGGCGATGTCGTTCGACAGACCGATGCCGCGGATCACGCCGTAGATGGTGTCGCCGTCACGCCGGGCGTCATCCAGTCGTTTGAGGACCACGATGCCCGCGCCCTCGCCGACGACGAGGCCGTCGGCGTCGGCGCTGAACGGCCGGCACACTCCGGAGGGCGAGAGTGCCCGCAATTGGCAGAAGCCCATCTGCGTGTAGAGGCTCTCGGGTCGGGACACGCCGCCGGCGAGCATGGCGTCGGTGCGACCCGCGTTCAGCTCGTCGCACGCGAGCTTCACCGCAACCAGACTCGACGCGCACGCCGCGTCGAGGGTGCAGCTCCCGCCGCCCAGCCCCAGCGCCTGTGCCAGCAGACTGGCCGGTCGGGCGGTTACGCGTGCGTTGAGCGGAGACGAGAGCGGCGCCGGGCGCGGCGTCCGCGTTGCGGCCGGCCCCAGCAAGGCGGCTTCGAACGCCCGGCCGTGTATGTCGCTGGTGATCGCGGATGCCCCGTCGGTCGGGAGCGCGATCGCGGCCAGCGTCACACCAACGCGCCGGCGGTCCAGTCTGTCGGTGGCGGCGTCGGCGAATGCCTGGCGACCGACGTGGAGCACCATCTCGTAGAGTGGATCCAGCCCACGCAACGTGTCCGCGTCCAGGTTGAGCCCGGCCGCGTCGAACGCGAAGTTCTCGACGAAACAGGCGCGGGTCGAGTAGACGGTGTCCGGGGCGAGGTCGGGGTGATACGCCTCTTCGGGGTCGAGCACCCACCGTCCCGGCGGCGCGACACGGGATGCATCGTGTCGGGTTCGGATATGGCGCTGGAAGGTGTCGAGGTCGGGCGCTTGGGGAAACAGACCGCCAAGCCCGACCACGGCGATCGGGGCGGCGGTCATCGAACGTCGGACGTTCGAGAACCGCCAGACTGGGCCACCAGGGGGCGGAAGGCGTCACGCAGGGAGGGATCTACGGTCCACGCGTACCCTTCCATCCGTGCCAGGACCGTCCCGCCCGCATCGAGGAAGGTGATGTCGCCCGTGACGCGCTGGGGACTCTGTTCTCGGATCTCAAGTGCCGCGACGACGCCGTCGGTCGGGAACGTGGCCGTGTATTGTCGGTATCGGGCCCCGAATGTCGGTAACGACACGCAACCGAGCGCCTTGTGACACCAGAGGATGCCCAACTGGAGTCCGGCATCCACAATGAGCGGGTCGCCCAACCAGACGGAACGCAGCGGGTCGTCCATCCAGTCCGCGGGAGCTGGGGCCGAACGCACGTGGGCGACGATCCCGTCCGCCGAGTATCCGTCAATATGTTCGATGCCATGAAAGTGCGGACCGTGAAAGAGCACTTCACGATACGCGGCGTCCACGCTGTAGCCGTAGTTTTGCTCGTCGAGCCGTGGAGGCCGCGCATACTCGGGTGGGGTCGGGAGCGTCGACAGCAGGACCGCACGAGCCCGCGCGTGGGCGGTCTCGTCGTCGTCCGCTCCGCTCCGTAGCTCGACATCGACCTCGAAGGACTCGTCGTGCCGGCGAATTTTGGACACCACCACCCGGAGATCGCGTGGGCCGTTGCTCAGGATCACGCCCTTGAGCACGCGAAACTCCGTGAATCCGCCCAGGAGCAACCCCGGGTTGTCGTGCAGCGCTCCGTGACCGAGCCACTCCTGCATGACCGCCACCGGCAGGACGGGATACCCACCGATGACATGAGAGTTCAGGAACGCGTGCCGGTCGATGTCCAGCCGGCGTTCGAACACCGGGGACAGCCCTGGTTGGGCGGCCGATGCCGGCCGTGTGCGACGTGCTGCGTCGTCGCCGGCTGGCTCCGGTAGCACGTCGCCGATCACCACCTCGGTCGCGCCCGTCTCGGTGCACGCCAACTCGTCGAGCAGGCTCCGCGCACCGGCCTCGAGCGAGATGACGCCGACGCCCGCCCGGACGAAGTCGCGCTTGAGGGCCGGGGTGACCATTCCACCGTCCCAGGGGCCCCAATCGATCGCGACCACGCGACAGGTCGGACGCAGTGAGGTCTGACGCTGCGCCACCTTGTTGAGCACTTCGTTGGCCATGGCGTAGTCGACCTGCCCCTGTCGGCCGAAACGCCCGCTGACCGAGGAGAACAGGGCCAGGAACGCCAACGCCTCCGGCTCGATGGCGTCGAGGAGGTGACGGAGGCCGGCGACCTTCGTGTCGAACACCCGTGCGAACTGCTCGACCGTCTTGTCGTCGATCCATCGATCTTCGAGCACACCCGCGGCGTGGATGAGTCCGCGGATCGGACCGAGGCTGCGACGGATGTCGGCGATCGCTGCGGCGACAGCGTCACCGTCTCGCACATCAACCGAGCGATACACCGCGCGGCCCCCGACCCGCTCGATACGGGTGATCGTGTCGGCGACCTCGCGATTCGCGATGTGGTGTCGATACGCGAGTTCCAGGTCGGTTGGGGCTGGCGTCACGCGGCCCTTGAACCCATGTTCGAGCAATGCGCGCTTGATGTCCGCCTCGCCGCCCACGCCGTTCAACCAGGCTGGTTCCGGCTCTGGAGCGGGGGAGCGCCCCAGCAGCACAAGTGTCGGTTGGCTCTCGGTGGCGAGCGCGACGGCGACGGCGGCCGTCACGCCGCGGGCTCCGCCGGTGAGGACCACGACGTCGCCGTGTGCGCATCGGGGTCGCCCCGACGTGACCGGGACCGGTATCAGATCGAGACCGCGACGACGGCGCCCGTCCAACCCGATCTCGATGGGGCCGTCGGCAGCCAACTCGCGCGCGATGGCGGCGGCCACCTGTTCGTGGTCAGCCCAGGCCGCGGACACGTCCAGGGCCTTGCAGCGTAGAGCCGGCCACTCCCGAGACGCGGTCTTGGTCAAACCGGCCAGACCGCCCTGAACCGCGTCGAACTCGCCGCCAGTGACGCCGAACGCGCCGTCCATGCGAGAGACGGTCGCCAGCAGGGCGCCGCCACCAGCCGCCGCCTCGCGCAGCATCGGGCCGACCCGCTTGGTGAGCGCGAACGCGTTCTTGAGCCGGGTCTCGGACGCTGCGCCCCAGAGCGGGGCCGCGATTGGATCAGGCGATCCAAGCACGATGAGGCCACCAATGCGGGCCGTGCTATGACTCCCGTTGTCACCGTCGGCTGCCACGACGTGGGCGGTGCGGCCCTGGGCGGCGAACTGGTCGCACAACGCTTGCGGCAAGCCGGTGCCGTCGTCGACGATCCACACCTCGCGTCCGACGGCGAGCTCGATCCGACCACTGTCAGAGAGTGCTGGCAATTCCACGGCGCGCAACACCCGCCGAGTGGGCGGGGCACTTGGTGCCGTGTGGTCCTGGCTCGCCGGCTCCGGAGCCACACCCGGGACCGCGTGTGCGACCGGTGTGGGTTCGTCGACCGAGGGGGCATCGGCTGTCGGCGGGACGACCGATGCATCGTTCGTCCTCATGTAGTCGATGATGTTGCGCAACGTGCGCAGGCTGCCGACATACGCGGAGTCGACCGCCGCCATCTCGGGAAGCCGGGTCTGCAATCCGGCCAGAATTTCCAAACGCTTGATGGAGTCGATGCCGAGGTCGGCCTCGAGATCCATGTCGAGGTCCAGCATTTCAATGGGGTAACCGGTGAGCTCCGCGACGACCTCCAGCAAGGTATCCGCGGCGACCGAAGCGCCGGCCGGGCGCGCGGCCTCGCTGACCACGGCTGACGGACTCGGCTCGACCTGGTCGACCGGGTCAACCTGGCCACGCGCGTTATCCCCATCGGACGGGTCCGCCGGTGCGGCCTCCGGGGTAACGGGTAGGGAGGGGGCGGGCGCGATCGGCGAGAGCGCGGCGGGCACCACCGGTTCGACCGCCACCGGCGTGTGCGTCGGCGCCGGCCCGCCGGCCGCCGGCTGGTGGGTCGCTGGCACGGGCGGACGCAGAATGTTCGAGCCGCCATCGACGAGTCGTTGCTGGCTCTCCATCACCATCTGGATGGTTCTGTGCGCCGACTCCTGCCCTTCGAGAAACCGCAGATGCGCCTCCGCCGTCTGTTGCTGAAGCGTCTGCATGGCCCGCAGCCCTTCCTGCACGACCTCCAGGACGCCCGCCACGCCCACCGCCGGGGGGGACTGGCCTGGTCCGACTGGTTCCGTCGGCACAGACGCGACTGGGGTGGACTGGTAGTGGCGCGCGGACACTGGAGGCTGCGGGGCCTCGACGGCGGGGACGTCGGGCGCCGTACCGTCGATCGTGTGGTCAGGTTTGCTCACGTCAAGGGGTCCATGGGGCTCCGACACGTCCGCGGTGGGCCGCGTCTCGGGGGGTGATGGCTGTGGTGAACGGTAGTTCGTCCCCAGCAGTGAAATGTTCATCTTGGGCTGACGGGGCTTGCGAGCGTGTGGTTCCCACGCCGTCAGATCGACGGGATGACCCAGGGCACCCAGGTGCGCGAGCAACCGAGCCAGGTCGGTCATGCCGGACCCTCGTCCGCACGTGGCGTCTATCGCGACGACGTCGTGCGGCCGGTCGCCGAGGGTCGCGCGAACCAGACTGGTCAGGACGTTGCCCGGACCGACTTCCGCGAATGTTCGAACCCCCGCCGCATACAGATGCTCGAGCTCGTCGACGAAGTTCACGGGGGTCACTAACTGCCGGGCCAGTGTGTCGCGGACGGTCGCGGCGTCCGGGCCGTAGGGTTCCGCCGAGCAGTTGGCATACACCGGTAGCGCCCCGGCCGAGAACTCGATGTCGTCGAGACCATGTCGAAATCGGTCGACGGCGTCCTGCATCAGCGGGCTGTGGAACGCGGCGGCCACCTGCAACGGCGTGGTTCGCCAGTCTCGATCGGCGCAGGCCCGTACTGCCCGAGCGATCGCGTCACGCGTGCCAGACAACACGCCCTGCGACGGGCTGTTGCGGTTGGCCAGCACCGCGTCGATGCTCTCGTCGGCGAGCATGGTGTCCAGTTCAGTCAAGGGTGCCTGCACCGCGACCATCGTCCCGCGGTCACTTGGTCCCGTCGCCATCAGCTGGCCGCGGAGCGTCGAGAGGCTCCGCAGGGCGTCGTCATCCATCCGGTCCCCGGCCCGCAGCGCGACCAGCTCGCCGTAGCTGTGGCCGGCCGTGCAGTCGGGTCGCACACCGAATCGGTGGAGGACTCTCAGCATGGCCAGACTCACGGCCCCGATAGCCGGTTGGGCGACATCGGTTCGGGTGAGCGCGGCCTGTTGTTGCAGACGGGCGCCGGCGTCAAAGACCGGGTTTGGGAAAATGCGGTCGCTCAGGCACCCCGCGCCGTGCGCCAGCGCGTCCGCATCCGCTTGGGCGATCGCCTCCCGCGCCTCGGGGAAGATGCACGTCAGGTCCCGGCCCATGCCAACGTACTGGCTGGCCTGTCCAGGAAAGAGGAACGCGAGTCGACCTGGTCGCTGTGGGCCACCGAAGAACACCCCCGGCCGGGTCCACGACTGCTCGTGCCCCTTGGCCGCCAGCGCCGCGGTCGCGTCGGCGAAGAGTCGGATCGGGTCGGCCCCAGCGGCAACCACGATGAGCAGGCGGAACGCGTGATCGGGCGAGAATGTGCCCCGCGATTCGAGCGCGCGGAACGCCAGCGCGTCCGCCGAGGCGGGCTCATCGATGAACGCGCGCCATTGGTTCAGACCGTCTCGCAATGGCTCGATGGTGTCGGCTGACAGGGCCACGAGCTGGGTCGAGCCGTCCCACGCCGCACTCGCGTCCTGGCCGGTGTACTCCTCGAGCACCGCGTGAAAATTGCTTCCGCCGAATCCGAAGGCACTCACACTCGACCGGCGCGGATGGCCGTGTGCCCCAAGCCACGGCCGGGTCTCGGTGTTGAGGTAGAACGGGCTGTCGTCGATCTCGAGGCGTGGATTGGGCTCGCTGATCTTGATCGTCGCCGGTAGCACCTTGTGGTGCAGGGCCAGTGCCGCCTTGATCAGTCCCGCGGCGCCGGCGGCGGCCTTGGTGTGCCCGATCTGCGACTTGACCGAACCGAGCGCGCACCACGGTCCGTCGGATTGTGCCGCGGCGTACACCGATCTGAGCGCGTCGAACTCGACGGCGTCGCCGACCGTCGTGCCGGTTCCGTGGGCCTCGACCAGTTGTACCGTCGACGGGTCGACCCCGCTGACCGCGTAGGCGTCGCGGAGCGCCCGGGTCTGTCCCGACGCGCGGGGGGCGTAGATGCTCTGCGAGCGGCCGTCGCTCGAGGTGCCGATTCCGCGAATCACCGAGTAGATACGGTCACCGTCGCGTTCGGCATCCGCCAGACGCTTGAGGACCACCATGCCCAGACCTTCGCCGATCACGGTGCCGTCGGCGTCTTTGGCGAACGGCCTGGCGTCTCCCGTTGCTGACAGCGCCTGGGTCTTGCTGAAGCACATGAACATGAAGACGTCGTTGAGCGTGTCGACGCCGCCTGAGATGACCATGTCGGTCCGTCCGGTCGCCAGCTCGAGCATCGCCAGGTGGATGGCGCCGAGCGAGCTCGCGCAGGCCGCGTCCACGACGCAGTTCGTGCCTCTGAGATCGAGTCGGTTGGCGATGCGGCCCGCAACCACGTTGCCGAGGAGACCGGGGAACGAGTTCTCCTGCCACCCCACGTAGTCGTCCGCGATCCGATCGATCACCGTCTCCACGAGGTGCTCGGGGACACCGGCGTCACGCATCGCGCGACGCCACTTCGGGTGGCCCAATCGTGCCCCGAGCGGGATGACCAACTCCAGCGTGCCGGTGACCCCGAGAATGACACTGGCCCGGGTGCGGTCGAAGTCGCTCTCGGGCCCGTAACCCGCGTCTTCGAGCGCCGCCTTGGCCACGATGAGCCCGAGCAACTGCGCCGTATCCGTCGCCTCCAGCACAGCCGGAGGGATCCCGAATTCGGTCGGATCGAATGTGGTGGGTGAGAGAAACGCGCCGCGGCGACAGTAGGTCAGGTCGGCCCGGCCGGGGGTGGGGTCGAAGTAGTCGTCAAGCGACCAGTGCGTCGGGGGAACGTCGGTGACGCTGTCCTCCGACGTGCGGATCAGACGCCAGTATTCCTGGAGCCCTTGAGCCCGAGGAAACAGACATCCCATGCCGACGATGGCAATGGGGCTCTGGGTGGCCGTCTCGTTGTCTCCCCGTGGCGCCAACAGTTATCTTCCTCATTCGCAGGCAACAAGGGCGGCAAGGTCCGCCCGGTCGCGTGGCTGGAACCGCCGTGCCGCCCGCGGCAACGACACCCCCTGTGCCCGTAGCCATCCCACCCGCGCCAGCGCTGCCGCGCCTACGAGCAGGTTCATCCCCAGCGTCACCACGTCACGTCGATCCGAGGCTTCCAGGAATGAGCCCCGGGCCCACTCGTTGAACGCGCCGATCGCCGGTCCGCACCAGATCTGGTAGTCGCCCTTGCGCGAGGCCTCGCCAGAATTCGCCCAGCGGGATGCCTGGCCGAGATACGACCGAAAGACCAGCGCCATCCGGTGTTTCGGATCGCTTTCCGCTCGCGCCACCTGGGCCGGGTCGCGGACCGCAAAATATGCCCGCGTGCTGGCCCACGCCTCGGTCAGGGTCGAGCGGAAGTAGTCTCGCTCGAGAACCTGCCGGGTCGCGGCGGGAATCTCGTCCAGCGACGCATGCGTACGGTACAAACGGTACAGGTTGCGGGCTCGAACCGCAAACATCGTACCCCACTTGAGGACCTGAACCTGCACGCCCATCTCAAACATGTCCGCGGCTGGGGCCATGGTGACATCGGCCTGGCCCGAGCGCGCGAGCATCTCGCGCACCACCGGCGACGTACCAGCTTCCACGCAGGACTGATTGATGGTACCCGTGAGCACGAACGCGGCCCCCATGGCGAAGGCGGCCGCCGCCGACTCCGGCGTGGCGATACCGCCAGCGGCGCCGACCCGTAACGACGTTCGATAGCCGTGTCGGGTCTGCATATCGTCGGCCAGGGCCAGCATGGTTGGCACCAGGGAGATCGCCGGCTGGTTGTCGGTGTGCCCGCCGGAATCCGCTTCCGCCGTCAGGTCCTCCGCGACCGGGATCTCAGCCGCCATGTCCGCCTGGCTGGCGTCGATGTGCCCCTCCGCGACCAAGGTGGTCAGCAGCTCGACCGGGGGCGGCGCGAAGAACTTGCGCGCCACCTCGACCCGCGACACCTTCGCGATCACCTTGTTGGGCGTGACCACCGCGCCCTCCGCATCACGATGGATTCCGGCGACGCGATATCGGATCAGCGGGAGGGTCAGATCGATGTAGGCCGCCGCGCTGACGAGATGAACGCCACGACGAAGATAGAGTGCGACGACGGCCGCTTCGCTCTGTGGCTCGGCCGGGGTGTGGATCAGATTGAACCCGTAGGGCCGGTCGCCCACGGTGTGCTGAATACGGTCAATGGCCGCCTCGATGCGTTCGGGCGACAGACCGGCGGCACCGAAGAAACCGACCATCCCCGCCCGGGCCATCGCCTCGACGACCGCCTCGGACCCGACGCCATTGGCCATGGCGCCGGCGACATAGGGATAGATCAGCCCGTGCGTGGCGCAGAATCCGGGGTCGCCGAGCTGGTCCGGTCGTAGCGCCGGCGCGTAGCCCACGAGCCGCCGCGCGCCTGATGCGGCGGCTGCCTCGGCCTCCAAGGTGGCGGTGCCGCCGTGGGCGACCGCAAGCTGTCCGTCCACGTCAACGAGCCGGACCGGCGAGGCTACATGATGGACCGCGCGCACCACGGCGTCCCCGCCCACTTCAGGGGCTCGGACGCCGTCCGGCGTCCACCAGCCAACGGCGGACTCGCGAACTGGCTGTATCCGGAGGATCGAGGCTTTTGCTTGCACGTTCACCACGATCTAGCGCTGAAGCGCCATCGGCAGTTGGAACACGGTGCTTTCTTTAGCCGTCACGCACGGTTCCACATCGGATACACCGAGCTTTTCGAGCCGTGCCACGACATCATGCACCACCGAACTCGGGGTGCTGGCCCCGCCGGTGACGCCCACCCTGACGACACCGCCCAGCCAAGAGGGGTTCACATCGTCGTGACTGTTGATCAAATGACTGGGAATCCCACGCACGGCCCCGATCTCGGCCAGTCGGGCGGCGTTGCTGGAGTTCTCGGACCCCACAACCAACAGCAGTCCGATACCGCTATCGCACATCGCCTTGACGGCGTTCTGCCGATTCTGCGTGGCGTAGCAAATATCGTCCGCCGGTGGCAACTCGAGGTGGGCGAAACGATCGCGCAGCGCGTCGACGACGTGCTGGGTGTCGTCCATGCTGAGCGTGGTCTGCGTCAAGACCATCAGTTTGTGATGCTCTGGTATCGGTGTCGTGCGGGCGTGGTCGACGTTTTCGATCAACGTCGTGTGGTCGGGCGAGTGGCCCATCGTGCCCTCCACCTCCTCGTGACCGGCATGACCGATCAAGAGTATGTGATACCCCTCGTCGACGAAGCGCTCCACCTCTGCGTGCACCTTGCTCACCAGCGGGCACGTGGCATCGATCACCCGCAGCGCCCGTCGCTCGGCCTCTTGGTTCACCGAAGGACCGACGCCGTGAGCGCTGAAGACCACCAGCGCGCCTTCCGGGACCTCGCCGAGCTCGTCTACGAACACCGCGCCCCGTTCACGGAGCCATCCGACGACATGACGGTTGTGAACAATCTCTTTGCGCACGTAGACCGGCGCCCCGAACTGCTTCAGGGCCAATTCGACGATCTGAATCGCGCGATCGACACCGGCGCAATAGCAGCGCGGGTTTGCCAACAGCAGTTTCATCGTCACAAGGATACCTTGGCGTGGGCGGGTCAGAACCGAAACAGGCGGTTCACTTTTACGACCACGGCTCGGTTCTCCAGCTCCGGAAAGTGGGGGCCGAGAGTGTCCCGCAGGTCCGTGTACACCACGAACAGCTCGCTACCGGGTTGGTATTCCCACCGCAGCCGGATATTGGTCGACAGCGACGCGACGCTCGAATTGTATTGCAGCAGGGCGCTGAGGAACGCCCGAGGGTTGAGCGTGAAGGTGGCCCGGCTCGTCACGAGCGCCGTGGTGAACCGACCGGACGGGACGTCGACCCGGTTGAGTTCGACGCTTGGCTCGACTGACAACTGGGGAGAGAGGCCGATCCGACCGCGGCTGAACCCGACGGCGGTCTTGGTACCCCCAAAGAAGCCCCCGTGCGACGCTGAGAACGTGCCGGAGACCGGCCGCTGGGCGCCGAAGGCGTAGGAGGCGCGTGTGTCCGTGAAGGTGTAGCCGGCGCCCGGAATAACCACGTCGGTGGCGATGTCGAACGGGTCGGCGAGGAACTCGTAGTTGTGCGAGGCCTCGAACAGGAACTGGTCGCTGTTCTCCAGTTCGGCGCCGAACGCCCCGGTCGCGATGCGGGTCTCCACCCGGCCGGCCCCGTTGGTGACGTAGTCGAAACTGCCCTCCCAGGTCAGCTTCCGCACCGAGGCGAGGCCACTGGGCCGCGGGCTGAACCGGCCTGAGGTGAAGTTTCGCTGGAAGTCGGTTCGTCGCAGGAAGCCGACCTCCGGGTTGAAGTCCTCGTCGACCACCAGCCGCTCGGCCTGCAGGCCGTAGCGGTCGCCGTTGTAGTCGACTTGTCCTCGGTAACTCGTGGCGTCGCCGTCGCGGCCTGGCGTTTCGGTTTGGGCGAGGTAGGCGTTCAGGTTGAGGTTGTCATAGAAGCCGAATGTGGCGTCTACGCCGTACAGCTGGTTTGACCCGTCACCCGAGACCGCGACCGAGCGATGGGTGGCGAGGGCTCCGATGCTGCTGCGGCGCAGGATGTCACGCTTGATGCGGACGACGCCGAAATTCGTCGGCCGCGCGCCCGACGTGCCCTCGGAGCCGGTTCGGATGTCGAGCAAGCCGATGCTGTAGGCGCCAACTTTCCCGGTGAGGCGCCCACCTGCGTCGATCGGAACCGGCAGACCGCCGTCGAGTCCGATGCGGCGGCTGAAGAAGAGGATGGGGGTGTTGCTGGCCCCCCCGACTCGCGGGCCGCCGGGACCGCGGCCGCTGAAGCCCCGGCCGCCCCCGAAGTCAAAAATGCCCTGCCCCTCGAGGAAGAACTCCCGCTTCTCTGGAAAAAACAGGCTGAAACGGGTCAGGTTGACCTGTTGTTCGTCCACCTCGACCTGCGCGAAATCGGTGTTGTACGTAAAATCGGCCGTCAACCCCTGGGTAACCCCATACTTCACGTCGAATCCGGCATCGCCATCGAGCGCGTTCGCGAAGGCCGGTGTGGCCAGCCGGTCGGTGGTCAGATCAGAGATAACATAGGGCTTGAGCTCGAGGTTGCCGCCGCCGGGGGGCGCCTCGACGCCGACAACGGCGCCCGCGACCGCCAACCGCATGATGCCGGCCAGGCCGTAGGCCGCGGGGACGGCCGTGAGATACGAGATTTCGTTCTTCCAGCGTACGATCCGCCGCAGGTTGACGCCCCAGGTCTGGGCCGCGCCGGGGCTGAACCGCACCGTCTTGAAGGGAATGGCGATTTCGACCGTCCACCCGCCGTCGAATCGGTCGGTTCTGACGTCCCACACCCCGTTCCAATCGCGGTTCATGTTCCCGGCCGTGATCTGCCCGTCGAACATGCCCCCCAACGGGTTGGTATGGAACATGTACCCGTTGCGTCGGTCGTAGAAGGTGTCCAGGACGACCGCGAAGTTTTCGTTTTGGAAGATGCCCAGATTGTCCCGACGCATCTCGTTGGCGACCATCCGGTCCGGTTGCGAGTCCCAGCACCGAGCCGCGATGTAGATCGTGTCGTCGTCGAAGAATATCCACGCATCGGTGCTTTCGGTGGCCGGCACGCCCTCGTCCGGCTCTTGTTGGATGAAGCCACTGACGGCCGGGATGGAACGGTAGACGCCTTCATCGAGTCGTCCGTCCAGCGCGATGGGTTCCCGGATGCGTGTCGCTCGCATCGTGGTCTCGCCCCGGGCGTTGCGCGCCACCATGGCCGGCAACTCCGGGGGGGGCGGCCCGTCGATGATCCCGCGCGGGGACAGGGCAAAGCCTGCGACACCCGGTCTCGGGCCAGATGGCCGCCCGGAGACATCGGATGGGATACCGCCGTTTGGCGGGGGCGAGGTCGGCGCGGGGCCCTCCTCGTTCTGTGTGGGCGGTTCGACGACGGGACGGGCAGCCAGTTGCGCGGCCAGTTCGTCCTGCAACGCGAAGAGGTCACTGAGCTCACCGTCGACAAGGGCCGAGCCGAGGACGCGGCCAGAGTCGGTCTCGGTCACGAGCGCCGTGATCCGGAGTCGGGAGCCGATCCGCTCATGAGTGCCCTGGACGATCCGCGCTGCACCGCGCTGTTCGCCGAGGACGACAGACTCAACTCGCACCCCATTACCCAGTGCGGTCGCCAGGCTTTCCGCGATGCCTTCGCCGATCCAGTCGTCGTCAGGCGCGCCACCGATGTTGGCGAACGTGACGACGACGAGCGACGGGTTCCCACCGGCTGCCCTGGCAGGTTGAGCCGGGGCGCGACCGGCCGAGATGATCAGCACCGCCACCAGGGCGGTCACGGTGATACCGGGCGATATGGAGCGCAAGGGCGTCGGAACGTTTCTGAGGGGCCAGCGTGGAATCAAGGTCTCGGGTGGTGCGGTGGTCTCCGACCTCACCCCTTCGGAACGAATGCGAGGAATCGTCGCGGGTTGTCCACCAGAATCTTGCGGATCGCCTCCTCCGGAACACCCGCGAATCGCAGTTTGGGTACGAACTGCATCAGGACCGATGCCCATCCGTGGCCGTAATACCGATTGAACTGGCGCACGTTACCCTGATCGGACGAGAGCAGAATGTGATCTTCGAGGCCGGCCTCGAGCAGGTCTTGGACCATCCGTACCTTGTCGTGAGCGGGAATGTCCGATCGGCCCATTTCGTGGCCCAGGGTGTCAAGCCCGATGAACGCGCCACGCCGGGCCACTTCCTTGTGGGTCCCGAGTGGGTCGTGCTCCGGCTTGATGGTCGCCATGTGCCCGATGACGACGTGCGAGAAGTCGACACCTTGTCCCTCAATGGTGTCCATCTGGTCCATGGCGCAGCTCGGACAGCTCTCATGCGGCGTGTGCGTGAAGATCGGGAGACCAGTGCGCAGGTGGGCGCGGGCCACGGCGCGGTGCACCTTGCGCTCATCCGGACGCATCTCAAGAGAGGACGCGATCTCGCCGAAAGCGCCCCAACGCTGCGCCGTCGCGTCACTGACCAGTTCTTCGACCAGTTGGTCCTCCGACATCTCCGCCACGCGCACCGGGTAGATCGAGAAGCCGATGTCTTCGAAGTACCCGCCGGCCATCACGATCCGCACGTCGCTCTGGCTTGCGATGGCGTTCAGGTTGCGCACCTGAGCCGCGGTGCGGCGACCGGTCGCCGCATCAACGATACAGCCGAGTCCGTTGAACGCGCACTCGCGCAGCTCGTTGACGGCCAAGTCGATGTCATCTCGGCCGACGTGTTCATGGAAGAGGGTGGCGCCGTTGGCCAGATCGCTCGGGCTGAGGTCACCCTGTAGGGTTCGGATGACCGCGCCCGCTGGGAAGGTCGGCGTCTCGACGCTGGTGAAACGCTGCTGAGCCTGGAGCGGCAGGGAACCGGTACCGGCAGCGACCACGCCGGCGCCGGCGGCGGTGCTGAGGAGCCCCAAGGCTTCGCGGCGGGTGTAGCGTGCGTCGTGGGTCGGGATAGTCATGACGGTTTCTCGTGATTCGGTGAGCGCATAGTATGGTCCGAGTCGAGCGCTCGCGCACAGCTTCCGCGAGGGAAGTCCGGTCAACATTTGTGAACAACAGAATCTGCGGGCAGGTGACCTGCTGATTTTTCGATACGGTCAGCGACACAGCGTTCAGGAGATTGCGAAGGGCCCGTCCGGAAAAGTTTTTTCGCGATTGATGATGCCGCTGGAATCTATTCCCATCAGAAAAACACCGGCCCAAAATTCACAACGGCGGTCAGAAACGCTGTCCGTACTGTCCGTGATCGATTGCGTCCGGCAAACAGGCCGGTACTGCGATCGACGTACGACGAAACACAATTTGCCGATGGCTTGCGAATGTACTACGACGAAGATATTTGTCATAGTGGGCGTTATGATAACCGGCACAGGGAGGACCCGAGCCACGGGGGCGCTCTCATGCGTCCTATGTTCTTCAAAAACCGCTCGACGGCGCAGCGCTCCAGACGGCGATCGGCAGCCTATTAGGGCGCCACGGCGGACCGGTCGACGTGTCTGTATCGGCGCCGGCGTCGGCTCGAGTGGCCCGACACGCTGCCGAACGGCCCGCGAGCGCCTGACAACCGCCGAGGGTTCTGCCAACTTCTGCTCTGGTCTGGCCGAGTGGCCGCATGTCGAGCCACCGTGGATACCTATTTCGCCGGAATCATCAAGTCACGCGGTGTGGTTGGGCCAGAGATTCAGGCTCAGTCTCATGACGTCGACGGGTGGACCATCCGACCCCGTCTGGCCAATCGCAGATGTGTCCCGGGCTCCAGGCCGAAATCGCAGCTCTTCGGGCCCGCCTCCAAGACATCGATCCATCGAGTGGCGGCGCCGATGAGAACAAGATAGTGCCGCGGGGCCATGAAGCGGGCGTTCTGGCTCTCGCGCTTCTTTGAGCACACGCCGCCCGGTCGAGCCGGCTACATGACCTGTGCTCGCGGAGAAACGCTCGAATCGTCTCGTAGATTCGGACGCTCTCGTCGCGGGAGAACCCGCCGTGGCCCCCGCCAGGCACCGTCACGAGCTGGTTCGGGACACGCGCTCCATCGAGCGCCCGGTGCAGGCGCACCGCGTGGTCGTAGGGGACGATCGGGTCGGCGTCGCCGTGGATGGTCAGCACCGGTGGCATGTCCGACCGGACGTAGGTCAGGGGGGAGACCCGCGCGGCGACCTCGGCGCGGTCGCTGCGGCTGCCGAGCCACGCTTCGGTGAAATTCCCGGACGACCCTGGGGGGCCGTGCATCAGCCCTACGACGTCGGTGATGCCATACCAGTTGATGATCGCGGCACCTTCAGCTCCGCCATCGACGTGGTGCCGGTCGACCAGGCGCGGTTGCGGTCGCCGGGGCACTGGCGGTCGAGTCCCGCGTCAGCGGTCACCATGCCGGTCGTGAGTGACAGATGGCCTCCCGCGGAGTTGCCGGTCACCACGATGCGCTCGACGTCGAAGTTGTATCGCTCGGCGTTCCGATAGACCCACCGCAAGGCGCAGCGACAGTCCTCGACAGCGGCGGGGGCGTGCGCCACATCCGCCATGCGGTACTCGATATTGACGACGGACCAGCCCATCTCGAGATAGGGAAGGAAGGTCAGCGCGGAGCTCTCCTTGCTGCCGTTGGTCCATCCGCCGCCGTGGATATACATGAGCACCGGGGCCGAGTCGGCGCCGCGCGCCTAATAGAGGTCCAGTTTCAAGTCGACCCCGCCGGCCCGCACGTAGGTGATATCCGGCACGAGCCGGTAGCCGCCGGCGACTTCGACGAATCGGGTCGCGGCGTCGGATGTCTGCGCCGCGGCGCCGGACGCGATGGCCAGGCCCACTAACGAAATCAAGGTGACGGCTACGACAGAACTGCTGTAGTGCTTGATGATCATCATGGGGCGTCTTCTCCGGCCTCTCGCTCGTGCAGGAGCGAGCATACCGACTTCGGGGTCAGGGCATAGGGCGATCACACCGTCCGGCTCCCTCGCATGCGGCACGACCGCCGGACAGTATAACGGCGAATTCAACGGCTTCCTGCGACGGCGGGCACGAGACGTGTGCAAAATGATGAACACGTCCCCTCACCGTACAGATTCGTAATTTGTTACACCGCACAAACACGGATTTTCACCACACGGCGATCTGGCAATAATCTCAACAAAGTATGTTTTTGCAATGGCTTACAACTCGCATGCCGGAGGTTGTCCGGTCTTTGGCAGCGCTCTTGCTTTAGCTCTGGTCGTTAGAAAGCGACTACAGGACCCGAACGGCGCACGACACGCGACGGACGGTCTCGGTCATGGTCTCTGCTCTCAGGCGCAACGGAAGGACATTCAGAATGGCCTGGACAACCCTAGGTAAACGACCTCGCTCAGCGGCGGGATTCTCGTTGCCGGAGTTCATGATCACCGTCGCCATGTTCATGACCGTGGCGGGCATCACCGGCGTCAGTTTCTCGACATCCATGCGGGCAATGAAGGGCACGGCGGCGATGCAGCAGGTCGTGTCTCAGATCCGACTGGCGCGCAACATGGCGATCAGCCAGCAACACTCGATTGAGCTGCAATTCATCCCTCCCAACGAGATCCGGACGATCCGCTGGGAGTTCCCGAACGGCGAGACGACGCTGAACCAGTACTTTCTCGAGGGTAACGCTCAGTTCTGCTTCTCCACTACGGTGCCCGACACACCTGACGGCTTCGGCCTGCTCGGAACGAACTCCTTCGCGGGCCAGACGGCGCGATTCCTTCCGAACGGCCGGTTCGCCGATGCCGTCGGCGCCGTAACGAGCGGCAACCTTTTCGTCGCCGTCCCGGGACAGCCGCAGTCGCAACGGGCCGTCACCATCTTCGGTGGCACCGGCCGAGTCAGCGGTTACAACTGGAACGGCACCGAATGGCTGGCGAATTGAAGACGATCTCATCCTCGACGACACGCCGCGAGAGCGGCCCCGACGGGGCCCGCGGATTCATGTTGATGGAGGCGCTGTTCTCCCTCGGCCTGCTCACCGTCGGCATGTTGGCCATGGCCTCTGTCTTCCTCCAAGGTATGCACCAGGTGAACGCGGCCACCGGCCTACCGGTCGCCAAGCAGAAGGCGGTTGAGATGGTCGAGAGCGTCTTCATGTCGCGTGACACGCGGACGATCTCGTGGGCTCAGGTCCGCAACGTGGCGGACGGCGGGGTCTTCGTGGATGGTGCCCAGCCGGTCCGCGTGCCGGGCGTCGATGGCTTGGTGAACACGGGCGATGACGGTGCCATTGAGCATTTTCGGCTGCCGGGCCTCGACGGGTTGGTCGGCACCGCCGACGATCGGATCATTCCGCTCGCTGGCTTCTCGCGGACGGTCGAGATTACCGACATCAACCTGAACTTGCGCCAGATTACTGTGACCATCGGGTACCCGTTGGGGACGGGGACGGCCACCTTCACATTGGTGACCTATATGTCGTCGTATGCGTGAGACTGAGGCTGCTAGCAGCCCGCACGCCATCATCCCGGAAAGACCAGCCATGATCGATCGAGCCTCCGTGACACCCAATCCCCCAAACGTGACCAAGGGACGACCAGGGACGGCGCGGTGGTGTGCACTCGGCCGCCACGACGGCATCAGCCTGCCAGAGATGATGATGACGATTCTCATCACGATGGTCATGATGACCGCGGCGTTCGGCGCGCTCGACGACGGCCTGACGATGCGGGAAAACGCCGATGTGTCGTCCGAAATGCATCACAACGTCCGCATGGGGATGAACGAAATGTCGCGGGACCTCATACTGGCCGGCCAGGCTATTCCGATCGGCGGCATCCCAGTGCCCAATGGCGCGGGCGCGGCCCCGATCAATCGGCCAGGACCGGTGCCGTTGACGTTTCCAGCCGGCACGCAGGTGCTCCGGCCCGTCATCACCGGCGACGCACTCGGCCCGCTCCAACTCGGACTCGCCACCGACCTGGTGACGATCATCTACGCCGACGCGACGCTCGACTTGGGCCAGACAGTGCTCGCCAGCATCGCTGCCGACGGGTCCGCCATGACGGTCGCCGCCGGCACCGACATCACCTTGCCGGCGAACGAACTACAGGTCGGGGACCTCATCATGTTCTCAAACGCGATGGGCACCGCGTTGCAGATGGTCACAGCGGTCAGTGGCGCCCAGACGGTCACGTTCGGCAGCCTGGATCCGCTCGACCTGAATCAACGCAACGCCGCGGCCGGCACGATCATGCAGTTGCAAGACGAGCCAGGGACGTTTCCGCCGACAACGGCTACGCGCGTCTGGATGATCACATATTTCGTCGACGCATCGGTCCCTGGCTCGCCGCGATTGATGCGTGTGGTGAACGACCACCAGCCGACACCGATCGCGATGGAGATCGAAAACCTACAGCTCACGTATGACCTGGTCGACGGCGCCACCGACCCCGCCGGAATCGACGAGCCTGTCTCGCCTAACACCGCGGCAGACATCCGGAAAGTGAATATCGCGATCGGCGCGCGCTCGCACAAGAAGCACATCCAGACCGCCGAGTACCAACGCACGATGCAGACCGGCCAGGTCAGCCTGCGCAACCTCTCATTTTTCGACCGGTATCAATAGGAGCCAGTGATGCCTCCGCTCATGTCTCGCAATCACCACCGTCCGTCAGGCCCGGAGGACGGCGTGGCTCTCTTGTCGTCTCTGATGGTGCTGCTCCTGCTATCGTCGCTGCTGGTCGGTTTCACCGCCATGATCAGCTCGGAGACCAAGATGGGGGCGCTCGATACCAGCGAGACCACCGCGTTCTATACGGCGCACGCGGGTCTCGAAAAACTGACGACAGATCTGGGCACACTCTTTTCGGCGGACTTCGCGCCCACAGGCGCGGAGGTCCTGGCGCTCGGCAACGCGCCTCCGACGCTCCCCGGTGTCTCGTGGAGCGATCCGGCGGGCGCCGACGGCTATGAGGTCACCTTTCCGACCACGCCTGGCGGCGACCCGCTCTCGCAATGGCGCACGGTCACGGAAGGACCGTTTGCCGGATTCATCGGCCTTGCCACCGAGTATCGCGTCAGGGTCTCGGCCAGTTTGCCGACGGGCGGCCACAGCGGTCTCGACCGGGTGCTCCAGACCGTCAGCATTCCGGTGTATCAATTCGGGACCTTTTCTGAGCCGGATCTCAGCTTCTTTGCTGGCCCGGTCTTCAACTTCGGCGGCCGAGTCCACACGAACGGCCATCTGTTTCTGGCCGCCAACTCCGGTCTCACCTTGTCGGACAAGGTGACGGCGGTCGGTGAGGTCGTCCGCAGCCGTCTTGCCAACGGGATGTCGACCAGCGGTCGCACCGGGCCGGTCGACGTGGTCACGACCCCCGGCAACTTTCGCAACCTCACCATCAACGAAGGGAGCGTGACCGGCGACGAGAACTCCGCCGCGAACGAGCCAACCTGGACCAGCCTCTCCACCGGCGTGTACAACTCGAACATCACGAGCGGCCGGACCGGCGCCAGGCGGCTCGATTTGCCTATCGTCAGCCAAGGCGCACAGCCGATCGACTTGGTACGGCGCCCGGCAGCGGGCGAGGATCCGAACGGTGCGATCTTTCCGCAACGATTCTTCGGCCTCGCAAGCATCCGAATCCTGTTGTCGGATACGGCAGCGGACATCACCTCGCTCCCCACCGTGTCGGCGGGGGAGCCCATCGAACTCGACGACCGGGTCGACACCGGCGGCGATCCAAACGACCCATGGCCAGGCTACACCGTCAACACCCGTCGACCGCCTCTCGCTCGCTCGAACGGCAATGCTGGTCAGGGCTACGCGTTTCCGCTCGACGAGACGCTGCACGGGGGCTTCATCAAGATTGATGTCCAGGACGCGTATGGCACCTGGACTGACGTGACCAACGAGATCCTCCGCCTCGGCATCGCGAACCGGAACATCGACCCGGCGTGCGCGAACGCGAGCTATCGGTCCAATGGAGTCATTCAGCTCCAACGGATACGTTACGACGGCAACCTGGTCGACCCGCTCACCACCGGATGCGGCCAGCGGAACCGGCGACGCAGCCAGTCGGGCTACGACTACTGGCCGCTCGTGCTCTACGACACGCGCGAGGGTAACTTTCGGGACAACGTGCCCACGGGGAGCAACAACATGTTCCTCGCCGGCGTGACGCACTACATCGAGCTCGACGTCAACAACTTGCGGCGCTGGCTCGCCGGTGAGATCGGCAACAACGGTCCCAATGCGTTGGATCAGAACGGGTTCGTCGTCTACTTCTCGGACCGACGTGGCAACCGAGATCTGGCGGGCAACGAAACCGGCGAATTCGGGTTCGAAGACTTCGTCAACCCGACCAGCGGTGCGGGCACACCGAACGGCGCGCTCGACACCGGTGAGGACCTCAACGGGAACGGCGTGCTTGACGTCTACGGCGGTGTGCCCCAGCGTCTCGGGGCCGCTCCGCTCGACGCGACCGCCACCCTCACTACCCTCGTGTCGGCCAATGTCGCGCGGGTCAATCCGCCCACCTTCTTCCGACGAGCCCTGAAGCTTGTCAACGGAGGACTCAACGAAGTGCCGATGCCGGGGCTCACCGTGGCCTCTGAGAACCCGGTCTACATCGAAGGCGATTTCAATGCGGCAGGCGGCTTCGGCGAACCGAACGCTGCAACGGCCGTCCTGGCTGACGCCGTCACCTTCCTGTCGAGTGCCTGGTCCGACTCCGTCTCGCTAGCCAACCCCCACAACCGGAGCGCGAGACAAGCCGCCACCACTTGGTATCGTGTCGCCGTGGTTTCCGGTAAGGGCCTTGCGTTTCCGCGACCGCCTTCCACCCCGAACGACTTCGGCACCGACGGCGGCACCCACAATTTCCTGCGGATGCTCGAGCGTTGGAAAGGCCAAACGTTGAACTACCGCGGTTCGATGATCACCTTTTGGGAAAACCGGCAGGCGGTCGGCCTCTACAAGTGCTGCAGCAACGTCTACAGCCCACCTAGCCGTGCCTACGCATTCGACGTCGACTTCCTCGACCCGACCCAGTTGCCGCCTGCGACCCCGATGTTCCGTGACGTCAACGTCCTGGGGTTCACGCACAGGCCGCTGCCTGAGCGAACGGGACCCTAACGGCGTCAGTCACCGCGGCTGGGGCGTAGGCGATGGGAGAGCAACACCCGTGGCGGCGGCCAGCCCGTGTCCGCTGATCAGCGTGGTGGTGGCGGCGGCCAGATTGCCCCACCGATCGGCGACGGTGAAGTGTGTCGTGTCCTCCGATTCCACCGCACCGTCGGACCGCTCGTCCAACCGGGGGCCTGGCCTGTCAGGGTTGCCCGGGCGGGAACACCGCGGTAGGCTGTCGGCGCCATGACCGACCAGCGGATGCCGAGGTTTCGGCGCTCGCCACCCAGCGCTCGGAGCTCCTCACAACGGCCTGAAGACCCACTCCATCAATTGCGCACGAGGTCCACACGACCGACGGCGCGGCGCCGGCGCTCGGCGACGGGGGGGGCGCCGCGTTCCGCTGGGCCGGGCACGAGATGGTCGACTGGATCGCCCGGTATCTCGAAGACACTGAAGCCTATCCGGTCTTGTCACGGGTTAGACCCGGCGAGATTCGTGACGCCCTTCCCCCCTCGGCTCCGGAGACCGGTGACTCCTTCGAGGAAATCCTGGCCGACGTCGAGCGAGTAATCGTGCCGGGCATCACGCACTGGAATCACCCGGGTTTCTTCGCGTATTTCGCCATCAGCGGCAGCGGTCCTGGCATTCTCGCCGAGTTCATGAGCGCCGCGCTCAATGCCCAGGGCATGCTGTGGCGCACCTCCCCGGCCGTCACCGAGCTGGAGGAGGTGGTGCCGGACGTTCGTGCACGTGGGCTCGCGGGCCGAACCGACGTCCCACCGTTGCGGGTGTACTGATATTTGATCATCAGGAAGATGCTAAGAAATGGCTTGAGGTTTGAATTATTGTGTTTATATAGACCTCAGGTTAACAGCGTAAGTATATTTGCTTTCCCTGCGTGCTGAATGCTGATTGTTTCCTGCCACATCACTTTACTTGTTCGGTCGCTCCGCACTGATGAGGGCCCGACGAGCGGCCACCCGAGCCCAAGTTGTAGGTGGTGGCCTGGCTACCGCGGTGTGCGCAGTATGGGAGACGGACGGGCGGGTTGATCGTGGGAACCCGGGGTGTCTCACTTTGATTGCAACTGAGACACTACCGGCAATCCCGTGCGTCAACCAGAGGGGGCCACGTCGGCCGTTCTTTTCCAAGAAACCAAATTTCCGCATAATCACCGAATATGTCGTTTCTTGGTCGTCTGAGCCCGCTTGCGCCGTGGAACCTGCTGCAAACACTGGACGAGGTGCGACAGCTCCGGACGGTCCGGACCAAGTCGACCGAGGTCCGCCGGAAGGCACGCGTCCTGGCGAAGCACGTGGACGCACTGACGAAGCAGACAAAGGCGCTCACCACGGAGATGGAGGACAACCGGCAGACGTTGGCGAAGCTCGGGACTCTGGTCAATCAGTCCCGGACGGCCTACCAGAGTGATGCGAGGCGACCTTCAGCGCGACGCGACCGTGGATTGAAGCGGATCAGCGATGCGACCACAGCGTCCCACGTGCGGGCCGCGGTCGCGGCCGCTCCCCTGGAGTCGGATCCATGCCCCTATATCGTGCTGGAGCAACTGCTTCCCGACGACGCGTACGACGAGTTGGTCGCCGCGATTCCACCACCGCTGTTCTTCGAACACCTGGCCAGCAAGCGCCAGGACTTGAAGATCCCACTCCCATTCGCGCCACGCCGCCACCGCGAGATCTGGCTCGCGTTTCAAACACACATCGTCGCGAATGGCCTGATCCCGGCTTTGTCCGACAAGTTCCGGCACGGCCTGGATACCTGGGTGCGCACCAACTGGCCCGGTCTCGGCTCAATGGCCGACGCGGGGATCCGCCTGCATCCGCTCCACTCGCGGATCATGCGTCGTCGACCGGGGTATGAAATCAAGCCGCATCGCGACCCCAAGTGGGCGTTCATGACCTGCATTCTGTATCTCACCAAACGTGATGACGCCCAGTTGTACGGGACGCAGCTGTGTCGACTGCGGCACGAACGAGAATCTCCGTCACATTCCCCCTTCTGGGTCGACGAGAACGATGTCGAGACGGTGACAGAGGTTCCGGGACGACCGAACAGCGCCGTGGTATTTCTCAACTCGACCGGCGTCCACCGCGCGTCGATTCCAGCGGACGCCCCACCAGAGACCGACCGGTATATTGTCCAGCTACAGCTTGGACCGGAGCAATCAGTTCGTGACGCGCTGGTCAAGCGCCTGCCGCCCGAACAAGCGCGTCGCTGGAGCACCAAAGGCTCCGACACAATCTTCAAGTAATAGCTCCTGAAGATGGGTTTGCTTGGCCTGTAACTAGGAACACCGCAATGAGGGACGAGAGTGCCCAGGCCCGGAGCGAGCGGCTGCTTGGTCGTACGCGTGCCCGACTCCGCCAATTCGAGCAAGAGGCCGACGTACCGGTCCTCGCTGGACCGTGGCTCGGCGAGATCGCATTCGAGTTGCTCTATTGGCTGCCATTCCTTCGGTGGGCTGTCTCAGAGTTTCCGGGTCTTCGCGATCAGCTCGTGGTGCTCTCGCGCGGCGGGGCCGGGCCCTGGTACGAGGGCTTGGCTTGGCGGTATGTTGATCTGTTCGACCGCTTCGGCCTTGATGAGTTCAGGGCTCGGTTTCCGAAGTTTTTGAAACAGACGTCCAAGAACAACGATTCCCGGGGTTATCTGCGACGGAATTACCCGGAAAAGGAGAAAGAACTGGTTGAGCTTGCGCTTCGCGAGGTTGGGACCGAGCGGATCAACATCCTGCACCCGAGCGAGATGTACGACAACTTTAAGCATCTGCGCCACGCGACTGACGACTGGGTCACGACCTGCTACCAAAAGCTAACGCCTGTCACGATGACGGACCTTGACGGCAAGCTCCCGACTCGATTCGTCGCGGTTCGCTTTTACAACAATTTTCGCGCTCTTTTCGAACCGCCACTCGGCCAAGGCCGAACATCGGGCGCTTGCGA
>JAPYUM010000157.1:0-1898 GCA_029940535.1 Vicinamibacterales bacterium
CGTCATCGACAGGCCCCAGACCATGAGGTTGTTGAACAGCTTTCGACTGTCCTCGTGCTTTGGGGCCGCGGCCATGCACAGCGCGCCGAGGGTCGACAACGCGGACACGTCCACGAGGTGCGCGCCGATGTTCATCGAGGAGGCGATTGCGAGAGGACTGACGTTCCCGACTTGCTGGGCCAAGTCAGGCACAGTGGGCAGAAACGCCGGCAGGACCACTCCGGACGTGCTGCTGTAGATTGAAATGAAGCCGGTCGTGAAGGCCATGACCGCGGTCACGGTGTCCGCCGTGGAGATGCCAGCCAAGATGCGGGTAAACAGCGCGAGACCGCCGGTCGCGTCGAGCACCGAAATCAGGACGGTCACGCCGCAGACCATCATGATCACCCGCCACGGCATCAGGTTCACGGCCTCGGACTCGTCCCCCGCCTTGAACAGCGCCAGCGCGATCGCGCAGGCGAACGCGCCGAGTCCGACGTCGACGTTGAACAGTACGACCGCCGCGAGCAGCACGCCGATCACGCCGACCGTCAGCCAGTGCTTCCGCTCGAACTCGCCTGAAACCGTGGAGCCTCCGCCATCCGCCGTCGGTACCACCAGCGCACCGTCGTGGCGACGGCGCAGGAGCCGCCGGCCGCCAAACGCCAGATAGGCGGTGAAGACGACCACCGTATGCGCCATGGCATTGTTGAGATAGGTCGCCAATTCGTGGCCACCCAGCCCGATATCGCCCATCACGCCGTTCACGATGATGCCGGCGGGCGCAAACGGCGAAAGCGCGGCGGCATTGCCACCATGGCCGATCATGATCGCCATCCAGAACGCCGGAATACCGACCTGACCGGCCACCGCCATCCCCATCGGCGCCATGAGTGCCGTCGATGCGATGCTGCCCGGGCCGATCGATGACAGGATGAACGACAGGACAAAAAACATCATCGGCATGACGCCGACGTTGCCCTTGCACAGACGCACCGCCTTGTGGGCGATCAGATCCAGCGTCCCATTGGCTTGCGCCTGGGAGAACAACAAGGTCACTCCGGCCAGGGTCAGGAAGAGCCGCGTCGGAAAGCCGCTCATCACCTCGCGCGCGCTCATGTCGGCGACATACACACCAACAATCCACGCCAGCGCGATGGAGAGGAACCCGACGTGCAGTCGGATCGTGCAACTGACGACGATGGCGACCGCGAGCGCGACGAGCGACAAGGTGGCCGCATCCATGTGCCAGGAGTCTATAGGTTTCCGGGCGGCGTTGTGGGGCAGGGCCGAATCGGATAACGTCGTCTCGCCGTTCGGAGCGTAGCCCCGACCAAGTAGTGACCAAGGAGACCGATGTGGTGATTTACGGTGTCGCGTTGTTGTCGTTCTGCATGTTGGTCGGCGTGTTCGTGGGCGACCTGCTCGGTGAGGTCATGGGCGTTCAGGCCAACGTGGGTGGCGTGGGTATTGCCATGCTCCTGCTGCTGGTGCTGTCCAATCTTGGGTCCCGGGACGCGGCGCTCAGCCCGATCACGGAGAAGGGCATCGGTTTCTGGAGCGCGATGTACATTCCGATCGTGGTCGCGATGGCGGCGCGACAGAACGTCTTTTCGGCGTTGTCAGGTGGATGGATGGCGATTGTCGCCGGGGTGGCCGCGGTCACGGCGAGTTTCGCGATGATCCCACTGTTGGCGCGTTTGGGCCAGGGGGGTCAGGATGATTCTTGAGACCCTGGAACGCGTCCTGTCCGGCAACGGGCTCATCACCGCGTTCATGTTCGTCGGGGCCCTGGTGTGGGTGTCATATCTGATCTCCGGGAAGCTGACGGGCGGCCGTGTGCACGGCTCCGCGATCGCAATCGGGCTCGGGCTGGTCTTGGCGTGGTGGGGGGGGCAGGCCACCGGCGGCAGCCGCGG
>JAPYUM010000157.1:1998-6767 GCA_029940535.1 Vicinamibacterales bacterium
ACGGATCCGAAACTGGTGCCCTACGGAGCGATGACCGCCACCTTCTACACCGGTGCCGGTTGCCTGCTGGCACCGTCCATCCTCTATTTCGTGGTCGACATGATCGTGTAATCAAGATCCCGCGGATGGTATCAACGCGGGTCCGGACCGGATGGCGCGTCCGCCTTCCAGTTCGACCACCCAGTCGGCCAGGGCACGAACCTCGGCTTCGTCGTGTGACACATACACCATCGGCGTCGCCAACTCATCTCTGATGCGCGTGAGATAGGGCAGCACCCTGGCTCGCAGCCCGCGGTCCAATGCGGTGAGCGGCTCGTCGAGCAGCAGCACCAACGGCGCCGACGTCAGCGCCCGAGCCATAGCGACCCGCTGGCGCTCACCGCCTGACAAGTCACTGACCCTCCGGTCCAGAAACGGATGCAGCTCGAGCAGCGACAGGATCTGTTCGAGGTCCACTGCGCTCCCGCCGTCACGGTCCGACCGCGCGCCATACAGGATGTTGCGTTTGACGTTCATGTGCGGAAACAACGTCAGGTCCTGCGGCACGTAGCCGACCTTCCGCCGATGGGACGGCACATCGACACCGGCCCCCGAATCGTAGAGGATGCGACTCCCGATACGGATCTCCCCCCGCTCGAGCGACCGGAGCCCCGCAATCGCCTCGAGCACGCTCGTCTTGCCAGAGCCGGAGGGTCCGAACAACGCGACGACCCGAGCCTCGACCCGCTCGTGCATCTCGAGTCTGAAATCGCCCTGGCAGAGCAAGAAGTCGAGCGTGATCGGAACAGGCATTGTGCTAGGAAGTCGAGGCGAACCGGTTGGACAGCAGCAACGCCCCGAACGCGATGCTCGCCGAAATGGCCAACATGGTCGTCGCGGCCGCCTCCTGTCCGGTCTCCGTGTAGCTGTAGATCGCGACGGCGATGGTACGGGTGCTCGGCAACGCGCCAGCCACCATGATGGTCGCCCCGAACTCTCCGAGCGCGCGCGAGAAGCCGAGCAGGGCACCGGCGAGCACGCCTCGTTTCGCCAGCGGCAGGCTGATGGTCAGGAAGACACGACGAGGACTCGCGCCCAAGGTGCCCGCGATCTCCTCGTAGCGTCGATCGACCTGCTCAAATCCGGCCCGCGTGGCGCGCACGAGCAGCGGCAGCCCCATCACAGCCCCCGCGAGCACGACGGCTCGCCAGGTGAACATCACGTCGATCCCGAGTTGGGACAACGGGCCACCGAGCGGACCGCGGCGCCCGAACACCCAGATGAGCATCAAACCGGTCGCGACCGGTGGCATGACCAACGGCAGCGACACCAGGGTCTCGAGCATGGCCCGACCGGGAAACTGCCGCCGGGCCAGGATCCAGGCCAGAGCGATGCCGGGTGGCAGCATCACGAGCGTCGCCAGAGCCGCCAGGGACACCGTTCGCCAGGCGATCGCGAGCGTGTCGCCGGTCACCGGCGCGCTTTCGGCAGGATGAACCCGGCGGATTCGAATGAAGCGCGGGCATCCGGACCGCTCAGGTACGCCAGCAGACGTTCGCTCGCCGCCGAATCGGAAGACACCGCGGTCACGGCGGCCGGATAAACGATCTCAGGACCGTCAGCGACCGGCACCGCATACACCTGTGTCACCTTGCCTGACGACAGAGCGTCCGTCCGGTACACGATGCCTGCATCGACTGCGCCAGACTCGACGGTCACGAGAGCGGCCCGCACGCTGCGAGTCGGCACGAGCCTGTCTTCCAAGCGGCGCCACAACCCAACCGATTCCAGATACGCGCGAGTGTACACACCCGCCGGCACGGCGACCGGCTCGGCTATCGCGATGCGTTCAAACGACGCCAGCACGTCGGGCGACGTGGCCGGCAACACCGGCGGCTCGAGTGGTGTCACCACCACCAGCTGGTTGGACAGTAGGACGGTTCGGGTCGCGGGCCGGAGCAGTCCCGCAGCGGCCACCCGGTCCATCTGGATCTGGTCCGCGCTGATAAAGACATCGACCGGCGCCCCGGCCAGCACCTGCGACGCCAGCGTGCTGGACGCCGCGAGGTTGAGCTCAATGGCAATCCCGGTGTCGCGTTCGAACGCCTCCGCCAACGGCTCGACGACGGTGGTCAGGCTCGAGGCGGCCGAGACGATCAGGACTCCCGGCCCTGGGTCGGGCGCACGTCCGCACGCCGTCAGAGACAGCGCGGCCAGCATGGTCAACATTCCAGCTGAACGCATAGTCAATCAATTTAGTATGATTACAGCCTGTTTTGCAAACGTTTATATCCGAATAATCGACATGACGCTCCCATTCTAAATGAGTGCAGTTAGGGTCGAGTGACACACGCGACACACCCACCGAGGACGACCAGATGGCAGTGTTCACAGTGCGACAGGCGGCGGAACGACTCGGCGTGGGGTACTCGACGCTCAAGCAGTGGATTTACCGCGGCCGGGTCCGAACCACCCTGACAGACGGTGGGCATCACCGTATCGCGGAGACGGAAGTCGACCGATTGCAGGCGATCGAGGGCCGAGCCCCGACGCGACCCATGCCCCGACCACGCCAGGGCGGGGTCCTCATGCTGGTCAGCGGGCGCAACCGCTTGCGCGGGGTCGTCGAAGAGGTGCGGCGTGAAGGCCTGGTAGCTCAGGTGAGACTGCGCATAGGGGACCAGCTGCTCACCGCGGTCATCACCCGTGACGCGCTCGACGAACTGAAACTCAAACGCGGTGACGAGGCGACCGCGTTGATCAAGGCCACCGAGGTGATGGTAGCCCGAGAAGCCTCATCGCTGGGTTTCCCGTCGAGGTGACCGTCTGGACGGCGTTGCTTCCTCGGTCGCCCCCGCCCAGCCGGGCGGGGCGCCCGCCTGGCTGCTCCCTCCTCGCGCCTTGCCAGCCGAACACCTCGACAGGAAACCGCCCTGGACCGTTGTTCTTGACCCTGCTATGGCTCTCTCGTGAAGGTGGGTGGAAGCACGGACTGGAGTTGGAGCCCCCAATGGCCCTCCTGGCGAGTCACGACATACAGGCCAGGCATGGTCGTGATCGGGCTGTCGTCGACGGCATACCGCGTGAAGACGATTCGGAAGTGCACTTTGTCCGGTGAAACATGGACCGCGTCGGCCAGGTCCAACGTGGAATGGTCCAATCCGGACTGACGCACCGCCTCGAAATCGATTGCGATCTCTTCTGGGGTCTCTCGGAGAAGGATCTGTCCGTTGCTCCCGACGCTCAGTCGCGGAAAATTGCTGACCGCCGCAATCGCCTCATTGTCGCCGGCGTTCAAAGCGCGAAAGTACTCTTCGAGCGCGGCGCGCGCCTCTGTTTCGTGCTGCCGGTCGTCATCCTGAGCCGAAGCCGCGCCGCTCATCCACACACCGACAACGAGCGTGAGAAGACCCACCACGGCTGGGCGACACAGACTCAGCGGTGAGTTGTCGTTCCGTGCCAAGAGCCGGCTATGCATGACCACCCTCCTTGCATCGTCGCTCGGTGACGTGCAGGCCCTCAAGTGTAGACCGACGTCGAACAGCGGCGGAATCAATGCGACATCTTCGCGCTTAGGACGCTGGTCGATTTATGTTGCGAACCACGTTGAGAGGACACTAGCATGGACCCCTGCTTTCAACCCAAACCTACCGGTGGACGCTTGACCATCCACTAGAGGAGATTTCCAGATGCCGTATCGAACGCTCTGCTCATTGTGCGTCGTCGGTCTGTCGCTGTTCGTGCTGGCGCCGACCCACACCCTGTCAGCGGCCGAAGGTCCAACGCTGACCGCCGGCGGCCCACTCGCGTTCGGACCGGACAATGTCCTGTTCATCGCGGACAACGGCGCCGCGAAGATCGTGGCGCTCGAACTGGGGGCGGAGGGAGCCGGGGACACACCTGGAACCCTGGACGTGCCCGGGATCGATCGCAAGATCGCGGCGCTACTGGGCACAGACCAGAGCGAGATCCAGATCAACGATCTGGCCGTCAATCCCGTATCACACAATGCCTTCCTGTCGGTGTCGCGTGGCCGCGGCGCCAATGCCACACCGGTCCTCGTGCGCGTCGATGGAGCCGGAACGATCGACGTCGTGTCGTTGAGCGGCATCACCTACACGGAGTTGGCCTTGCCCAACGCGCCGGCCTCGAATCCGAGCGCCCGCCGGAACCCGCGATCGTCCTCGGTCACCGACATGTCGTTCGTCGACGACCAGCTGTTCATCGCGGGCCTGTCCAGTGAAGAGTTCTCGTCGAAGCTCCGTGCGGTCGAGTACCCGTTCGCGTCGATCAACAGCGGCACCAGCGTCGAAATCTGGCACGCGGCTCACGGACGATTCGAGACCCACTCGCCGGTCTATACGTTTGTGCCTTACGAGCTCGATGGCGAGCAGAACCTGATTGCCGGGTATCTCTGCACACCGCTCGTGAAGTTCCCGGTCACGACACTGCAGCCAGGCGCCAAGGTGATGGGCACGACCATCGCCGAGTTGGGTAGCGGCAATCGGCCCATCGACATGGTGGTCTACGCGAAGGACGGCGCCGATTATCTACTGATGTCAAATACCAGCCATGGGGTGATGAAGATTCCGACCTCGGACTTCGACACGCAGCCCGGACTGAGCGAACCGGTCGGGGGCGGAGACACGGCCGGCGTCACGTTCGAGACAATCCTGCAGTTGACCGGGATCGAGCAGCTCGATTTACTGAACGACGAGCAGATCGTCGTCATCGCGCGAAGCGACGCGGGTCAGGCCAACCTCGAAGCGCGCGCCCTGCCGTAGCGCGCC
>JAPYUM010000158.1:0-2658 GCA_029940535.1 Vicinamibacterales bacterium
GCATGTGACCGAGGAAGCAACGCCGTCCACGCGGGCGCCTCGTCGGAAAACCTAGGCCGGGCGCCGTTCACGGCCCGGACGTCCACGACCCCGGTTGCCATTCGCACGCGAGCCGTAGGATCTCGACCCGGCCCCCGGGCCGGAGCCGTTTCCGCCGCGGTTGCCCCGGTACTGCGGCGGGCGGCGGGAGCGCTGCGACACGGCCGCCGTGGAATCCGCGGTCACCGGGAATCCGGCGACGTCTTCCCGACGAATCGTCTTGCCGACGAGACGCTCGATGGCCGCTAGCTGTGGCCGTTCCTCCGGTGCCGCGAACGAGATAGCACTACCACTGGCGCCGGCACGCGCGGTGCGCCCGATCCGGTGCACGTAGTCCTCGGGGACATTCGGCAGATCAAAGTTGATCACATGGCTGATGCCGTCCACATCGATGCCGCGGGCCGCGATGTCGGTGGCGATGAGCGTATCGATCGACCCCGATCGGAACCCGTCGAGCGCCCGAGTGCGCGCGTTCTGGCTCTTGTTGCCGTGGATCGCGGCCACCCGTCGACCGGAATGCTCGAGCTTCCGCGCGAGCTGATTGGCGCGGGCCTTGGTGCGGGTGAAGACCAAGGTCTGACCAACCTCGGGACGTTTCAGTACGTCGGCCAGTAGGTCCTTTTTTCGCGTCATGGCGACCGGATGCACTACCTGAGTGATCGCGCCCACCGGTGTCGCCCGGCGGGTCACTTCCACCATCTCCGGGTTGTTCGTGGTCCGTCGAATGAGGTCTTCGATCTCGTTCGGCATGGTGGCCGAGTAAAACAGATTCTGGCGTGTCCTCGGCAGCGCGGCGAGTATTTTGCGCACGTCGGGCAAGAAGCCCATGTCCAGCATCCGGTCCGCCTCGTCCAGCACGACGGTCTCGACGCCGCTCAGATCCGCCTGTTTGCGACGCATGTGGTCGAGCAGCCGCCCCGGTGTGGCAATCAGCAGGTCAAGCCCCGACCGTAGACGGCGTGTCTGGGGTTCCATACCGACGCCACCGAAGATCACCGTGTGTCGCAGGCCCAGGTGCTTGCCGTAGAGCGTGGCCATGTCGGCGATTTGGGCCGCCAGCTCCCGGGTGGGCGTTACCACCAGCGCACGAGGTCGCCGACCCGGCTTGCCGGCGGCGAGGCGCTGGAGGATGGGGAGTAGAAACGCCGCGGTCTTGCCGGTGCCGGTCTGGGCACAGGCGATCAGGTCGCGGCCCTCGAGCGCCACCGGGATGGCGCGTTCCTGAATTGGTGTAGCGACGGTGTAGCCCGCAGCGGTGACGGCGCGGACAAGTTCCGGGCGTAGGCCCAGTTCAACAAACTTCATCTGTATGTGTTGCTCCAAGTTCCGCGCTCACCCCGGCGCGGGTCGGTTATCGACGTCAGTCCCTCAGCATGAGGGCGTTCGTAGGAAGAATCTGGGAGGAGGAAGGGCCCGCGCTGTGCGCTGGGCATACCCGCTGCTCTGAGCGGGGTTTCCGGGTGGGAGAAAACCTGCTCGCGATTCGTCACCATCGTAGCACGGAAATAGGGACCAGAAGTCCTTGTGAAGAATCGGAGGACTCGCGAGTCGTAACCTGCGAGGGCGGCTCGAACGGGTTGCCGAGGAGGTTCCATGCGTACACGAAGCAGAAACGTTGTCCTGCTAGGGGCGGTCGCGCTCGTCGCAGTTTCCACGCTGGCAGCGTGCGGCATCGGAGGCGGTCGTGCCACGGAGGGCGAGGAACAGGCCGTCCTGCAATCTTATGAGGTGCCGCCGGAGTATAGGCAGCAGTTGCGCGTCATGTTGAAATCGGCGCTATACGACTCTGAGAGCCCGGTGGGCCGGGTTGAAAGTGGTCCTGGTAGCACGATGCTCGTTGTCGCCCCGCCGCGGATACAGACCGGGGTTCGTCAGATGCTGAACGGCGGTTTCGATGCGCTTCCTCCACAGAGCCCAGTCAAGCTGACGTACTGATTGCTTGTCGGTCGTCCCGTCGACCCGGGTGACGGACCCGCGTCGTTCTCTGTTGCGGGCACCCGGCCACTCGACCGCCTTGAGCCGGTGATGGCTCAGCTCGTGGCGGCCCAAGGTCCCTCCGAATTCTCGCTGCTCGAAGAGATTCAATTGAGTTCAATATTGCAGGATCAAGCTGGCTCGTCGGGGAAAGTGGCGAAAGTGAGCCAGACCGTCACCCTGGCGGGGGAACAGGTCGTGGCCCGGGTGAACATCACACTGCCGCCCGATCACCTTTTTCGCCGTCAGGTGTCGCTGCTGCCTGGTCAGTACCTGGTAGTCGGGCAGATGGGGTTCGACGCACGCGGGATACTTGGGTTTGTCGGTCAGTTCGAGGTCTCACCGCCTGGGACCGTGGGCTCGCGGCGCCATCGCGCGCTTCAGCGGTTTCGGGGAACGCTCTCCGAGGCCCGGACACGACATGACTGAGTCCCCAGACCTGTTCGCGACCCTCGACCCGCCGTCTGGCGGGCCGGCGCGGCTGCGGTTACGGATGGACCGCGAGAAGCGGCGGAGCGCGCGGCTCAGACGCCTGCGGTCGGCGGCCGTTGTGAGCGTGCTCGGCGGTGCCCGTCCGATCAGGCGTGAGGAGCGCGCATATCAGTCCGTAGGCCGGTACCGGGCCACAAGGACCCGTCGAGCCTG
>JAPYUM010000158.1:2758-6763 GCA_029940535.1 Vicinamibacterales bacterium
TCGTCACCACGGCCATGAACAGCGCGAGGATGATGCTGTGCTTCAGCGTCATGCGGAAGAGGCGCCCCTCTTCGGACGACGCCATCCCGGTCGCCGCCACGGCTACGGCGATGCTCTGTAACGAGATCATCTTACCCATGACTCCTGTAGCGGCGTTGGTGGAAGCAGTCAGAATCGGGTTCAAATCGAGCGCGTTGGCGGTCACCACCTGCAACGTGCCGAACAGTGCGTTCGATGAGGTATCGCTGCCGGTCAGGAACACGCCCGTCCACCCGAGCATGGCGCTGAAGAACGGGAACAACGTGCCGGTGGCGGCAAACGCCAGGCCCAGCGTCGAGGTCATGCCGGCGTAGTTCATCAGGAACGCGAGCGCAAGAACGGACGCGATGGTCAGGAGCGGCATCGACAGTTGCTTGAACACCCCCCCCACGATGCCCAGGAACTTGCGGGGTGACAGCCCCAACACCAATGACGCGGCGAAGGCGGACAGGAAGCATGACGTGCCGGCCGCCGACAACCAGGGGAACCCGTAGACGGCGGGGTAGGGTGACGGCTCCGTGGTCAGCGGTGGCACGCGGGTGATGAGCCCGTCGAGCAGCGGTACCGGGATGGACAGACTGAGTGCATTGAGCATCGCCTGAACCGGCGGAAAGCGCCACACCAACACGAAGACGACGAGCAGAATATACGGGCTCCAGGCGACGAAGATTTCACCACCCGTGTGCGTGTGCCCGGCTGATGTCACCTCGACATCGTCTTCGAGGCGGAAGATGTTCTTCGGCTGCCACATCTTCATGACCAGGATCATGGCCACCAGTGCGGCAATCGAGGACAGAATCACCGCGAGTTCCGGCCCCAGGGTGCTTGACGTCCACAACAGCACACCGGCGAACGTCACCGAGCAGGCCGCGATCGGAGGCAATACTTCGAGCGCTCGCTTGAAGCCGGACATGATGACGACCATGTAGGCCGGAATGATGATGGCGATCAGGGCACATAATCGGCCGGTCATGGTGCTCAGGGCGCCGACCGGGAGTTCCGTGATCCCCGCGAGAGTGGTGATCGGAATACCCAGCGACCCGAAGGCGACCGGGGCGGTGTTGGCCACCAGGCAGATGAAGGCGGCATAGAACGGCGAGAAACCGAGCCCGGTCATCATGGCGGCGGCCACGGCGACCGGGGTGCCGAATCCGGCCGCACCCTCGATAAAGGCCCCGAACGCAAAGCCGATCAGCACCGCCTGCAGGCGACGGTCGTCGCTGAGCGATCCGATCGAGTCTTTGATGATTTCGAACTTGCCGGTGTCCACCGTCACCCGATACAAGATCAGTGAGGCGATGACGATCCAGCCGATGGGGAACAGCCCGAACGCGGCGCCGTAGACCATGGAAGCGCCCGCCTGCGGCACCGGCATGCTGTACACGCCGACGGCGAGCACCAGCGCGACGCCCAGCGCGCTGAGGCCGGCGATCCAACTGGGCTTACGTTTGATTCCCAGCAGGTAGAACAGCATGACCAGAGGGATGGCCGCCACCAGCGTGGAGAAGCCGAGGCTGTCTGCGAGGGGGGTGTAATTTTGTTCCCACATGTTGGAGTATTCCGTGCAAAAAGGTCGACCCGGTTGGCAGACTGTAGCACGCGGGGCTGCTGATGACGATACTTGAGGGAGGACCGCACCTGGCCGCGCACCGTCGCGCTCCATGTGTCACCATCCCGGTGGCATGACGGATGGTGAGGAGGCACACGATGAGAGGGCTTGCACCCGGGTTGGTGGTCGGCTTGGTCGGCTTGGTCGTCGTCGGCGGGGTCGGCGGGGTTGTCGAAGCCCAGGACTGGCCCCAGTGGCGCGGGCCGGACGGTCGACGCATCTCGAGTGAGCGCGACCTGCCGACGATCTGGGGCCCCGACACCGGCGTGGCGTGGCGGACGCCGCTCCGTGGTCTCGGAGTGTCGTCGCCCATCGTGTCTGGCGATCTGGTTTTTCTGACGTCGCAGCTTGGTCGGGGCCCGATGCGTCCCGGGGGGCACCCGACACTGGTGCTCGGCGGGGCAGAATCGCCAGACGATGAGCGGCCCCTTGGTGGCGCGCGGGTCGATGGCGACGGCGACGGGGTGCGCTTCCTGGTCAGCGCGTTCGACCGCGGGGACGGTCACCTGGTCTGGGAGCACGAACTGGCCGCGGAGGGTGACCAGCCGCAGGCCCACCAGAAGCACAACATGGCCAGCCCGAGCGCGGTCGCGGACGGCGAGCGGGTCTACGCCTGGTTTGCCACCGGGCAGCTGGTGGCGCTCGATCTGGCTGGCGAGCTGGTCTGGCAGCGTCATCTCGGCCGCGACCATGGGTCGTATGAGATCGTTTGGGGCCACTCGAGCTCGCCGGTCCTCTACCGGGACCTGATCATTTTGCAATCCGACCACGAGAACGGGGCGTATATCCTGGCGCTCGACCGACACTCGGGTCAGCCGCGGTGGAAGGCGGATCGGGGCCCGGCGCTGCGGTCGTTCAGCACCCCGCTTGTGGTGGCGGGACCGGATGGCGATGAACTGGTAGTCAACGCCAATGCCGGTCTCGACGGTTACGACCCGTCGACCGGCGAGTGGCTGTGGCATGCGGATGGGCACAACGAATACCCGGTCGCGGCCGCCACCTTCGATCAGGACGGGATGGTGTACACCGCGCGGGGACACCGCGCCGGGCCCTACCTGGCCATCCGGTTGGGTGGGCGCGGGGTGGTGGACGAGAGCCATGTGGCGTGGCGGGTGCCGACCGGCGCCCCCTATGTGTCGTCCATCCTGTACTACGAGGGACTGATCTACATGGCCAACGGCAACGGCATCGTCACCGCAGTCGACGCCGAGACCGGGGACCGGGTCTGGCAGGACCGACTTGGCGGCATCTATTCGGCCTCGCCGGTGGCGGGTGACGGTAAGGTCTATCTCTTCAGCGAAACCGGCGAGACCGTGGTGCTGCGTGCGGGGCGCAAACTGCATGTCCTGCAGCGCAACGATTTGGGCGAGCGCGTGGTCTCATCGCCAGCCGTGTCGCAGGGCCGGATATTCATCCGAACCGACGACGCGTTGCTGGCGGTCGGCCAGTAGGTTTCCGAGCGAGGCGTCCGCCTGGCGGCCGAGGCTCACGACGTGTTCTTGGCCAGGGACCTGCGCGCGCGGGCGATTCTGGAGTGGACGGTTCCGAGCGGCAGGTTGAGCCGGGCGGCGATGTCGGGGTAGTCCATCCCATCGCGGAGGCGGAGGGCAAGGATTTCTCGCTGCTCTGGCGACAGGTCTGCCAAGTGAGGCAAAGACGCGTGCCACTCGGCCGTGCGTACGTTGGGTGGGCCGGACGGGATGCCAGCGTCGGCGCTCCCCGTCGTCTGCGTTTCGAGCACGTCCGAGGCGATGTCCGCCAGCCACGAACGCAGCGCGGAATTTTCCGACTCGTTCATGTATCCTCCCGTCCCGACCAATCGAAGAGTCACGGATTACATCACACAACGCCCCGCTTCGGGCTCATTTCTTGACCGCCGCGGGCGCAGCAGCTGTCAGTCAGACCTGCACCTGAGCCCGGGTGGCGCGGGACCGGCCCTGATAGGCGACGGACGCAGAAGCGATGAAAGTTGGATGGACGTAGATACGTGACTTTGGAGACCGATCCATTTCGTGGGCGCCGTGGCACAGCCACCACCGACGAGACCTGGAATCATAGGTATTTTCGCGCTCTAACGCATTGGGGCCGGATCCTTGAGATGGCATAATTATTGCATAAAGAACCTACATAATTGCCGGGTCCACGTGTCTGTGTTAACTGGAGGTGGATAAATGAAGTTCGGAAAGTTGCTCATGGTCGCGCTCGGGGTGCTCGTCCTGATCCCCGCGGCTGCGTCGGCTCAGAGTTCGTTTGCTGGCACCGTCCAGGATGACACCGGGGGCGCGCTGCCCGGCGTTACCGTGACGGCCGCCAGTGAAGCACTCATCGAAGGCTCGCGTCTTGCCGTCACCGACGGC
>JAPYUM010000159.1 GCA_029940535.1 Vicinamibacterales bacterium
ATTTCGACCGGCTCACTCGAGTCGTGCGTACCTGGAAAGGGAACCGGGTTCGGCCCGACAGCCCGGTCATCGGACGAAACGCGGACGGCTCGCGACGAACCCTCTTCTGGTGCCTCCAGGGAGAAAAGGAGCATGCAGCTCTGGCGCGGCATCTGGGGCCCGAGGTCCCGGTCTACGCGATGCGCTCCGGGCATCGTATTCTGGAGCGCTATCATGAGATGCTCCCGGCCCTGGCCAGGCGGTACGCCTCCGAGATCATGGAGGTCGATCCGATCGGGCCCTACCTCCTCGGCGGGAACTGCCAAGGGGGTCTGATCGCCTTCCAGACAGCCCTGGAGCTATGGAGGCGGGGCCGGCGTGTGGAACTCCTCCTGCTCCTCGAGACCATGATCGATGAGCCGTACCCGGGACGAGTGGCCCTCATCTACGGGCGGGAGAGCCAAGAAGAGAATCCCTACAACGCGGGCCCGGCACCGGATCCCATCTTCGAGCGAAACTACCGCAGCTACTCCGTGGATATCATCCCCGGGAACCATGGTGAGTTCTTCCGGCCCCCGATCGTGGAAGGCTTCACGGCCGCGCTGCGACGCCGCACGATGGAAGCCGAGAGCGCCTGGCCGACGACCTGGAAGGCTGACCCCGCCGCCAGGAGGGTCGTCGCTCGATGTCCACCCGCGTCGGAGCCGGCGGACATCCAGTTCCTCCGGCCCACCATCACGGCACGCCGCGCGCGCTCGGCGGCCTACGTGAGCCCGAGTCAACCTATCCACGACCCCGAGAAGGACTGTGCATGCCAGAGACCACACAAGCCAATGTTGAATCACTCTTCACCCCCCATCCGTTCGGCAAGGTGACGCTGCCGAATCGCATCGTGATGGCGCCGATGACACGGAGCCAGTCTCCGGGGAATGTGCCAAATGATGCCGTGGCCGCGTACTATCGCCGCCGCGCCGAAGGCGGGGTCGGGCTCATCATCACCGAGGGCACACCGCCTGATTTCGACGGATGTCATGGGTACCCAGATGTCCCGTCGTTCTACGGCCAGGTGGCGCTGGCGGGCTGGAAGACAGTCGTGGATGAAGTGCACGCGGCTGGCGGAGTCATCATTCCCCAGATTTGGCATGTGGGCAGCATTCGTCAGCCGGGTGTCGGCCCGAGGCCCGATGAACCACCGGTGGGCCCGTCGGCGATCGTGCACCCGTCACTGGCGGACATGGACGGCGCCGTGGCTCCGCGTGCGATGACGCAGGACGATATCGACCGGTGCGTCGCGGCGTACGGGCAGGCGGCGAGAGACGCTGAGGCGATCGGAATGGATGGGATCGAGATTCACGGCGCGCATAGCTATCTCATCGATCAGTTCTTCTGGGACGCGACGAACACGCGAACAGACGGCTATGGCGGCGACTTGCCGCAACGCACCCGTTTCGCAGTCGAGGTCATCGAAGCCATGCGGGCCAACGTGTCGCCCGAGTTTCCGATCGTGTTCCGGTTCTCGCAGTGGAAGCAGGGAGACTACTCGCACCGGATGGCCCCAACACCCGCAGATCTCGGCGCGTTCCTGTCGCCGCTGTCGAGTGCCGGTGTCGACTACTTTCATTGCAGCCAGCGGCGATTCGACGAGCCGGAGTTTCCCGGGTCACCTCTGAACCTGGCGGGCTGGGCGAAGAAGCTCACGGGCAAACCGTCCATCACGGTGGGGAGCGTCGGTCTGGACACGGACTTTCTGCGCAGCTACGCCGGAACAGCGGCGGCGCCGACGAATGTGGACAGTCTGATCACACGACTCGAGAAGGATGAGTTCGACCTGGTCGCTGTTGGACGCGCGTTGCTATCCGACCCCGCGTGGCCAAACAAGCTGCGGGCCGGGAAGGAAGAGGACATCGTCGCATTTGATATGAAACACATGCAGGTCCTTACCTAGGTGTCCCGGGTGTCGCATCGGCGGCACCGAGTTCGCGCTGCGCCGCCAAGATCTGCCCCCATATCCGCGACGTAAGCCAGGAACATGTCGACCGCGCTCGCCAGGGGTGATCAGGGCATCGTCATCAGTGTCGTCCGGTCGAGCCATGTGCCACCCTGCATGACGCGGTCGATGTCCCGTGTGTTCGCAATGTCTGCGAGCGGGTCGCGATTCAGGACAATGAGGTCGGCGAGCTTTCCCGGGGCGATTGTTCCGAACTCCGGTTCGCCGCGAGCGAGCAGGGCCGCGCCGGTCTGTGTCGCCGCGACAATGGCCTGCATCGGTGTGAGGCCGGCTTCAACATACAGCTCGAGCTCGTGGTGTGTGCCCCAGCCTTGCGGCACGTTCCAGCTCCCGTTGCCCGCTCCGCTGTCGGTGCCCACCGCCACCCCCACTCCGGCGTCGTTCAGGATTTTCACGAACGCCATCGAGCCAGCCAGCCGCGCCTTGCGTGCGTCGAGTGTCGGGCTGGCAGCGGCCTCCTCGCGGTGCGCTGGGTCGGACCAGCGAGCCAGCGCCTCGGGCTCGAACGCCGCCCGCAACTCGGGGTCGTCCAGCAGTTCGGGATGATCGATCCAAAACCAGCCAGCGTGAATGTTGGTCAGGGTCGGCGAAAAGACCGTACCCGTGTCGCGCAGTCGCTCGATGAGGTCGGGGCTGATGTCCGCGTCTTCGACGGTGTGCAAGAAGTCGCGGACGCCGAGGTCCATCAGTTGCACGAGGTCCCCTTCCTCGATGATGTGCGCCACGGGCACGAGATCGTGCGTCATCGCCTGTTCGACCACCGTCGTGCGCATCTCCGGGGTGATCTTCATACCTGGCGTGGGCATGCGGTTCACCCACATCTTGACGAAGTGGACCCCTTGCTCGGCTAGCGCCTCGACCATCTCCTGCGCTTCGTCCTCGGTGTGCGGCCGGTTGACGGGTGATCCTGGCGGGAAGCCGTCAGGATACGAGAACCCGAGTCCGGCGGTGTACATGCGTGGCGCCGTCACCTGGCCGGTATGCGCCTTCAGCATGAGATCGACTTTGCCCGGAGGGTCGGCGCCAATGCTGCGTGCCGTCGTCACCCCAAAGTAGAGCTGTTTGCGGAACTGCCGCCTGACTCGGTCCAGATCGCCGTGATAGTGCGCATGCGTGTCGACGAGACCGGGCATGATCGTCTGGCTTGTCGCATCGATGACCTCGGCGCCGTCTGGAACAGGTGTAGACGACTGGGGACCCACGGTCTCGATACGTCCGTCTCTGACCAGGACGACCGACTCGGCGATCGGGTCGCTCCCGGTGCCGTCGATGAGCTGGGCACCCACAATTGCCACGACGCCGGCGCCCGGTGGAGGCCCGGGCGGTTGGCTGGGGCCGCACGCGGTGACGGTTCCGAGCAACAACGGGACGAGCGATACCAGAGGACGTCGCATCGCGTGAGCATAGCCCAACCCACCGATCAGAGCGATGGGGCTGAGAGACTCATCCGGACGGGCCAGTTCTTGTCAGCTGAGGGATGGCTCTTCTTCTACTGGGACAGTGTGATGTTGAAAAGCGCCGCAGCCAGGCCTGTGGCGCTCTGTATCCCCGGAAAATCGAGTTATGGCGCTCCGCTGGGTCCGACAGTGGGCGTTATGATCACGGGCACACGAAAGGACCCGAGCCACGGGGGCGCTCTAATGCGTCCTATGTTCGTCGGGTATGCTGAGCACGCCGGTCGGGCCCCCGCGACACCGTCCGATCCGACGGAAACCGATGACGCTGACGCACCTGCGGCTGTTGCTCGCGGCGGCGCTACCAGCCGCGCTGGGGGCCTGCGGCGGGGGCCTCGACACCGCCGAGCGCGCCGGCGATGTGCGGGCCACCATCCGCACCACGTCCCATGGCGTGCCGCACGTCACCGCGGACGACTACCGCGGGGTCGGGTTCGGCGCCGGTTACGCGTTCGCCCGGGACGCGATCTGCGAGATCGCGGGTCGGTTTGTCACGGTGCGGGCGGAGCGGTCGCGATTTTTCCCGGCGACCGACTTGGTGGACTACGGTCCGTCGCGGACCACCAATCTCGACAGCGACTTCTTCTGGCAACGCCTGCTCGATGCCGAGCTGGTCGAGCACGAGTTGGCCCTACCGGCGCCGCTCGGCCCCACCGCCGCGACACGCGAGCTGGTGCAGGGCTATGTCCTCGGTTACAACCGGTATCTGAGCGACACCGGCGTCGACAACCTCCCGGACCCCCGGTGCCGCGGCCGGGAGTGGGTGCGCCCCATCACGGAGCAGGACATCTGGCTGCGCGCCATGCACTGGAACATGTGGCGCAGCTCGGGCGGCATGGTGACGCAGATCGTCGCCGCCGCGCCACCGCCCGCGAGCGCCACGGCCACCTCGCCACCCGCCCCCGGGGCCAGGCGCGCACGCCGTGGGGTCTCGGCCCCGCCAGCCGGTCGCTTCCTGGACGCCGACCCGATCGTTCGATTCGCGCAGGGGGTGGACCCCACCCTGGGCGACGGCGCCGGCAGCAACATGATGGCGATCGGGGCCGACGGGACGGACAACGGGCGCGGGATGCTGTTCGCCAACCCCCACTGGTACTGGAACGGTCCGGAGCGCTGGTATGAGATCCAGCTCACCGTGCCCGGCCGGCTGAACGTGACCGGCATTCAGACGATGGGGGTGCCCGTCATCCAGACCGGTTTCACGGACGGCGTGGCCTGGGCTGGCACCTCGTCGTTCGCCACGCGCTATACACCCTACGAGCTGACACTCGTCCCCGGCGAGTCGACGTCGTATCTCTACGACGGCGCGACACAGCGGATGACGCCGAACACCGTCACGATACAGGTCCGGCAGCCGGATGGCGCGCTGCAGCCCCGGTCGCACACGTTCTGGGAGACCCGGTTCGGCCCGATGATCCAGAGCGATCAGTTCGTCTGGAACGGTGGCACCGGCTACGCGTTCAAGGACGTCGGCGCGACCTTCCGGTGGGTCAGTCAGCAGTTCGAGCTGAACCACGCGCAATCGGTCGGCGACATCAGCGAGGGCGGCAAGCGGTATATGGCCATCGGCTGGCGGAACCTGCAGGCCGCCGACGCGAACGGCGACGTGTTCTACGGTGACCGGACGGCCGTGCCGCACGTCACCGACGAGATGGTCGAGCGGTGCGTCACCGGCGCGCTCGGCCGGCAGCTGCTCTCGCGATCGCTGCTGGTGCTGGACGGTTCCCGGTCCGCATGCGAATGGGGGACCGACCCGGACGCGCCCGTGCCCGGCATCATGTCGGCCCGGCGTCTGCCCGAACTGCACCGTCGCGACTATGTGTCCCAGTCCAACGATACCCATTGGCTCAACAACGCGAACGCCCGGCTGGAGGGCTACCCCCTCATCATGGGGGCGGAGCGAACGCAACGCAGCCTGCGCACCCGCAATGGTCTGCTGAAGATCGAGCGTCGTCTCGCCGGCACCGACGGCCGGCCGGGACGGACCTTCACGCTCGACACGTTCATCGACACCGTGATGGACCAGCGGGTGCTGAGCGCGGAGCTGTGGAAACCGCAGGTGGTGCGGGTCTGCGAGTCGATGGACCCGGCGACGGAGGTCGCGCCCGCCTGTCCCATCCTGGAGGCGTTCGACGGCACGGAGACGGTCGAGAGCCGGGGCGCCGTGCTGTGGCGTCGCTTCGTCGAGCGGCTCGGGACGGAGAACTCGCTCTACACGACGCCGTTCGACCCGGACGATCCGGTCGGCACCCCGTCCGGGCTCGTGACCACGGATTCACGCGTGGAGACGGCGCTGCAGGCGGCGGTGCAAGACCTGGTGGGTTCGGGGATGCCGCTCGACGCCACCTACCGGACGTATCAATGGACGGACAAGAACGGCGTGCACATCGGCGTGCCTGGCGGCTCGGCGTCGCTCGGGCAATACACGATCGTCTCGTCTGACGCGTTCCAGCCGGGTGTGGGCTGGGGCCACGTGGGGGACCGGCGCACCGGCAGCAGCTTCATCATGTGGATGCAGTTCACGCCGCAGGGACCGGTGGGCCGATCGGTCATGACCTATTCGCAGTCGCCCAACCCCGACTCGCCCTACTACCTGGACCAGACCGTGATGTACCAGGACGGCGCCCACAAGCCGATGCGCTACACGGAATTCGATATCCTGGCCGACCCCGGTGTGCGCGAGGAGGGGATCGAGTGCGCGATCAGCCCTGTCGAGCGATCGCGCTGCCAGTGAGGCGACGTGAGCGGGAACGAGGGATCGACGGTGGACTTCGCAACGCTGGTACGAGCACGGTTGGCGACCCTGGGGCATGGGCAGAAGGACCTGTCGCAGGCCGCGCAGGTCACCGACAAGTCGCCAAGGATGGATCTATCCGGCTACAGACCGGATCGGCAAACGGATCGGCGTGTTGCAGGATCTATTCTGAGCGTGTCCCGGCTGGATGGACGGACCCAGACGGTCAGGGTGATGCCTCTAGTCGGAACTTCGAGCGAACCGGTGTTCCACGGAGCATCGCGATGCAGATCACTGGGCACAGGACCGAGTCGGTTTATCGGCGGTACGACATCGTTGACGAGGCGGATCTCGTTGATGGGATGCGCCGACTGGGCCGGTACGGGCACACTTTGGGCACATTGCCATCTGCAGAGGACAGCTCTGGACGACGACGAAATTCTGTAACTAACTGATTAAACAGCTGTTGTTAATATGCCGAGGTGGCGAAACTGGCAGACGCACAGGACTTAAAATCCTGTGGAGCTTAGCTCCGTGCGGGTTCGATCCCCGCCCTCGGCACCACT
>JAPYUM010000040.1:0-19293 GCA_029940535.1 Vicinamibacterales bacterium
CCGTAGGCCAGCAGTTCAGCCGCGGCACCCATGATCATCGAGGTCGAGAAGCGCACGGAGATGATACCGTTCGCGCCGAGTTCGGTGGCCTCTTCCACCATCCGGTCGAGTGCCTGTTCCCGCGACTCGCCAAGCAATTTGGTGTACTCCGCCACTTCGCCCCCGACGATATTGCGGAACACCGCCATGATGTCCTTGCCAATATGTCTGGTACGGATCGTATTGCCTCGAACGAGCCCCAGTGTGCGAACGACTCGCATGCCGCTGACCCGGTTGGCCGTCACCACGATCATTTGCGCACCTCACCGTACCGGTCGGTCTTCATCGCTTGTCGTCGGTCCAGGAACACGCTGATCAGGAGCAGACTGACTCCCGACACCCCGCCAACGAGGAGCAGCCGCTCGAACAGGTTATCGGCGTCTTGCCACGTTTCCCACAGCCCAAAGCCGATCATCACCACGATCCAGGCCGTCATCAGTCGCCAGCCGAGGCCCCGCAACAGCCGACTCGCGCCACTGCGCGGGGCCTCGGACCACTCGTCGTTGCGTGGGATGTCGAACGTCGAGGACATCGTTGCGTCTCGCACGGAAGCCAGCTCTTCCAGCAGTGCGCGACAGGACACGCAATCCTCGAGGTGCACTCGCACCCGTTGCTCGTCACCTTGGACGAGTGCCTGGTCGAGATACCCGGACAGGAACGCCTCGTCGAACGTTCGCCCGCAAGCGTCAGGCATGATGACGCCCTCCTTCTTCGAGCCTGGCGCGTAGCTGGCGCCGGGCTCCGTGTAGTCGAGACATCACGGTGCCGATCGGGATACCCAGCACCTGGGCGATGTCGTTGTAGGACAAATCATGAAAATCGCGGAGCACGATGATTTCCCGTTGTTCCGACGAGAGTGTGGCGAGTGCACGCCAGACTTCCTCCCGTAGCTGTTGGCGGCGCAAGTCGGCCTCCGGGCTCGCCGCGGGGGACACGAGCTGGCTCGTCAGGCTGTCGGCGTCAGGGGCCGAGTCGCCCGGTCGCCGTCGTCGTCGCCGCCACAGGTCGCGCACCTGATTGCGCACAATCGTGAACAACCATGGTTGGACCCGCCGCTCGCTGTCGAAGCTATTGAGCGTGGTGAAGAACCGGAGCATCGCGTCCTGGGTCACATCCATCGCATCGTCCCGATTGCCCAACATCTGGAGCGCGAGCACATACGCCGGCGGGCGATACCGTTGGGCCAACGTCTCCCGGGCGCCGGTGTGCCCGGCCCGGGCCTGGTCGACCAGCGCGCTTTCCGATTCTCCGGTGCCGTCCGGGCTCGCCATCAACGGCTGACGTCCGACCATCGCTTCGTTCACTACCCCCTTCTACGCCGCGTCAGTACCGCTTATTCGCCGAGAGCCCCAAGACCGAATCCGTGCTCAGTCAGCCGCCGCCTGGCGTTCTGAACAGGTCCGTTTCACCTCCCGAGGCGGTCCCCAGTCGGGCTTGCACCGAATTGCATTCCTACCAGCGCCCTGTATGTCTCAGGATTGCACCCTAATTGATCCCGAGGGCTGTCGAGACCTGGGGCGAGGTTCCGATATATCTCTGTGATGCTCTGGTTCTTCAACGGCGCCGCTGGGCCGCCACGCTTCATCGGGATTCACTGCGACCAACGGCCCAGAGACTACCAACTCGTCGTGCTGTATCCAGACGGTACGAAAGAGACCGAGCACTTTGGGGATTCCGACACACTCGTGGACGCCGCCAAGAAGCTCGGCAAAGACCTTAGTAGTCTTGGCTGGGAGCCCTGTCCGACCGCTAGCAGCGTAGCCCGCCGCGAGAGCTAGGGATTCCTGGCGATCCGTCCGCCTGGCGGCGTTACTTCGTCGGTCACATGCCGATTGCATGCTCCCTCCTCGCGCCTAGCCAGACAGACGCCTCGTCAGAAAACCCCCGTGGACATTTTTCCAGCGCCCGTCAAGTCGGAATCTCGGCCGCGGGGGGGTCGGGGCACAGCCTCGTCTGCAGAGCTCGCCCGGGTCATCCGGTCGCCGTTGGGGTGGTGCCGCCGAGGAATCGCACAACGAGCACGGTGATGTCGTCGTTCGGCGGCTCGCCGACGGTGAACTCACGGACCGTCGTCATCACGTGTTCGACCAGTTCGTCCGGACCCAGGTCGCGCGGGGCCTCCCGCACACACGCCAGAAGCCGGTCGTCGCCGAACTCCTCGCCTTCCGCACTCAGGGCTTCTGAGACGCCGTCGCTGAACGTGACCACGATGTCGCCCGAACGGAGCGGGACGACCGCCTGTTCATACTCCGCGTCCGGAAACAGGCCGACGATGAGACCGCCGGTGACGAGCCGCTGTACGCCGGTGGCCCCAATCAGGAAGGGGGCGTTGTGGCCGGCGTTGCAGTAGGTCAGGTCGCCCGTCGTCGACAGGACCCCGTAGAACAACGTGACGAACCGGGCCGCGAGCTGTTTGCGGACCAGCGCCTGGTTGATGGCGGCGACGGCTGATTGCGGGTCGTTCCCGGGCGCCTGGTGCGCAAAGATTTCCTGGACCCTGGCTCCCAGGAGACCGGCTGCCGCCCCCTTGCCACTCACGTCGCCAAGCACGAATCCCAAGCTGCCGTCCAGGTCCACGTACTCGTAGAAGTCACCGCCGATCGACAGACAGGGGACCATCTCGGCCGAGGCCGAGAAATACTCGCTGGCCGGGGGTGCCGTCGGCAAGAGCGCCTGCTGGAACTCGTAGGCGTTCAGCATTTCGCGATCCAGCCGCGATTTCTCCTGGCTCTCTCGGTAGAGCCGCGCGTTCTCAATCGCCACCGCGGCCTCCCCCGCCAGCGTCTCGAGACCGTGCTGGGTCTGCTCCGAACTGAGCGATCCCGTTTCCCGATCGTCCAGGTAGAGCACACCGATCCGGCGAACGGAGTCGCCGTTTCCGGTGTCCACCGGCTGGTTTTTCTCGGCTTCGAGATATCGCACCAGTCGCAACGGTACGCAGTACACGGTGCGGATGCCCAGGCTCACCGTTCCCTCATGGGCACCGGCGTACAGCTCGTCGCGGAGGTCGGCCACGAGAAGTGGCTCGCCGGTCCCGAACACCTGTTTCGGGATCTTCTGGCTGGTCTGGAACGTGTCGCCCGGCAGGGTCGCCTGGCGGCGTCCCCGGCCCACCGTGAACTCGAGTGCGCCGGACGGAGTCACCAGCATGATGAATCCGCGCTCGGCCCCACTGAGGGTGATGGCGTAATCGATCACCATCGCGAGCACCTGGTCGAGGACGGTGGCGGTGCCCAGGGCGCGGAGCCCCTCCAGGAGTGTCGCGGTCTGGCGGAGGTCGCCGACCGCCGTGCTGGTGGCGTGGACCGACGAGACCGGCGCATCTCCGACACGGAATCTCAGATTGGTATGTCGGCCGATACGGATTTGATCCCCGTGGCCGAGCGTGTGCTCGTCGCCGACCGTTTCGTCGTTGACGAAGATACCGGCCCGCGAGCCGAGGTCTCGCAGGACAAAGCGGTCCCCCTCGTTGACGATTTCAGCGTGGCGCCGCGAGATTTGAGCCCCGTCCAGCACCAACGTGTTGCCGTGGCTGCGACCGATCGTCAGGCGGTCGTCATCCAGCGGCAGGACGCGGGTCTGCCCGGTCTGGTCAGTGATCTCTAGCCGTGCGCCTGTCATGGTCGAATCGCCGCCACACGCCAGGATTGGAGGTCAACGGTACCTCGATTATACCGTTCTGCCGCCCTAGGGACTTCGAGGCGGGCAGACGTAGTGTGCGTCGGTGACCCGCGTGCCGCCATCACACGGCTCCCGCGTGATCCAGACCGCGTCGGACTGGTGATTCTGCACGATCCACTCGTACTCCTGAATGACCCAGACGGACGTCGACGACAGAATGACCTCTTCGTTGGCGAAAAAGACCGTGCTGTACACATCCCAGTAATCGGCGTATCCATACTTGATGTCGTTGTCGACCAGGTAGTCGGCCAGTTGCTGTCGATTGTTCGCTGGGGGATCGCTGACGAAATCGGCCAGGAGTCGGGTGTGACCCCAGAGGCCCATCAGCGCCCAGACCGCGACCACGCCCACGGTCAGGCGCCGGAGCAGTCGGCGCTTTTCGACCACCGCGTGATACGCGACGATGCCCACCAGGCCGAGCACGGTCAGCAAGGTATAGCGCATGGTCATGGCGCTGATTTGCCCACATTGCGACAGCACGTAGACTCCGCTGGATTGCGCCCCGACCAGAATCAGATAGGTCGCAAACTGCAGCCGCGGATGCCACGGCCGCTCGTCGTCGCGAACCGTTGACCAGACGATGCGGCCGAGGGCCAGCAGGAGCGTCGTGCCGAGCAGGATCCAGAGACCGTCGACGCCCTGGGTCCCGGCGCTCGGGATGGCGAGGTCGACCAACGGCTCGCGGTGTCCGCCCATCATCGTTGAGAGGAAGGGGCCGAAAAAGTCGCTCAGACTCCGCGGCAATGAGGTCCCGTCGAAGCAGAACCGCTCGAGGAGCAGGCCCACATTGAGCGCGGCGGCGTCCGAGGTGGTCGTCGGGAGCCCGGCGTACGACCCCGACGTGGCCGGTCCCCAGGCGCTGCCCGCTTGCGCGCGGATCAATCCGATGCCCTGCCAGACGACGCTGAACGCGAGGGCTGCCTCGAGTTTCCGCCGCATCCCCTTGGCTGTAAACAGCGATCGATCCAGCATTTCGATCAGCACCAGGGCTCCCAGCGCGTAGACCGTGAACACGCGTTGCAGAAAGCCGAACGCCAGGATGGTGCCGAACAGGACGGGTCGGCGTCGCGTGACCCACAACAGCAACGCCGCGAACAGCGGTTCGACCTGCCCGCCGCTCGCCTCCAGAAAATAGATCGCCGTGCCGGGTGGGGTCAGGATGAACAGGCTGGTCACCAGGAGACCCAGCCACGGACGCAGGCCGAGCTCTCGCTCGAGCAGGGCGATCAGCAGTATCGCCAGCGCGATGTTGATCACGAGCAGGGGAAGTTTCAGGGCCAGGACCGACGGGCCGAACAACCAAAAGGCGGGGGCCGCCAGCCAGGCCTCGATGCCGAGCTGGTAGTCCTGACCGTATTGAAACACCGGTAACGTGCGGCCCTCCGCCATGTGTTTCGCCATCAGGCCGACGATCGCCTGGTCCGCGTCAAGGACGGCGTCGGAGAAGACGAACACCGCACTGCGTAGCAGCACCAACCCGGCGGCGATGACAAACACCAGGGTTCGCTCTTGCCCCACGGGGAGACCACCCCGCCACCCCGAGACCGTCGGTGGACTCGGGTGCGGCAGCGGAGTATCCTCCGGTCGCGTAGTTGGGTGAGGAGGCGGATCGTCGGCGGGAGACACGCCCAGGATGCTACCCGATAAGGGACACCGAATGGCAGAGCGAGCATGGATGGCCGCGGCGGGGGTGCTGGCGCTGGGGGTGTTCCTTCCGCTCATGGCGCCCGACATGGGACTTGGCCTGGCGCCGTCCGACCCGGCCATCCCCCTGACCCCGTCGGCCCGGCTCCTGGTCGGTCCAGCCCTCGGGGCGCCCGCGGGAGCAGGGTGGCTGGGGTCGACGCTACTGGCGCGGCTGGCCTTGGCGCTGCCGATCGGGTCCCCGTCCACCCGTCTGGCCGTCCTCGCGCTGCTCGCCGGGGTGACGGCGGCGATGCTCACCTTCGCGTTCTACCGGCGGTTGTCGCTCTCATGCCCATCCGCACTCCTCGGCTCGGTCGTCGCCGTCACCGGCACCACGAGTCTGGCCCTCGTCACCACCGGGAGCGCCGACGCAGTGCTGGCACCGCTGGTGCCGGGGCTTCTGCTGTGCGGCCTTTGGTGGACGGAGACCAGGCGCCTGGCCGCGCTGGTGACCCTGTTGCTGCTCATGGCCGTGGCGGTAGGGAGCTATCCCGCCATCATTGTCATTTGTGGTGCCGTCTCCCTCAGTTTGGCCGGGTCGGAGGTCGATGGTCTCCCGCGTCGGCCTCGTGGTGGGTGGCCACCGCTGGCGGCCCTGACACTCGGGGCGGTGGTGGTCGGAATCCTTCACCGTGTTGCGGCCGCTTGGACCACGTGGCGGGTCGCCACCGAGGCCATCAGTGTGGGCGGCGACCCCGCCGCCGCATGGTCGTGGACGGTGCCGTTCGGTGCGCTGCGTGGCGACGGGGTCGGGGACCGGCTGTCCACCGTGGCTTCTCTGGCCGCCGGCGAACTCTGGCTCCCAGCCGTCCTGCTTGCCGCGGTCGGCATCGTCTTGCTCCGCCGGCATCTCGCTGGTCGCAGCCTGGTCTGGGCCTGGGGCGCGGCGGTCGTGGCAGTGTCGGTCTGGATGCCGTCGACGACCTCAGACGGCTCTCGGGTGGCCATCATCCTGTCCTGGCTGCTGGTCGGGGTTGGATTGGACTGGGCCTGGCGATCGACGGCCAGAGCGGCCAGGATCAGCGCGATTGCGATGGCCCTCTTCCTGGTCGTCACCGCCACGATGGGGGCATCCGGTACCCGTTCGTGGTCGGCGGCGCTGACCGGGGCGACCCATCTCGACCGAGTGCTGGCCGCGGCCACCGCCGGCCCTCCCCCCTTGCTGGTGACCGAGGGGCCGGTCCTCGATCGGGCGCTCGGAGGCGATCCGTCCCGGCTGGTGACGCGCGTGCCGCTGGAACGTTCCGCCGTCAAGCAGTTGCACGACGCCGGTCGGCCGATGATCGCGTTCGAAGGTGCCCGTGGGCTGTTGCAGCAGGTGGGGGCGCAGTTCGAAACCATGCCGATTCCCGCTCAATCGGTGACGGTGCCACAGCTGCTCGGGGCGCTGCCGCGGGGCACCATCGTCGCGGCCGCCGCCGGACCACGACTGGTGCGCGCGAATGCTCCGGGCACTGGCCCGTTGTTTGCGGCGGCCGGTGGTTCAACCGACCTGTTCGGACAGCGCATAGGCGCCTACGGCGTCATCGGCCTGATCGGGGGCGGCGGAGCGGCTCTCGAGCAGTCGTCGTCTGACGCCATCACGCTCGAACTCGCGGTTGGTGATGCCGTGGGCGGGTTCCCGGTGCGCACGATGGCGTCGCTGCGTGTCGTCAGCGATCCGGGAGGAGCGCAGGTGGAACTGAACGGCGAGATCGCAGCCCGGGCGGCGGCCGGCCTCGCGCTCGTCGCGATCGCACCGGATGGCCAACTGGTGATCGCGGTCGCTGACGAGTTCGATCAGGGTGGTGACGGGTTCCCGCTCGCCGGTGTTGATCCGCCGGTGAGTCAGCTGGTCGGGTGGGAGCCATGCCTGATCCTGCCGGTCGGCGAGTGGGTGGATGCCGGTGCGGCCGCGGTCGCGGGCGGCGTTGGGGCCTGGCTGACGGCTCCTGGAGACCAGCTCACCATGTATACGACTGCGCGTCGCGAGCGGCCCCTTCGTGTCTGGGCGGACGCCACCGAGATCGCCGGGGCGGTACAGTCGAGCTATCGCCCCGATGTCGACGAGCAGTGGGCGGCTCTGGGCACGCAGCAAGACCGTGACCAAATGCCTCCGGGCGTGGACTGGTCGACCGCGCCGGTCGTCCGGCGTGTCCAGGTCGCCCGCCCGGGGGCGGCGGCGATCGCGTTTGGCGAGACCCCGGCGGTGGCCTACGTGCGGTATGAATCGTCGGACCCGACTCGCGAGGGGCTGGAGCTGTGCGGTACCGTTAGTGGCGAGCCACTCTTCGCGACCGGATCGCCGCCGGTCGCCACCGTGTCAGTGGCTCAGCTCGATACGTTCGGCTGGGGCTGGCATGATCCTGAGCAGGATGGACGCGGGCCGTTTCGATGGTCCGACGGCGCGGAGACCGAGCTGCTCGTCCAGCTCACACGGACCGGACAACTCCGCGTCGAACTCGACGCCTCCGCCGCCGCGGCGGACTTGAGCGACGACCCGGTCACGATCACGCTCGTGGTCAACGGGCAAGCGCTGGACGTCCAGCCGATGGCCCGTGGCACGCAGACGCACCGCTGGCTGGTGCCCGCCGTCCGGTGGAAGACCGGGATGAACCGTGTCGGGCTGCGGGTGTCCTCGGCCGTCAGTCCCGCCGCGCTTGGCCTCAGCGACGACCAACGCTCGTTGGGCATCGCGGTGCGCCGTCTCGAGTTTGCGCTGGTTGAATAGTGGTTGACTAGGGGGTGAGCCGCCGCGATGAACGTCTTCCTGATCGACGGGACATACGAGCTGTTTCGGCACTTCTACGCGGTGCCGTCGGCCACCGATGGCGAAGGCCGGGAAGTCGGCGCCGTGCGCGGTGTGCTCGGTTCGGTGCTGGGGATGCTTGAAGAGGACGTCACGCACCTCGGCGTCGCGACCGACCATGTCATCGAGTCCTTTCGTAACGAGCTATGGTCCGGCTACAAGACCGGGGAGGGGATCGAGCCGGCGTTGTTCGCGCAGTTTCCCCTGTTGGAAGAGGCGTTGGAGGCTCTCGGGGTCTGTGTCTGGCCGATGACGGTGTTCGAGGCGGACGATGGTCTGGCGTCGGCCGCCCTCGCCGCCAGCGCCGATGCTCGCGTCGAGCAGGTGTTCATCTGCACCCCAGACAAGGATCTCGCCCAGTGCGTCGTCGGCCGTCGCGTCGTGCAGTTCGACCGCCGGGCCGGCGTCATGCGGGACGCCGACGGCGTGCGGGCGAAGTTCGGCGTGCCACCAGAGTCGATTCCCGACTATCTCGCACTGGTGGGCGACGCGGCCGACGGCTTTCCTGGGCTTCGCGGCTGGGGCGCCAAGTCGACCGCGCTCGTGCTCGCGCGGTATGGCCACCTGGAAGCGATTCCAGATGCCTCCGACCGGTGGGACGTCAAGGTCAGAGGGGCCGGCCGTCTGGCCGCCGAGCTCGCCACCCACCGCGACTTGGCGGCTCAGTTTCGGGATCTGGCGACGTTGCGCACTACGGTGGAGCTGTTCGAGTCCGTCGACACGCTCCGCTGGGGCGGCCCGCGCCCCACGTTCTTCGACCTGTGCGCGAGACTAAACGCGCCGGGGTACTTCAGGCGGGCGCGCCAGCTCGCCGACTCACGCGCAACGTGATCGGGGTCGCTGCGCGGAGCGTGATCGCCGGGTCTCGTCCGATCTCCTGACGGTCGGTCGTGTCCAGTCGGCATCGTTGCGCGATGGTCGAGATCACGAGCACCAGCTCCATCATCGCGAACGTGTTCCCGATACACTGACGCGGTCCGCCGCCGAACGGAAAGTACGCGAACGGCGGTCGTTCGTCCGGGTGTGTCGGGTCGAAGCGATCCGGGTCGAAGCGTTCGGGGTCGGTCCAGAATTCTGGGTGTCGGTGGGTCACATAGGGGCTGGTTAGGACGATCGCACCGGCCGGAATTCGATATCCACCAACGACGTCGTCGTCCATCGTGCGGCGTGAGACCACCCAGGCCGGTGGGTAGAGTCGCATCGACTCCTTCACGACCTGGTCGACATAGCCCAACCGCGGCAGGTCGGCCATGGTCGGCGGCCGTCCGCCCAGCGCATGGTCGATCTCCCGTTCGAGCCGCTGACAGACCGAGGGATGCGCCGCGAGCAGATGCCAGGTCCAGCCAAGGGCGATGGCGGTGGTCTCGTGGCCGGCCAAAAACACGGTCATCACCTCGTCGCGAAGCTGCGCGTCGCTCATTCCCTCGCCGGTCTCTTCGTCACGGGCCTCCATCAGCATCGACAGCAAGTCGTCGTCCGACGCTGGGGCCATCCCCCCGGGCAGACCTGCCTTCGTCCGTCGCGACGCGATGATTTCGAGAATGACCTCATCCAATGTCCGCATCGCCGAGCGCTGGGCACGGTTGGTTCGGCTCGGCCACCACGCGGGCATCGGGACGACTCGGCCGATGGCCTCATTGGCGCCGTGCAGCATCGTGTGCAATGCCTGACCGACCCGATCAGCCTCTTGGCTGACGTCGGTGCTCAGCAACGTCTCGCCGACGATACGCAGCGTCAGACGCATCATGTCGGCCGTGACGTTCACGGTCTCAGATGGCGACCGGAGCCAGTCGTCGACGAGATCACTGGCCGCCGACGTCATGGTGTCGCCGAAGCCCGCGATCCGATTCCGGTGAAACGCCGGTTGCACGATCCGCCGCTGGCGCAACCAGTGGGCCCCCTCACTGGTCAACAACCCGTTGCGGAGAAACACCCGGAGCACCCGGAATCCCCGGGTACCCTTGTCGTACCGGTTGGCGTGGTCTTGCAGCACCCGGCGTGCGTCGCGCGGATGGGCCACGAGGAACAGTGACCGGTTCAGCAGTCGGAAGCGGACGACATCGCCGCAGATCCGGAAGCCGGACATGAGCAGACCCAAGGGGTCTCGCCGGAAATGGGGCAAACTCCCAAGCACGCCGGGAGCGGGGTATGTGGGCGCTGAGCCAGACACGGGGAGGAGAGCTAGACGCTGGCGCTGGGACTGGCGTTGACGAACGCCGCCAGTCGTTTCAGGTTGTCAGGTGAGAGGTCGAGGAACTCGACGCCGAGCCCGCCTCCACCCGTGTGTCGCGCAATGGCCGTGCAGGGAATGAATTCGTTGCCGACCAGGAGCTTGAAGCGCAGGTTTAAATTGGTGCCGATGCTCGAGCCCGCACCCTGGATGTAGGCGCCGTCGACACTGAGATCGCCGAGTCGTTCGTTGCCGCGCGAAAAGATGCCATCTTCGCCTCGCCACACTTCGGTGCGAAAACTGACGCGGCGGTGGATTCTGTGCTCTGCCATGGTTGCGGCGGCCGGTGCGGGTTGCTAGCGCTCCTCCACCGGCCAGTCTGAATTGTAACGTGCTCTGATTCCCCGCCAGCAACCTCCTGAGTCACAATGGCCGGATGAGTCGTCTGCACGACGCGCTGGGAGCCCGGCGGGAGCGGGAGTGGCGCCGTCCTCGCGAGGCACCGTGGTCGCTCGACCAGCTTGGGTGGACGCCGAGTCCCCAATCCCGGCTCCGACGGCTGACCAGGAGGCTTGGCGTCATTCGCCTCGGACTGCTGGTCGGTGGATTACTCTGGGTGATCTGGTGGGTGGTTGGTGTCCTGCAACCGTGATTCGCAACTGATGTCGCCAGCGGGGCGTCACCTCGTTTTCAGCCGCGAGCTTCGGGACCGACCGTTCTTGCCGCGAATCACATTGCAATCACCCGCATCGCCCTGGCCCGTGGTTCGGACGGAGTAAGATGACGAGTTGCTACCCGACCTGACCGTCGCACTACCTAAGCAGGCCGCTGAAAAACGATGACACGCACGTTGCCGCCCTGGGCCCGACAACTGCTCGACGACCATCCTGACGAAACGGTCCCGTCCCGGGCCGATCCGATGCCCGCCTGGCTCGAGAGCGAGCTGGCCCGCGTGCCGCTGTGGGCCCGTATCCGTCAGACACCGGAGATCAGGCAGCGCCATCCGTTCCTGCTGATCGAGGATCTCCGTAAACAGCCGGACCTGATGCGGCAGGTGCTCGAGTTGCGGTCCGAGTTGGCGGCGCTGGCCCACCGGCTCATCGATCAAGGCATCCGACATCTCGTGTTCACCGGGTGCGGGTCCGCGTTTCACAGCTCTCAGTTCGGGTCGTTCATCTGCCGGAAGTGGAGCGGATGGACCACTGAAAGCCACGACTCGCTGGAGTTCACGCATCATTGGGCTCAAGGCCAGGAACCGACGGCGGTGGTGGTGCAGTCGGCCACCGGGTCGACGGCCGAGACCATCGACGCCGCCCGCCATGCCGCTGACCATGGTCTGGTGACCGTGGCGCTCACCAATACGGCGAGTAGCGCCCTCGAGGCGCTCTGTGACGAGACCATCTGTTTCCCGACCGGGCAACGCTGCGGTCCCGCCGTGTCCGTGCTGACCACCCGTCTGATGATGTTGTACGTGTTGGCGCTGGAGGTGGGGGCCGCCACCGGCGAGCTCAGCGCCCACGAGGCCGACGAGCTCGGGAACGCCATCGGTCATCTGCCGGACGCCGCCGCGCAATTCCTCCACGAAGAGGATTTGAACGTGTCGCAGATTGCGAATGCGCTGAACGATCAGAAGGCGTTGCTGGTCGTGGGCGGCGGACCCAACTGGTTCTCCGCCCGCGAGGGCGCGCTGAAGGTCGAGGAGGAGAGCAGTCTGCTGTGCAAAGCGTACCGTCCGGCGGGGTACCTGCACAACGCCATCCCCGTGCTGGCCGACACCGTGGGAACCGTGGTCATCGCACCGCCGGGGAAGGCGTATGGGCGGTTGCATGACGTCGTGCGGACGGCCCGAGCGGCCCGATCACCCAGCCTGGCGCTGGTGGTCGAGGGCGATGACGCCATCGCGCCTGACGCGTCGTTCGTGATTGCCGTGCCCGGACCACTCGGCGAGCTGCTGATGCCGCCGCTGGCCGCCGTCGCATTTCAACTGCTCGGCTACTACCTGGGCGCCGAGCGCGGTATCAACCCAGACACCCTCCGGTCCGACGATCTCGACCACGCAAGAGCCTGGCTCACCGCATTTCCCTTTGGCTCCCAATAACCGTTCTCCGCGCGCCCGGCACCCCGGCTCTAGCGTAGGCGCGGGTCTTTAGACCCGCCAGCCCCCGCGCAAGGCTCGAAACGCCGCCCGTCTCATCCACCATACGAATGTCGGTTCCGTACGACGTAACACGTCACGTCGTGTCCCTGCCTCGTTCGATGCTGGTGCGTAAAACGGGCGTGAGACTGGTGCGCCTGGCGCTGATGCCGGCCGAGCCGCACGTGGCACGCCACCACATGATCACACGCGAGTCGATGCTGATGGTGGTAGTTGGCGGCCGCCACAGGCCGGTGGGCATGCGCGCTGATACAGGCTCCCGTCATTGTCAGCAGGCCCACGACGGTGACCAGGGCCAGCCTGGTCACCACGGCCGGTCTCGGCAGCAGAGACCACAGGAAAGAACGTGTCAGTTTCAGGGCTGTCATCGGCATGCCCTCCCACAGGCGCTGCCTCCAGCCATCGCGAACTCCGTGCCAAGAGTTCGTCGGTCACACAACTGTAGTCAAGTCAACGAGATGCACAGACTCGGCGCAATCGACCATCCGCCCACCTCGCATCAAGCGTCCCCTTTGGGTGGCACTGTTCGACATCGTCCTCGCGGCCATCGAGGATTCGAGCCCGATGCTTGACCCCTTCAGTAACGAAGCCTGCTTTTTCGAAAAGATGGACGGCCCGCGCATTCGACGGGAACGCCTCCAACTCGACTCGCCGGACGCCGGCGTCGGACGCGGTCTCTAGCGTTCGCGTAAGAACCGTGGGCCAATACCTTTGCCCCGATAGTCCGCCAACAGACCGATTCCGAGTATCCCGACATGCCGACAGCCCTCGAACGTGTTGCGTCTGATATCGCACCACCCGACAACTGTGTCTCGGTCAAGCACAACGAACTGAACGCCGCCATCACTCACGATCGTCTTGGCGAACTGTCTGACCTGCTCGAGCGAACCGCGGTGCCAAGCCTGTAGAGTTACTCGTGTCGGAGGACCCGCATCGGGTCGAGCCGTGTCGCCCGACGGGCAGGCAGATAGCAGGTGATCGCGGCCACCAGAAGCAGGAGCGTCGGTGCCGTGACGAATATGGCGAGATCAGTGGTGGCGACGCCGAACAACAGGCTGTCCGGGAACTGAGTGGCCGCGCCGGCGCCGACCAGACCGGCCACGGTGCCCATGCCCACCGACCACACGCTTTGCCTGAGGACCAGGCGTAAGACGCTCACCCCCGGCAGTTGGGGCACTACTGCTGCAGCGGCCAGCCCGCGCCGTCCGCACAAAACGTACACTCGAATGAACAGATCATGGCGCCCGCCGAGTCTGGGGGAAGGTCGCAGTCGCAACGTTCGCAGTTGGGTCGAAGGTCCAGTATTTTGCCTCCAGTTCACCTATAATCAGCTGGTTTGTCCGGTGGATATCCATCCACGACTCGATCCTGATCCGAGGAGCTACCCATGGAACCAGCGCCCACCTTCGCCATCCTGTTGTTCACCGCTGGTGCGGTCGTGCCCTTCGCCGTCGTCGCCGTCTGTTTCGTGCTCGGCCTGATCAAACGGTGAGGCGTTGGCCTTGACCGCCGACGGTCGCGCGCGAGCCCGTCACCGCGGGTCGGCACCGATCGCCTCTTTCGGTGACCCATGCGACACCTACCCCGTTTCCCACCAGTTTTTGCGCTCCTGGCGTGTTTGACCGTCAGCGGGTGTGGCGACGCCGGCCAGCAGGGCCTGACCCCGTCGTCTCGTCACCTGTTGATCGTGCTCGACGGGTTGCGTCCAGACTACGTCACCCCCCAGATCATGCCCGCGTTGTATGCGCTGGGTCAGCGCGGGGTGGTCATGGCCCGGCATCATGCCGTGTACCCCACCGTGACCCGGGTGAACGCCTCGTCGATCTCCACCGGCGCCTACCCCGAGACCCACGGGCTGATGGGGAATTCCGTGTTCTTTCCCGTGGTCGACCCTGGCACCTTCCTCAACACCAGTGACCGTGCCAACCTGCTGCGGGTCGAAACGGCCGGTTCGCCGTTGCTGACGGCCACGACGTTGGGCGAGGTCCTGGAGACCGTCGGGCACCGACTGCTGGTCGTGAGCTCGGGTTCGAGCGGGTCCTCGTATCTGCTGAACCACACGGTGGCTGGGGGGGCCATTCTGCACTACGAGTATGGGACACCCGACAGTCTCCACCGTGAGGCGCTGGCCAGATTCGGTCCGGTGCCCGAGGCGGCCACGCCGAACCATGCGAGGAATCGCTGGATCGTCGATGCCTTCCTGGAACTCGCCCTCCCTGAGATCGCTCCCGCGGTGACGGTTTTGTGGCTGAGCGATCCCGATACGACGGCGCATCAGCATGGCATCGGACACTCGGTGACCACCGAGGCGCTGTTTCGTCTGGACGCCGAGATTCAGCGAATTCAGGACGGGCTCGACGCGGCGGGTCTGTTGGACACGACGAACATCTGGATCACGTCCGACCACGGGTTTTCGGAGCACACAGGCAGCGTCGATCTGACGGCGTTGCTGGCGCCGTTCGCCGGTCCGCTCGATGACGGTACGCCGCGTATTGCCGCGGGTGCCGGCGCGATCTATGTGCGTGACGACGACCGCGCGACGATTGCCGAGATCGTCGACGCTCTGCAGGAGGCGGAGGAGGTCGGCGCGGTGTTCACCGAAGCGGTCAGCCCCGGCGCGAGCGAGGGGTGGGTGCCTGGCACGTTGTCCTTCGATCTCGCGCGATGGGAGCACGATCGGTCGGCTCAGATTCTGTACTCGCCCAATTGGACCAATGACGTCGGCTCCTACGGATTCCTCGGCACCTCCGCGCAGGGTGGGGTCGCTGGCCATGGCAGTTCGAGTCCGTTTGACATTGGCAACACCCTGGTCGCCGTGGGTCCCGATCTGAAGGAACGCACGCGGATCGAGTCGCCGACCGGCAACGTCGACTTTGCGCCGACGTTCTTGCATCTGCTTGGGGTCGAGGCGCCGCCCTCGATGCAGGGGCGGGTAATGCGGGAGGTGTTGCGAGATGATGAGACCCGGGTCCCTGTCAGCGTCGAAACGACCGAGGTGACGGTCGAGAGCGAAGACGGCGCGTACCGGCTGACGGCGGTCGTGTCCGCCGCTGACGGGCGGACCTATCTGGACTACACCACCGTCGAGCGCCGTTGACCTCTTCAGACGGGGGCTCCGCCCCGTCTTAGAAACGACGAGGGAGCATGCAGGCGGCATGTGACCGAGGAAGCAACGCTGTCCACGCGGGCGCCTCGTCAGAAAACCGCTAGCTCTCCATCGGCGTCCGGTTGTCGCCGCTCTGGTCCTGGACGACTCGCCCGTCAAAGAGATGGATTTCGCGGCCCGCGTGTAGCGCGTAGCGGGGGTCATGGGTGACCATGCAGATGGTCGAGCCCTCTCCGTGCAACTGCTCCAGCAGGGTCATGACCGCCTCGCCGTTCTTCGAGTCCAGATTCCCCGTCGGCTCGTCGGCCAGGAGAATCGACGGCTGTCCAGCCACCGCGCGAGCGACCGCCACGCGCTGCTGCTGACCGCCGGACAACTGGCTCGGCAGGTGCTTGGCGCGATGAGCCATCTCTACCTTTTCAAGCGCTTCGTGGACGCGTTCTTTTCGCTCGGCCGGACGCATACCGCGATAGGTCAGCGGGAGCTCGACGTTCTCATAGACTGAGAGGTCGCCGATCAGATTGAAGCTCTGGAAGATGAAGCCAATCTCGCGGTTCCGGGTGCGGGCGCGCTCGGACATCTTGAGTGTCGCGACCGATTGTCCGTTCAATTGGTACTGGCCGTCAGACGGCGAGTCGAGCAGGCCAAGAATGGACAGCAGGGTCGACTTCCCACAGCCCGAGGGACCCGAAATCGCGATGTACTCGCCGGGGAAGATCTCGAGGTCGACGCTCTCGAGGGCGTGCGTTTCCACTTCGTCGGTCAGAAACACCTTGGTGACTTTGTCGAGATGAATCAATGGCTGCGTCGCCTCATTCATGAGTTGTTCTCCGTGTCTCTTCCGTCAGTTCAATCGGACGCGGTCAAATGCGTCCCACTGCGACATATCAGACAGCACTACCTGGTCGCCCGGTTGCAGGCCTTCGATGACCTCGATCGTATTCACCGAACTGCGGCCCAGGCTCACCCGGGTTCGAACCGCTTCGTCGGTCTCCGGTTGGAGCTTGAACAGACTGACGATCGATTCCTCTTGCCCGAACACTGGCCGCCCAACATAGATGACGTCTTCCAGGCGCTCGAGTTCGATCGTACCGTCCACCGTCGTATCCGGTCTGGCCCCGCGCGGCAGTTCGCCGTCCAGCGCGACGTCGACGGTGACGGTTCCCGCCGTGACCGCCGGGTCGATCCGGATCACGTGACCAGGAATGATTCCGTTGCGAGTGTCGATCGACGCTGGTTGTCCCACTTGAATATCGCGAGCCTGTGTCTCAGGAATGCGTAGCTCTGCCTTGAGGCGTGACGGATCCCCGACGCGGGCCAGGTTTGTTCCGGGCGTGACACTCGCACCTTCTTCCAGCGGCACTTCCTGGAGCACGCCGGCCACGCCGGCGGTCAGTCGCAGGTCGCTCACTTCCTGCTGACGAAGCTGGAAGATCGTCTCCAGCCGATCGACATCGGCTTGTTCGGCCGCCAGCTCGGTTGCCATGGCGTTGATCTGGATGTCGAGGCGTTGTTGTTCGATGCCGTTCTGGGTGCGCAACTGTTCCGCCCGTGATTGCTTCTGACGGAGCGACAGTTCCGACACCAATTGATCTGTGAACAGCTCCTGCTCCAACTCCGCTTCATACTCGGCGAGTGATGCCGCCGACTCGGATGTGGCCACCAGCGCCTGCTGTGACAGCAGTTGTTGATCCAGGGCGACTTCACGGCTCTTGTACCGGGCTCGCGCCGCGTCCAGGCTCAACCGCGCTTCGATGGCGCTTTGCTGGAGCTGAGGGTTACTCAACTCGACGATGACCGTGTCCGGCTCGACGTCGACGCCTGGTCTCAGCAGGATCTTTTCCACCGTGCTGTTCGTGAGGGCCGAGATCCAGCGAATTTGTTCGGGGACCAGGGTGCCAGTGCCACGGACCTGTCGAAGCATCTCACCGCGTTGCACCGTATCCATGAACACCGTGTCGCGTTCCACCCGCGGTGCCGCTGGTTCCAGACGTGAGACGCCCACCGTGACCATGATGAGCACCACGGCGAACGCGGTGCTGTACAGGATCCGACGGACCTTCTTCGCTCGGGCGATGTCCGGACGCGCAATGTCCATCATGTGTATCGTTCCTCGGCGCCGTCGAATGGCTTCATCATGCCACTTCGGGCCGCATCGTCAGCAACATCTGATCGATGTGTCACCGCGACAGACCGACTAGACGGATGTAAGGGCTCGAAAGTTTTCCGAGATACGACGCGCTGTCGGCTAGATCTCCACGATTCCGGCGACGGCCGTCGACAACCTGACCCAGTTCTCGATTTCTTCGTCCAGCTGGCGACGACCGCGAGGGGTCAGCTCGTAGTACTTCGCCTGCCGATTGTTCTCGGACTTGCCCCATCGGGCTCGGATCCACCCCTGCTGCTCGAGCCGGTGCAACGCCGGGTAGAGTGATCCTTGATTCACCTGCAGGACATCCTTCGACATCTGATGGATCCGCTGAGAGATGCCCCACCCGTGCCTCGCGCCGGTGGACAGTGTTTTCAGCACCAAGAGATCCAATGTTCCCTGCAGCAGATCCGTTCGGCTCTTTGTCACCTGTCCTCCTCGTGGTGTCCTCCAAAACGGTACTGGTCTCTCTTGTCGATTGTCAAGTGGAGTCGCGCATCCTGACATCATCCGGCTTGACAGCCGGTCTTGACAATGCTGATTTTTCAGCACGGGTAATTTCTTGGCATTTGCAAGGAGCGGCACCGGATGCCCAGGCCGTCACACAACCAGTTAGCCCGCCGTGAGCGTCAGATCATGGAGATCGTGTATCGCCTGGGGCGGGCGGCCGGCGCTGGGTAACCTCAGATCCAGACTGCCATTACCCACCGTGGTTCTGGGGCTGTGGCTTGTCGGCGCCGTCACGCTGCTGATGCGGACAGGCGTCGGGTTTCTCGCCACCCGTCGTCTCCGCCGGAGCGCCGCGCCACCGGTCGACGCCGAATGGGTGCGCCTCGCGGTCGACCTGACCGGCCAGCTCGGCCTCACCCGACCTGTTCGGGTGCTGAGCAGCTCGGGGGCCGCCATGCCCATGACGTGGGGATGGTGGCGGCCGGTCGTGCTCGTCCCGACGACCGGCGACTGGTCTACGGCTCGCAAGCGGGTCGTGCTCTTCCACGAGCTGAGCCACGTTGCTCGGCACGACTGCGTCTGGCAGTTCGTGGCGAACCTGGCCGTGTCGGCCTACTGGTTCGATCCTCTGGTCTGGCTTGCCGTCCGGGCGCAACGGGTCGAACGCGAGCGCGCCTGCGACGATGCGGCTGAAGCCCTGGGCCGGATTCGCAGCGAGACGGCTGTTGACGGCTTGACCGCATCTCTGCGGCCTGCGGGAGGCTCGGCTGCCCGCCAGATTATCGAAGCACTGGGGCGCATCGGCGGCGACCGCTCGCTCGAGGCCTTGATCGGGGTGGCCGACGATGCCAGCCCCGCCGTGAGACACGCGGTGATCGAGGCGCTCAGCAACCAGCGCTGGACGAGCCGTGTCGCGCCGATGCCGAATCCGAGACCCGACGCTGAGCCGGTGGTGGCGCCAACCTCGCCGGACTGAGACACGGGACCGCGTCGGGGTTCCTTGGGTGGAGCCCCGGCGCGTCCCCGGCCGAATCAGTTCTTCCGACCGCCTCGGCGGCGGCCGCCACTT
>JAPYUM010000040.1:19393-24287 GCA_029940535.1 Vicinamibacterales bacterium
ACGGCCGTTCCGGCCGAGTGCCGCGCGCAGTCGGGCATCCTGGATGAGCAGGCGGAGAGACTCGCGGAACTCGTCGCGGTTCCCGTAATATAGTCCGCCGTTACTGCGCTGGCAGTGGTCCATGACGACCTCACTGCGAGCGTTGGCCAGTACCGGCGTGCCGATCGAGAATGATTCGAGGGCAAGCAACGACAGGCTCTCGAACGGTGAGGGCACGACGACGACCGTCGCGGCCTCGAGGGCTTCGAACCGCTCGGACTCGGACAGCAGACCGGCGAATCGGATGTGCGGCGCGTCCGGAATGGGCATCAATTTCATGCCCATCAGTACCAGCGAGGCGTCGCCCTCAGACTCCGCATACGTGTTGAAATAGTCGATCAACTCCTCGCATCCCTTGCCCGGGTCGATCCGACCGCCGTACAGCACGAGGGGTCCGTACAGGCGATGCCGTCGGCGGAAGACAGCGCCACGCGAGGAGAGCCGCGAACCGACCGTGCCGTTGCCGTTGGTGCCGGTTTCCTCCGACCTGTCGTCGTCGTCGTCCGGTTGGTTCACCTGCGGTGCGGTCGTGACGTCGTGGCGTTGGGACGGGGGCAACTCGACGCCGCACCCCACGGTCTCCTCGAGCTTGGCGGTGACTGAAAACAGCTGCTTCAGGAAGCCGCGTTCGACCGTGGTGTTGTAGGCGATGCCGGCTGGGGCCGAGAAGACGTCACGATAGATGCCCAAGCGAATCGCTGGCTCGTCATGCGCCGTCGGCACCAGAATGCTGCGAGCCGGGTCGACCTTCACGCCGAGAACGGTGGGCGCATAGAGATACGTGAAGAAGATCAGCGCGTCATACGACCGGTGGTGCTGTTCGAGATACGACTGCAACCCGGGACTCCAGGGTCCCTGCCGTTTCAACCACTCTGCTTCGTCGGCGGGTGAGTGGTCGTTGTGGAAAATCCAGTCGGAGTACTCGTTGAACGAAGCGATGTCCCGTTCGCGGTCGTTGGCGAATCGTCGCACGGTGACGCAGCGAATCCGGTCCTCGCCTTCGGGGTACTCGTTCTTCCAGGTGATGTAGTCGCACGCACAGGTGGTGAGCACCTCCACCTGATGTCGGTCGGCCAGTCTCTCCGCGATCAACCGACAGTGATATTCGGAGCCGCCGAGTATCTCCGCGCCGTATCGTTGGATGACGAAAGCGATTTTCACGAATGTCCTAGGAACTGAATGTCGGGGTCGCGTCAGGAGGCGAATCGCGCCACCAGCTGGTCCAGGTGTGTCTCGACGCGCGCGTCGGCGAAGTCGTGCAACCGGCGTCGCTGGCCTTCGAGCACGCCCTCGCGCAGATCGTCATCGTACACCAGGAGCCCCAGCATCTCTGCCGCATACTCCAGGTCTTTGGGTGAAAAGGCCACCCCGGCGCCCCCCAGTGTTTCCGGAACGGCCGTGGACGCGTAGGCCAGCACCGGGACGTCGGTCGCCATCGCCTCCACCAGCGGCACACAGAATCCCTCGTGCTCGCTGAGCGACACATAGGCGCTCGCGGTCCGGTAGAACGCGGCGAGGTCGGCGTCCGGGACTGCCCCGACGAACCAGAATCGTTCGCTGGTCATCTGATACTGCGACATCAGGGCCCGGATCATCGCGTAGTAGCGGGGACAGGCGTCCTCCCGCCCGACAAAGATGAAACGGTGGTAGGCGTCGACGTAGCGCTTGTAGTGTTCGGCCAGCCGGAGGATGTCTTCAATTTTCTTGTTGGGCGCCATCCGGCCGACGAACAAGATGTTGGTCAGTCCGTCGCGAAGCACGCGCTCGAGCGCGGGTCGAGGCGGTGCCTCGGTCAGCCGGGCGGTGTCGACCGCAATCGGGAACACCCCGGTGTTATCGAAGCCGAGGCTTTCCAGCTCGCTTCGGTTGAATTCCGAATCACCGAGGGCCAGGTCGACATGACCGACCAGTCCGGCCAACTCCTGTCGTCCGCGGGTCACGATTGCGGCGGTGCCGGCGTCGTATCCGGCGAAGAAATGTGCCGGGGTGATGTTGTGATATTGGATGACCCGCCCACTAGGCAACGCCGCCAGCGCTTCGCTCATCGGCGAGGCAATCGCGAAGTGCAGGATGGTCAGGTCACCGTGGCGTGCCGCCGGGTCCGCGAAGGCGCCGATGTCTCCGGTCAGGTCGTCATCGATCGTCAGCGCATAGATCTGCGACGCGTGACCGCGCGCGCGGAGCAACCCGCGCACGCGCCGGGCGCTGTCTCCGACCGCGTCACCACGGTGGGCTGCCGGTAGCCACTGGTTGATGACCATCAGAGATTTTCGCCCCGCTCGCCGGGGGCGAAAGGCAAGGCTTTGTAGGCCGACGGTCGATACAGACGTAATTCCTCTAACCGTTCCCACTCGTCGAATCGTTGCCAGAAGTCCCAGCGCACCTCGACGGGATCGCACCGTGGCGACTGTCGCACCCGTTCGATCGCCCTCAGGAGCACGTCGCCGAAATCCTGCGCGAGCAGCCGATCGAGTGCGGCGTCCTGGCCACGCACAATCTCGTCCTCCAGCGCCGGGTTCGTGAGGATGGTGTCGATGAGGGAGGCGACGTGTCTGAGGTCTTTCCGCTGGTAGAGCACGCCGGCCTCGTCCATCGTCGCCGGCACGGCGGCGGCGGCGTAAGCCATCACCGGTACGCGTTTGTGAAACGCCTCGACCAGCGGTACGCAGAATCCCTCGTGCTCGCTCGCCGACAGGAACAGGTCGGCTACGTCGTAGCAAGCTGACAGCGCCGCGTTCGAGACGTGACCCAGGATGTGCACGTCCTGGACGCCGAGCGTCGCAATCAGGTGGTGGAGCGAGGTCAGATACGATTCGAAGCCGCCGTATGACCCCACTAGGAGCAGCCTGGCGTTGGCCTGATACTTAACGCGATACGCGTGATAAAACCGGATGACGTCGTCAATCCGCTTGTTGGGGATGATACGACCCACGAACAAGATATTGGGACGCTCGTCGTCGAACTCGCTGATCAGCGTGTGGTCGGGGGGCTCGTCGAGATGGGCGAAACTCGGTACGACCGGCAGCACGCCCGTGCGCGGGAAGCCGAACTGCTCCAGCTCCTGGCGGTTGAACTCTGAATCGCCGAGGGCCAGGTCGCAGCGGCTGACATAGGCGCGCAGCTCTCGTCGGCCGCTGTAGCACTGCCGCACGAGATCCTTGTTGACCCCGACGAAGTACTCGGGCGGCGTGATGTTGTGATAGACGAGCACCATGCGGTCGGGCAGGGCGTAGGCGATGCGTGAGGCGCGCGACCCGATCGAGAAATGATGAATCAGGATGTTGTCGGGATGCGATGCTTCGACCAGATCGCGGTAGTCACGGGTCAACGGCTCGAGACGGGGCTCTGCCGTTTCCACAAAAATCTCAGACTCATGGCCGGCTGCCCGCAATGCCGCCTGGATCCCGAGCACCTCGTTGCCGATGGCATCGCCATAGCCCAGCGTGGCCAGCACCTGGTGCACCGCCGGACGGCCCGATGCGGAGGCGCCGGTCATGATGCGCCCGCTTCCTCGTTGCGTGTCACGGATGCCGGTCCGGTGGGCAACCGGTCCACGAGCTCGCGCCCCGGCGGCAGGTCGCGTCGTCGACGCCCGAGCCAACCCGGCAGCGGCTCCGACCGACCGCCATGGCTCCGGTCCGCGCGCTCGAGTCGGTCCAGCATCGTCAGATACTTCCGCTCGATCACCGGCCAGGTGTAGTGGGTGTTGAAATAGCTGCGGCCATTGGCGCCGAGGGCGTGGCGCAGCGCGCTCTGGGACAAAATGGCGTGGAGTGTCTCGGCGAACTCCTCGTAGCTGTCGTAGTACAACCCGGCGTTGCTGCGAGCGCACTGGCCTGCGAGGACGTCGCACCGGCCGTTCGCCAGCACCGGCCGACCGAGCGCCCACGCCTCGAGTGTCACCATCGACAGGCTTTCGTAATACGACGGCATGACCAGCAAGTCGGCCGCCGCCATCGCGTCGAATTTTTCCTGATCACTCACGAACCCCAGATGGCGAATCTGCGGGTGCTCCGGAATTGGCATCACAGGTTTCCCAATGAGCACCAGCGTGAGCCCCGGGGCAATCCGCGCGTATCGTCGGAAGTACTCGAACAGTTCCCGACAGCCCTTGTTCTCATCGATGCGCCCGACATAGATGATCGTGGGTCCTGAAATCCCGGTGACCTGCCGGAATCTATCCGGCTGGGGGTCGGTAGGCACCTCCGAGCCGATGCCGACCACGACACCAGGCACCGAGTCGTTTTGCGACACGGCGTTGATCAGTGCCCGCTCCTCGTAGGAGTTGTACATGAGGGCCCGGACGCTGCGAAAGCTGCCGGCGAAGATGCGCAACCCGAGCGCCGGGTCTCGCTCGGCCGTCGGCACCAGCAGGCTGCGACCGGCGGTCACGCGGAGCCCGTGATACGCATGGTAGTACCGGAAGCTAAAGAAGATGCAGTAGTCGTAGCCGGCCCGATGGCGGCGCAGGTGGTTCACCAACGCGGGGCTGGTAGGGCCCTCACTGCGCAGCCAGGCGAGTTCGGCTGCAACCGAGTGTCGCCGTTCGAAGACCTGCGTCGACCGCCGGCCGAAGTCGTCGACGTCGCGCTCGCGGCTGACTGGAAACCGGCGCACCGGTATGTCGTTGACGACCTCCAGGCCCGGGTTGAGCTCGTTGCGCCACGTGATGTAGTCGCGGGCGCACGTGGTGAGCACCTCGACCTGGGCATGACGTGCGAGGTGTTCGGCGATGTACCGCGCATGCAACTCGGCGCCGCCGTTTAGGTCGGCGCCGTACCGCTGAACGACGACCGCCAGCTTCACTGCTCGCTGGTGCCGTTGCCCGCATCCCGCCCGGACGGTTCCGTCGAAT
>JAPYUM010000040.1:24387-37803 GCA_029940535.1 Vicinamibacterales bacterium
CTTCACTGCTCGCTGGTGCCGTTGCCCGCATCCCGCCCGGACGGTTCCGTCGAATTCGCCGTTGAATCCACCGTCGGGGCCGGTGCTGGAGCCGCGACCGGGGCCTCCGCGGCGACGGGTGGGGGATCCGGGGACGGCGCGTCGGCTGGACTGGTCGGCGCGGCGGTCGCCGCGTCCGGCGTCGCGGCTGTCGTCGTCTCGCTCGCCGTTGTCACGGCGGTGGTTGTGTCGCCTGACGGGGTCGGCGCGGCCGTCGTCTCGTCCGACGAGGTCGAGGCCGTCGGGGTCTCGCCTGACGGGGTTGAGGCCGTCCGGGTTTCGCCTGACGGGGTTGAGGCCGTCGTCGCCTCGCCCGACCCGTTGCCGGCGGCCGGTCGGGCCGCGTTGGTATCGCCCTCGGCAGCACCTCCGGGTCTCCGCCGCGATCGGCGTCGCCGCCGGCGCGTCCGGCCAGAGCCGGTGGCGGAGGCGTCGGCCGACTCACCTTCACCCTCGGTCGTGTCCGGCGGCCGTGGGCTTCGCTTCTGGACCACCGATTCCAGCGCTCGCGAGCGCCGTTCCGAGAAGTCCAGTCGTCCCGCGACCGATTCGACGAGCATCTTGTGGTTCTTGACGTCGACCGACAGCCGGGTCATCTCCACCACCAGGTTGTTCAGTATCTCGTAATTCAACGCATCGAGTTCCTCGCGCGCCGCAAACTTCTTGCCCACGCGGTCGAACTGCGTGCTCACGCGCTCGACCAAGTCGGTCTGACGCTGAAGGAGCTGCACCGTCCAGGCGTTGATTTCGGCTTGCCGGGACAGTGCATGGACGACCGGGGTCGGGTTGAACAACAGTTTGAGTAACGGATTCAGGAGCTTGCGGATCAGACGGATCAATTTCCCCATCGGTCCTCTGGACGATACGTAGATCGTCTCTTGATCGAAGTCGAATACTTCGGGTGGCGGGGCGAACCCGCCGTGTGGCGGAATCGGCTCGATACGCCCCGGGTTGTCGAGCTGTCGGAAGTGCTCGACCAGGTCGGAGCGCACCTGCCCCGGGTCGAGAAAACTCTCCAGCTTGACCGTGGCCAGCTCGTGAATCTGCTGCTCGGTGTAATCCGCGCCGCGCTTCTCACGGATGCGCTCACGGATTTGCTCCATGATGCGCGTGACGTCGACGGAATCCGAACGAATGTTGAACTCGGCCATGGTGTCGTTGTCAATTGGCTAACCGAACGGTCGGTAGATGATCACGGCGACGGCCAGGCCCCACCCGACGATACAGACGGCCAGAGGCCTGTCACCGAGCAAGATGTCCGTCGGTCCGGGGCCGGAACTGTCATTGTGAATCAACATCAAGTACCGCAACACGCCGTAGACGGGAAACGGAATGGTCAGGGTCAGCCGGTCGGTGCCGAACTCTGCCACCGTGCCCGGGCTCGTCGTGTACACCGCGTAGCTTACCAGGGTGGCTCCGGCCACGATGGTGACCATCTGATCCAGCAGCGCTGCGCTGTAGCGTGCCAGCACGGGCCGATGTCCGGTCGCGTCGGCGCCCAGAGCCACCACCTCCTGTCGTCTCTTGGTTAGTCCAAGAAACAGCGCGAGCAGGAATGTGCACACCAACAGCCATTGGCTGATCGCGACGCCCAGGACGAGGGCCCCCGCCACCGCCCGCATCACGAAACCGATCGCGATCGCGATCACGTCTAGAACGACGACTTCCTTCAAGGTCCAGGTGTAGAGCGTCAACAACACCGCGAACGCTAGCGACAGGACGCCCATCGCGGGTCCGAGTAGAAACGCGCCCAGGATGCCGACTCCGAGGAGCAGGCCAGCCATGGTGCCGGCAGCGCTCGGCGAGACCCGTCCCGCGGCGATGGGCCGCAGGGCTTTGGTCGGATGGAGCCGATCTCGGGTCCGATCTCGCAGGTCGTTGAAGAGATACATCGCGCTCGACAGCGCGCAGAAGATCGTGAACGTCGCGCACGAGCGCGCCACCGCGCCCGGTTCGAGGAGTTGTTCCCCAAACACCAGCCCCGCGAAGACGAAGAGGTTCTTGGTCCACTGATCAGGCCGAAGCGAGACGAGGAGGTCGGCCCACAGACTGGGTACCGGCGTCTCGCGCGTGGGCGAGACGCCGGTCTGGTCATATTTGGTTGTCACGTGCGCCATGGACAGCGCGTGGGCTGAAGGTGGGCCTCAGGAATCGAAGCTGCTGATGGCCTCGGCCTCCGACTCGTAGGTGTCGAACACCGCCAACAGCTTGGTGATCGTCAGCAGATCTTTGATCCGCTTGGTGAGATTGACCAACTTGAGAGTACCGCCCTGGTGTTTCACGGTCGTGAAGGTCCGCACGATTTCTCCGAGCCCGGCGCTGTCGACGTAGGGGACCTCTCCCAGGTTGAGGAGCAGGTTGGTGTGACCCTGCTGCATCAGGCTGTTGATCTTTTCCCTCAGCAACTCGTCGCCCTCGCCGATCGTCAGTTTACCGTTGAGATCGACGACGACGACGTTCTCAAGCACTCGTTCCTGGATTGTCATGGAAACTCTCCTGCTACGTCCCACCCGCAACTCTCGTGGAGCACGCGTAAGGCACTACTTTGCCAAGCTTTAGCCCGAATTCAGAATGTCGAACCGTACTATGAAGTCGGACTACTGTCAATGCGCGACCGAGGCGTGTCAGCGCGGTAGTTACTCTGTCTCGCGGCGTTGCTTCTTGCGTGTCCGTTTGCGCGCGAGCGCCTGTTTTGCGCGACGCTTGTCGCCCGGTTTCAGGTAGTACGAGTGCTTCTTGATGTCCTTGATGATGTCTTCCTGCTGGACCTTACGCTTGAAGCGGCGCAGCGCGCTCTCGATGGACTCGCTGTCTTGCACCTTGACTTCAGCCAAATCTGGTTGTCACCTCCCTTGCCTGGTGAACAATGCTGTCCTCACGATGACCGGCGACAGCCCGGACCGGGTCGAAGAAATGAGTATGCTAGGCTTTCATCTCCGGAGCTGTGGTCCCGCTCCCAAGACGAGGCAAACAAAAATTTTAGGCCGAATCTCGGAGTCCCGTCAACGATGAAGATACTTGTCGTGGGTGGCGGCGCGCGCGAACACGCGCTGGCCTGGAAGCTCGGCCGTGAGCCCGGGGTGACCGACGTGCTGTGCGCACCGGGCAATGCCGGCACCGGGGCCAGCGCCGGCTGCTCGCTGGATGTGTCCGACCCGGCGGCGATACTGGCCCTCGCGGAAGCTGAAGCAATTGACCTCACGGTTGTTGGCCCCGAACTGCCGCTGGCGCTCGGTGTGCGAGACCTGTTCGCATCTCATGGACAGCTTCTGTTCGGCCCGAGCCGGGCGGGGGCCCAGCTCGAGTCCAGCAAGGCGTTCGCGAAAAATTTCATGCATCGGCACGGTGTGCCGACGGCTCGTTTCCGTGTGTGCGACACGGTCGGCGACGCGCTCGAGGCGGTGTCCGGCGCGGCGTTCGGGTTTCCGGTTGTCGTGAAAGCGGACGGGCTCGCCGCGGGAAAAGGGGTGACGGTGGCGCCGGACCGGGCGACGGCCGAGCGGGCCGTACGCGACGCCATGGTGGATGGCCGATTCGGGTCGGCCGGACATCGGGTGGTGGTCGAAGAGTGCCTTGTGGGTCAGGAGGTGTCGTTTTTCGCCATTTGCGACGGTCGGACGGCGGTCGCGCTGCCGACCGCGCAAGACCACAAGCGGGTGTTCGACGGCGACAAGGGACCCAACACCGGTGGTATGGGGGCGTTCGCCCCGAGTCCTCTCGTGACGCCGGACATCGAGGCGCGGATTCGGCAGGAGGTCGTCGAACCCGTGCTCGAGGGGTTTGCTGCGCAAGGAGATCCGTATCTCGGATTTCTCTACGTTGGCCTGATGTTGACGGCCGACGGGCCGCGCGTCATCGAGTTCAACGTCCGCCTCGGGGACCCGGAGGCCCAGGTGGTGCTCCCCATGGTGAGCGACGATCTGGCCCCCGTGTTCGAGGCGGCCGCGCGGGGCGCGCTCGAGACGAGCCGGCTGGACGGGACCGGCGACCCCCACGTTGGCGTGGTGCTCGCGTCCGGCGGATACCCGGGACCCTACGAGACCGGCGTGCCGATCGACGGTCTCGACACGGCCGCCGGGCTCGAGGGTGTGCTCGTCTTTCACGCTGGTACCGGTGTCCGCGACGGTTCGGTCGTGACCACGGGGGGCCGGGTGTTGACGGTGGTCGGTCGTGGCGCCGATGTCGCGCAAGCGATCGACCGTGCGTATGCGGCGGAGGCGTGCATCACGTTTGCGCGCAAGCAGGTCCGCACGGACATTGGTCAGAAGGCTCTGCCTGGACGGTGACGGAGAAAGAGTGACATGAGTGATCTGCAGGTACAGATCTTGATGGGGTCGGGGTCGGACGCCGACGTGATGGCAAACACGGTTCGCACGCTGCGCGAGCTTGGCATCACGTCTGACATGACGGTGGCCTCCGCCCACCGGTCGCCCGATCGGGTTCGCCGGGTGATGAAACAGGCGCTCGAACGGGGCGTAAAGGTCTTCGTGGTGGGGGCTGGTGCCGCCGCGCATTTGGCTGGTGTGGTCGCCGCCCACACGGTGCTGCCGGTCATCGGCGTGCCGATCGACTCATCGCCCCTCGGTGGCTTCGACGCCCTCCTGGCCACCGTGCAGATGCCGCCAGGTGTGCCAGTGGCGACGGTCGCAGTGGGGAAGGCCGGCGCGACGAACGCGGCCGTGCTTGCGGCCCAGATTTTGGCCGTCGGAGACGCGGCCATCGCGTCGCGCCTCGATGACTATCGGCGCGGTCTGGCGGAGAAGGTCGAGCGCGCCGCGGCCGAGCTCGAACAGCCGTGACAGGTCTGGCGTCGGGCTGTTATGCGGCGCCTAGCAGCATCAGCAAGAGTGCCTTCTGCGTGTGGAGTCGGTTTTCCGCTTGGTCAAAGACGGCGGAGTGAGGTCCATCGATCACCTCGGCGTCGACCTCCTCGCCTCGATGCGCGGGGAGGCAATGCATGAAGAACACATCGTCGTTCGCGTGAGCGAGGAGCTCGCGAGTGATCCGGAAGCCCTCGAACGCCGCACGCCGGTCCGTGGCTTCGGTTTCCTGTCCCATTGACGTCCAGACGTCGGCGTACACCGCGTCGGCCCCCCGCACCGCCGTGACCGGGTCACGCCCTTGCGAGATCTCCGCCCCATGGCGGGCCATCTGGCGCGCCGCCGTCACCGTCGCGTCCGGCAGTTCATAACCCTCGGGTGAGGCGAGCCGGAGGTGCATCCCCAGCATCATCGCCGCGTGGGTCAGCGAGGTCGCCACGTTGTTGCCGTCGCCGACGTAGGCCAAGGTGCGTCCCCGTATCGACCCGCAGCGCTCGCGCACGGTCAGGCAGTCCGCCAGCGCCTGACACGGATGTTCCTCGTTCGTCAGGGCGTTCACGACCCGCAACTGGGTGGTCGCCTGCACGAATTCAACCAGCCGCGACTGTTCGAACGTGCGAATCGCCGCCACCGACACCCATCGTTCAAGCGTGCGGGCCACGTCCGCGAGTGTCTCCCGGGTGCCGAGCGCATCTGCCGACGGAGGGCAGGTCACGAGACCGCCGAGTTCCCGCATCGCAATTTCGAAGCCGGTGCGGGTACGGAGGGACGGTTTGTCGAATAGTAAAGCCAGCGAGTGTCCGGCGAGCGCGCGCGCAGTCGGGGCGTCGGCTCCCAGCCGGCGTTCGCGTTTCAGCCGGGCGGCCAGCGTGAGGCAGGCCTCGAGCGCCTCCGGCGTGAGGTCGAGCACCGACAAGTAGGTGCGCCCCTGGGCCGTCGACGTGGCCGGAGCCGTCGTCTCGACGTTCGATTCGAGGTTGGTGGTGGTGTCCATGATGCAGGTCAGACTCTAGGTTTTCCGACGAGACGCCCGCGTAGACAGCGTTGCTTCCTCGGCCACCCCCGCCCGGCCGGGGCGGGGCTGACGCCTGCATGCTCCCTCGTCGCGCCTTGCCACGCAGACGCCTCGTAAGAAAACCGCCCTTGCCGGCTCAGGTGCGGTAGTCGGCGTTGATATGTACGTACTCGGCGCTGAAGTCACATGTCCACACCGTTGCTCGTGCGTCCCCACCGACACCGAGGTCGACGGTCAACGTGACGTCGGTGCCCCGTAGGTGTTCGGCCGCGGCCGGTTCCCGCTCGGCGAACACCGTCTCGTCCGCGAACAGTTCCACCCCGCCGATCGCGACGCGGGCTCCCGTGAGATCGAAACCGACCCCCGCGCGGCCGGCCACCGCCACCAGACGGCCCCAGTTCGGGTCGCCGCCATGGACGGCCGTCTTGACGAGGGGCGAATTGGCCATGGCTCGCGCCGCCTGTCGCGCCTCTGTCGTGGACAGGGCTCCGGTTACCGTGATGCCGATCAACTTGGTGGCGCCCTCACCGCCGCGGACGATGGCAAGCGCCAACTCTCGGCACACCGTGCGCAGCGCGTCGACAAACGTGGCGTACTCGTTCTCGTCGATTCGCACGCCCGCCCGCCCCCCGGCCAGCAACAGGACCATGTCATTCGTCGAGGTCTCCCCGTCGACCGTGATCGCGTTGAACGTGTCGGCGGCGGCCTCCTTCAGCGCGCGCTGCAACAGGGCCGGCTCGACCGCAGCGTCCGTGGTCAAGAAGCCTAGCATCGTCGCCATGTTTGGCTCGATCATTCCGGCTCCTTTGGCCATGCCCCCGATATGAAAGACTCCGGCGGGTGTGTGCACCCGGACCGCGGTTTCCTTCGGCGATGGATCGGTCGTCATGATCGCCGCGGCGGCCGCGGCGTGTCCGTCACGCCCCAGGGCGCCGGCGGCCACCGCCACGCCCCGACGGACTTTCTCGGCGTCCAGCAGCAATCCGATCACCCCGGTTGAAGAGACCAACACCTGTTCCACCGGGCACCCGAGCGCCGCCGCCGTGTCGGCCGCCATCGCGCGGGAGACCGCGAGGCCTTCGGCTCCGGTGCAGGCGTTGGCGCAGCCGCTGTTGACCACGACGGCCGCGGCGGTGTCCTGCGACGTTCGGAGATGGTCACGGGTCACGACCAGTGGCGCCGCGACCGCGAGGTTGGTCGTGAAGATGCCAGCGACCCGGGCCGGCGGAGTCGAGCGGACCAGCGCCAAGTCAAGTCCCGATGTCTTGATGCCGCAGGCGACACCGGCGGCCTCGAAGCCCTCGGGTGCCGTGATGCCCCCCGGCATACGTTCCACCATGTGTTCAGACATCGCGCTCACCTGACTGGAGCGTGTCCAGGACCTCGGCCAAAATGCCGACCGCCTTGTCGATCTCCGTGTCCGACACCGTCAACGGCGGCAGCATCCGCACGACGCGGCCGGCGGTGCGGTTGACCAACAGTCCTCGTGCCAGGGCGCCCTCGACCACCTGTGCCGCGGTGTCGGCGGGCATTTCGAGGCCGCGCATGAGTCCGGCGCCTCGGATGTCGGTGATCACCGGATACCGTTGGGCCAGTGCGTCGAGCGCTCCGCCAAGCGTGACGCCAGCCTGGCGGACCCGCTCGAATCCGCCGTGTTCCATGGCCTCGAGAAACACGAGGGCGGCCCGGCACGACAGCAAGTTCCCACCATAGGTGGTGCCGTGGTCTCCGGGCGAGATCGCGTCGGCGACTCGCTCGCTCAAGAGGATGGCACCGATCGGCACCCCGGCGCCCAGCGCCTTCCCCAGCGACATCAGGTCCGGCTGCAGGCCAAGGGTGGCCGAGTGGAATGGCGCCCCGGTCCGCCCCAGCCCGCATTGGATTTCGTCGGCGATCAGGAGCGCCCCGCTCGTTCGACAGGCCTCCGTGAGGGCGTCGGTGAACGCGGGCGTCAGAGGCCAGACTCCACCCTCGCCTTGGATCGGTTCGACGATGATGGCGGCCACATCGGGACCGCAGGCCGTCGCGAGCGCGGCCGGATCGGTCGGGGAGACGAAGGTTACGTCCAGCAGCGGCTCGAAAGGCGCGCGATAGCCCGGCTCCCAGGTGGTCGACAACGACCCCAGGGTGCGTCCGTGAAACGACCGCTCCAGCGCCACAAAGCGGGCGCGAGGCTCACCACGGGTGTGCCAGTACCGCCGGGCAAACTTCAGGCACCCTTCGACCGCCTCGGTCCCGCTGTTGCAGAAGAAGGCTCGTGCGAGCCCGGAGAGCATGGCGAGTCGCCGACCGACTTGTCCTTGCAGCGGGTGAAAATACAGATTGGATGTGTGGACTAGCGTGCGTGCCTGGTCGGCCACCGCCTCGGCCAGGTCGGGGTTGGCATGTCCCAGCGAGGCGACACCCAGGCCGGACACGAAGTCCAGATACGGGCGATCGTCGGTATCAAAGAGATAACTACCCTCTCCGCGCGCGAACACGATCGGAATCCGTCTGTACACCTGTAGCAGGTGTTCGGCTTCAATTGCCTTGATTTGCTGCTCCTGCGTGGCCATGTCTCTCTACTCTGCGATCTCGTGTCGGCCGGTCAGATGTCCGCTGCCGGGTCGTTTGACTCGCTATTGTCCGCCGACCGTCGTCCCCGGGCACTCATCCAGGTTGGTCGTGTTCTTGCCGCTGACAATCCGCACCCTGGCCACCCCCCCACGGTGAGCCTCGCGGCACGCGATCAGTTTGGCGACCATCCCCGCGCTGGCTCGCCCATCCGCGACCAGCTGTTCCAGGAGGCCTCCGGTGATGGACGTGATGGTGTCGCCGTGTTCGTCGAGCACTCCCGCGGTACCGCCGGCGATGAGCAGCTGCTCGACGGACAAGCGTGCCGCCAGATGTCCGGCCAGGGTATCGGCGTTCACGTTCAGTAACTGTCCATCGGCATCAGCTCCGATGCTCGCGATGATCGGTACGAACCCGGCGTCACACAGTCGCGTGACCAGAACGGGCGCTTCGGTGCCGACCGGTTTCCCGACCCATCCGAGGTCCACCTGGGTGCCGTCGGCGGCCGTGTAGGTGTCGGCGCGCCGCACGGGCGAGACACCCGCGTCGGCGGCCGTCAGCCCGACCGCCGGGATGCCTGCGACACGCGCGGCCGCCACCAGCCGCGTGTTGACCCGACCGGCCAGCACCCCTACGACCACCTCCAGGGTGTCCGAGTCCGTCAGCCGCAGTCCGTCGACGGCGCGCTTGGCGATGCCCTTGGCGGCCATTTCCGCATCCACCTCCCGACCACCGCCATGGACGACCACCAGTGGGCCGGCGTCTCGGAGCCGATGCATGGCGCGAGCGACGTCTCTCCGTCCGGCCGCGTGTTCGAGGAGCTCACCGCCAAGTTTGAGGAGCACCCCGGCCCCGTGGGTGGTCATAACAGGCCAGCCGTTTCGTCCCACCCGAACGCCACGTTCAGGTTTTGCAGCGCCTGACCGGCGGCACCCTTGACCAGATTGTCGAGACACGAGACGAGCACCAGACGGCGAGAGGCGGCGTCGAACTTCCAGCCGATGTCACAAAAGTTGGTGTGAACGACGTGTTTGATTTCGGGAAGCGCGTCGCCTCTGATTCGCACGAACGGTGCGCTCGCGTACGCGCTGGCAAATGTCGCCGCGATGGCCGCGCCGTCTACATTCGGGCGCACTCGCACGTAGCTGGTGGCGAGAAGGCCACGGTCGAGCGGTACCAGGTGTGGGGTGAAGGTGACGGCCTGACGCAGCTCCTGCTCGATTTCCGCGCCGTGCCGGTGCCCCAGCACTCCGTAGGCCGCGACATTGCCGTGACACTCCGAGAAGTGTGTGCGCTCGGATGGTTTCTTGCCGGCGCCAGAGATGCCGGACTTTGCGTCAATGATCACGTCGCCGTCGACCAGGTTCGCGTCGATGAGCGGGCGGAGCGCCAGCAGGGCCGCCGTTGGATAACAGCCGGGACAGGCGATCAGTCGCGCCTCGACCAATTCACGACGGTAATGTTCCGTGAGGCCGTAGACGACCGGGGTCTCCAGATCCGGGGTCGCCGGATACCACTGGTGACGCAGGGTCCGATCGCGCAGGCGGAATGTGCCTCCGACGTCGAAGACCCGGACGCCTCTCGAGACCAGCGCCGGTCCGACCTCCGCCGCCACCGAGTCCGGCAAGGTCATGAACACGGCCTGGGTCTCGGCCGCCAGCTGGTCGAGCGACAGCGGCGTGATTTGACCGTCCCACACGCCAGTCAGTGCCGGCAGTGTTCGCGCGCCCTCAGTCGAGCCGGAGGCCATGGCCGTCGTGACGCGAATGAAGGGATGGCTGGCCGCCAGTCGAATGAGTTCCTGACCGGCATACCCGGTCGCGCCGGCGACTCCGATGGATACAAGTGCCATGAATATTTATACTCAGCTATGACTATTTATACGGAACGAACTCCGACGCGTCAAGAGAAAACTGGGCCGTGCGTGGACGTTCGCGCGGTTGGTATTATACTTGGTGATGTATGATAATGCATAACACTGAATAACTATGAAGGCCTATCGCCAATCAACCATTCTCGATCTGGTGTCGCAGCAGGACGTCCACAGCCAAGACGCCTTGCGTCGGCAGTTGGCCGCCCTGGGTATCACGGCCACTCAGGCGACGATCTCGCGCGACATCAAGGAACTCGGGTTGGTCAAGCGGGCGGCCGACGGTGCGTATCAGGCCGGTCAGGACATGGCTCGGTCGCAACTCGCGACTGGTGACCGGGTGCGCCGTGCGGTGGTGGACTCTCTACGACGCGCCGAGCGAGTGCAGCAATTGCTCGTTCTCAAGACCGACCCCGGACATGCGCAGTCGCTGGCGCTCGCGGTCGATCAGGCCGGGTGGCCGGAGGTGGTGGGCACCGTGGCGGGGGACGACACCATCCTCGTGGTGACGCGGAACGAACGCAACGCCATCTCGCTGCACCGTCGGGTTGAGCAGTGGGCCAGGGCATAGGACCTGCGCAGACACCTTCCGGCACGGGTTCAGAGCTGGTTGTAGGGGAGCAAGAGAACTAATGGCACATTTGTGGTCCGGCCGGTTTGACGCGGCGCCAGACGAAGAGGTCTTTGAGTTTCAGTCGTCGTTCGCTTTCGACCGCCGACTGTTCGAGGACGACGTGAACGGGAGTCTGGCGTGGGCCGAGGGGCTCGCCCTGGCCGGCGTGCTCTCGGCCGAAGACGCGACGGCCGTCCGAGCCGCGCTGGAGGAGATTCGCCAGTGCGGCGTGACCGACCCCAGCTTTGTTGATGGCGACGACGAGGACGTGCATGCGTTCGTGGAACGCCAACTGATCGAACGGGTTGGCGATGCCGGGAAACGGCTGCACACCGGTCGGTCGCGCAACGAGCAGGTGTCTCTCGACCTCCGTCTGTATCTGCGACGCCGCATTGGCGTGATCCAGCGGGAACTCGTGGCATTGGTCGATTCGTTGGCCGGTCAGGCCGCGTCGGCCGGGCCGGCTCTGATGCCGTCCTACACACACCTTCGGCGGGCGCAGCCGATTCTGGTGTCGCACTTCTTGCTGGCCCACATCGCGGCCGTCCGGCGGGACTACGACCGGTTCGCGGCGGCTTTTGTCGAAGCGGACGCACTGCCGCTCGGATCCGGGGCGATCGCCGGGGCGAGCTATGCCATCGATACCGCCGCGTTGGCGCGCCGTTTGGGTTTTGCGCGGGTCGTCTCCAACAGTCTGGACGCCACCGCCGATCGTGACTTCGTCTCGACGTTCCTGCACGCCAGCGCATTGACGATGGTGCACTTGAGTCGGATGGCCGAGGATTTTATCATTTTTACCACCGAAGAATTCGCGTTCTTCGAGCTGTCGGACGCGGTCACGACCGGCAGTAGCCTGATGCCGCAGAAAAAGAATCCCGATCCGCTCGAACTGGTGCGTGGCAAGGCCGGTCGGGTGATTGGCCACCACAGTGGGTGGCTCGCTACGATGAAAGGACTTCCCAGCGGGTACAACAAAGACCTGCAGGAGGACAAGGAAGCCGTGTTCGACACCGACCGGACCGTGGCGCGGTCGCTGCGCGCGGTGACCGCCGTCGTCCGGTCGTTGCGATTGCACGACACGCGCACCGAGGCGGCGGCATCCGGTCTCGCGCTCGCCACCGACGTGGCCGATGTACTCGTGGCGAGGGGTGTTCCGTTCCGGGAGGCGCACGAAGTGGTCGGCCGCATGGTGCGGGACCTGCTCGCCGCCGATCGCGACTTCTCTACGATGACGGACGACGAGTGGCGAGGGTATCATCCCGCGCTCGACGCCGACGCGGCGAGCCGGATCACCGCCCGGGGTTCGGTGGAAGCCCGCCGTACACCGCAGTCGACGGCCCCCGCCGCGGTGGCGGCCGCTCTGGCCGATGCGCGGGCGTGGGTGGAGGCGTCAACCCCCGCGATCGATTAATCATCGTTTACGGAACGCGGAAGGAGTAGTAGAATAGCCCCACTGCGCTTCGCAGCCGCCGGGCAGCCTCCACACGGAGAAGATGCTGCCGCCTAGGCCGTTCGTGACCGACCCGCTGCGCAGCACAGTTCTTCTTCCTTGAAGCGACGGACTACGTGCTTCTCTGTTTTTATGACTCGGGCGTGTGTCTCCCGTGCCTGACGGCTCGCCACAGCCGCGACATAGCCGCTATTGGTCTGTCCTGATACCGACGTATGCACCCATCCACTGAATGGTCCCGCCACGTCTAACCAACCTATTGCTTGAGAGGGATTCATGGAGCAGCGCCAGGTCCGCCTGGGTGACGTTCTAGACGACTATTGCACGCGCGAGCGTCGCGTCACCAATCACGCCGTGGTCGCACTGGTAGGCAGCGAGGTCAAGTTGACTCGATGCACGACGTGCGACACGGAGCATCCTTACAAGGCGGCGCGGGTACCGCCTCGGCGCCAGACCAAGCTGGTCGCGGCGCTCTCCACCGCCAAGCCCGACGTCCCAGCCCCCGCCTTGCAGGGGGCGCACGCCAAGGGTGACGTCCAGGCCGAGGCCGAGACCGCGACCCCGACGGCGGCCTCGGTCGCCGTGCCATCGCCCGAGGTGGCGGAGTCGACCATCCCGCTGCGAATCGACTCGGTCCGGCGACCCCTCATACGCGCCACCCTTGCACGACCCGAGGGTACGCCGCCTCCGGTTCGCCAGGCTCCGGTGTTCACGATTCGTGAGAACAATGGTCGCGACGGCGCCGCCGACCGTGGGGGTCGGCAGGGTCGCAAAGGGCGGAGCGGCGGCCGGCCGGGCGCCGAGCCCAACGGCAATCGTGCCGAGGGGCATCAGGGCCAGTCCGCCCGACCTAACCAAGGTAAGAATGGCGCGAAGTCTCATCGGTCGCGAGGGGCGGGGAGCCGTCCCGACCGTTCCGAGCGACCCGATCGCGCGAACCGGAGCCAGTCACGCAGTCGCGGCAAGGGTCGTTCGCGTTAGCAGCCCGTGGTGGAAGCCCCGCGTCGCACCGAGGCGGGCGCTGGACCCGGCGAACAAGGCGAGAAGAGGGAGAAT
>JAPYUM010000002.1:0-7143 GCA_029940535.1 Vicinamibacterales bacterium
TTCGCGGCCGCGTCGATGGCGGCACCGGGGCGCGGCACCATCGGCCCCTGGCTCCGGAAGGTGGGCCTTGACTGGCTCGAACGCGCCTACTCTCAGGACCAGGAATTCGAAGCCGACGAACTGGGGGTGCTGCTGACCCGGGCGGCCGGATTCGATACCGCGGGCGCGGTCCGACTCTTCGGCCGGCTACAGGCGCTGGATGGACAACCGGATACGTCTGGCCTTGGCCCGTATCTCTCAACCCATCCACCCGTGGCTGAGCGCCTCGACCGGCTGCGACGATACACTACCCCCGAAGCCGGCTAAGTACCCTGGTCCCCCCGTTGGGGTGCGTCAGTCGTCGCCGTCGAGCGCGGCTTTCAGTTCTTTCAGCTCTTCCCGCTGGTGCTTGTAGGTGCGGAGGAAGAACTCCGCATCCGCCTTGATCTCCCGCAGTTCGGTGGTCGCGAACCAATCGCCGGCGGACGTGCGGGCGGCGATATCGCGCGCGATGTGGGTCTGGTCCAGCACCAGCTTGGTGTCCTGTTCGAGAATGTCCAACGTCGCCGCCACGAGTTCCCGGAGTTCGGGGTCCTTCGTCGCGGCCACGAGCCGGCGCACCGGCTCGAGCCGGTCGGGAGGGGTCTGATCAGCCATCTCTCTTTGTGGGCTTAGTTCCAATCGCCCGGTCTTCGCCCCGGCGTCCTGGAGGCCTGCGACCCAGGGGTCGAAACGCAATCCGAGTCTGACAGTGGGCACGGTTTCCGCGACCGGCAACTGTGCACCTTTGATGGGCCACCACACGTTGGCGATGATCGAGATGCAGTACGCCTGGAAACCGCGCCATGCGTAGTTGCAGGTGTTGCAGCGGTACCAGGCTCCACCGACGCTTCGCACCGATTCGTGTGACGCACGCTTACCACACACAGGTGGTCTTCATCGATCCACACCGTTGGGCTTGGGCCAACGTCGCGCGCCCGCACCCGTACGCAACCCACGAGCGGAGCTGGGCGCGCCTTCGCCTGAACACCGCAATGTGAGGCACACAATATGTCATCTCTCGGTCCCATACAATAGACCGCCCCGTCATCCGGTCAGCCCACCGGCTCGCGCCCCACGCACCGCTGCCCACTCCCCATTCGCGGCGGACCACTGTCGTCCGGGCTCTATCGGAGGGCCGGCTTCGGTGCTTCGCGCCTATAATGATGCCTGTGAGACGACTCGTGCTGGTGGTGTTCGTAGGCTGGAGCGTCGCCGCGTGCTCGGAGCCGGCCGCAGACGGCGGCGCGAGTCAGGAGCCCTCTGGCGCCGAGTCCGTGGTGCTGTCGGTCGCCCACGAGTCCCGTTGGCGCGAACTGCGGATCGAGGGCGCCACCGACCTCCCGGACGGCGCGGTGTTGTCCTACCGGGTGACGCACGCGCTGACCAATGAGCTTCCGCCGAGCGAGTGGCCGTCCCAGAATCTCATCGCCGACGGCACGGCCGTGGTGCAGGGGGGCAAGTACGGGGCACGTCTAAACACGACCTACTGGCCGAACGGGAGCGTCGAGGTAGAAGTACAGTTCCCGATCGCGCCACAACCCCCGGCGATCCGCGAGCGGTACGGCGACTTCGGCGAGGAGCTGATCGGCGACAACATCACGGCGCTCGGTCTGTCGAAAGTCGTCACCGCGGAACACGCGTTCGACTGGAGCCGCTGAGTCCTTAGCAACGTCCCGACTTCTCGTGTCCTTCTTCCGCCCCACTGTCGACACCCTGCGTGCCTATGTCCCGGGCCGTCAGCCGCCGCTCGGCGCGCGGATGATCAAACTGAACACGAACGAGAACCCGTACCCTCCAAGCCCCAAAGCCCTCGCGGCCCTCCGTGGACTCGACCCGGACGAGCTTCGTCGGTATCCGCATCCGCTGGGGGATGAGTTCCGCGGTGCCGCCGCCAGTGTGGTCGGCGTCGACCCGACCTGGGTGCTGGCTGGAAACGGAAGCGACGATCTCCTCACGATACTCGTGCGCGCGACCGCCGGCCCCGGACGGCCCGTCGTCTACCCCACGCCAACCTACGTGTTATACCGAACACTGGCGGACATTCAGGACGCACCGGTGATCGAAGTGCCGTTCACCGACGACTTTGCGCTCCCAGTCGAACGACTGGTCGACGCCCGGGGCGCCGTCACGTTTGTGGCAAATCCCAATAGTCCGTCTGGCACCGCGACCTCGCCCCAACGTCTGGGCGAGCTCGCCGCCGCGCTGGACGGCCTCCTCGTCGTAGACGAAGCCTATGCGGCGTTCGCCGACCAGGATGCCCTCGCGCTGCTCGACGCCCACCGGAACGTCGTGCTGTTGCGCACGCTCTCGAAGAGTCATGCGCTGGCCGGTCTGCGGCTGGGGTTTGCGATTGCGCACCCAGCCGTGCTCGAAGGCCTGGTGAAAGTCAAGGACAGCTACAACGTCGACGCCGTGGCCGCGCGCGTGGGCGCCGCCGCCATTCTGGACACGGCGTATACGGCCAGGATCGTGACCCGCATTCAGGGCAGCCGCACGCGATTGACCGCTGGTCTCCAGCGGGTCGGGTGTCGGGTCTGGCCAAGTCAGGCCAATTTCGTGCTGGTGCGTCCGCCGGGCGGCGACGCCGCGCGCGTCTACCGAGAGCTGGAGCAACGGGGCATTCTGGTCCGCTATTTCGACGAACCGGCGCTAGCCGAGATGCTCCGTATCACGGTGGGCACGCGCCTCGAGCAAGACACGCTGGTCGAGGCCCTGGAGTCCATCCTCCCCCCACCCGGAGAGGCTGGCCGGTGACGACCTCCGCCTCGCCGCGGCGACTACTCGTGGTGCGTCTGGGCGACCTCGACCGGCTCCATCGCTTGAAGGAACGGTTCGGCGACCTGCCGCTGGACATCGTCGTCGATCGCCGTCAACACGACCGACGCTGGCGTCGCACAACGTGGCCAACCGAACGACGGAGACACGAGCGACGCGACCGCTGGACCGGCCGGTTCCCGAGCTCCGCGTTCATCTTCGTGCCGGCGGCGTTGGCCGGCGAATGGGTGGCCCAGCCCCAGGGAATGCACTGGTGTACCGGCTGAAGGGCGAGGAAAACGAAGAAACATATGGACTGTCGCTGGTCCCTCGTGGCATGCAGGCCCGCTACGACGCATACCCGATGGCGGTCGAACGCGCCAAACGATTCGCCCAATATGCGGCGACGGACCTCTGGTACACGGAAGACGAGCTGACGTTCGTGCTGCTCGACAGTTTTCGCCAACCGTCGCCGCGGACGGCCGATGACCCGGCTCCAGGCTGAGGGCTGACGCGGTGGACTGTCGTCCGCCCGTCGAGGGTCCGATAACACCAGCGTCATGGTGCGATTTCTGAATCGGAGCCGACCCACGGACCAACACGTGACGGTCTGGTGTGAAGCCGGAAACGATGGGTTTCATCTCATGCGGCGCGAACCAGGCGGCGATCTGTACACCGAACGCCTCGCCAATCGATCGGCGCTCCATGCTGCGACCGTCCGGCTGCAGGCCGCGTTAGTCCGGTCTGGCTGGACCCCCGTCGACGGGGCCGAGACCTCGGCGGCGAGACGACGCAGCGTCCGGTCCGGCCACTTTCACCGGTAGCGAGCGGTGACTCCGCTCGCGGTCGACGTCGCGATTCTGCTCCCCGCGACCGCTCGGTCTGTGCTCGCACGACTGAACACGGGCTGCGTCCCCACGCCTGGCGGATTTCGGTTCGACACCACCCACCACCCGCACATTACGCTCGGACAACATTTCGTCGACGCGGACGCGATCGATGCCGTCCGAGCCGACCTCACGCCCCTGCTGTCCCGTCACGTGCCACTTGAGATCACAGTCACGGGCGGGCGCAGGGGCCGCACGGCGCAAGTGGCCGTGGTGGCGCCCACGTCAGACCTCCAACACCTCCACGAACAGGTCGTCAGCGTGTTGGCCGGCCACGAAGTCCCCGGCACCGCCGAGGCGTTCCAGTCTGACGACTCACCGGCCCGCGACGCAGACATGCGCTGGGTGTCCCGGTTCCGCCTCGACGCGTCGTTCGGACACTTCGACCCGCACATCACCATCGGGATCGGTCCAGGTCCAGTCGCTGTCCCCCCATGGCGCTTCACCGCGACCGAGGTTGGCCTCTGCCGACTGGGCCGATTTTGCACCTGCCGGGACCAGCTGACACGGTGGACGCTATAATTCGAAACGATCGTTCTGACCCTTTGAAGGAGGCGCCGTGTCACGACTTGCCCCCACGTTGGTCCTGTCCCTTCTGTGCCTCACCGCGTGCGGCGGCCCCGTCAGCAATGCAACGGCGACGGTCGAGCCGACTGCCCCGTCGCCGGCCCCAACCGAGCCCGTCGTCCCCCGCGAGGTGACTCGCGCCGATATCCCAGCCGACATCCATGAAGATTCCTGGGCGCGGCTGCCGACCGTGGCCCGTGAGTCTCTGCCCCCAGAAGACCAACGCGTCTTCGACCTCATCGTGAACCCGGACAGCAGCTACGCCGACGGCCTCCGAGGGCCGGTCGGCATGTGGATGTACAGCCCACGCATGGTCGAACACATCTTCCCGGCCCGTGACTACCTGCGTTTCGGCACGGACGGTGAGCGAGACCAACGGTTGGCCGAACTGGCCATCATCGCGACCGCGCGCGAGCTCGACAGCCAATACGAATGGTCGGCCCATGAACCGGCGGCCCGGAGGGCGGGGCTCGAGGAGGAGATTATCGAGCTCGTGCGAGCGGGTCGCCCGCTGCCCGAGACCCTGCCTGGTCTGGGCGACAGGGAACGCGCGATCATCCGAGTCGCCCGCGAGTTGGTGAATGAGCCAAGACTCAGCCGCGACGCGTTCGAGACGGCCCAACGGCTGTTCGGCAATGAAGGGGTCATGGACCTGACTGGCCTCATCGGCTACTACACCTTCGTCAATTACACGTTGAAAACGTTCGATGTGCAGCGCGCACCGGGCAGTCAGTTATTGCTCCCACTGCCCTAGAGGCCCGCGGTGCTGCTGACCCTGTGCACGGTCGGGTTCCTCATCTCCGGCTACTTCGTCGGGGTCACCTTCCAGTGGGTCAAGCCGGACACGCGGTGGATTCCACCGGTGTGCCGGATGGGACAGGACACCTGTTCGTCCGTCGTGTTCACGCGGCAAGCCCGGGTCTTCGGTCCGCCGAACGCGGTCCTCGGACTCCTCTTCTACCTGTTGCTTGCCGCCGCGGCGATCGGAGGGGCGCTCGACGAGCCGTTGGTCCACCTCGCGCTGCTTGGCATCAGTGGCGCGACTGTCGTATTGGGGCTCTTCTTGACCTATTCGCTGCTGTTCGTCATCCGCGTCAGGTGCGTCCTGTGTTTCACGTCACACGTGGTCAATCTGGCGCTTTTTGTCATCCTGCTCACGGGCGGTTGATCTCGCGGTCTCGCGGTCGCGGAGGCGTCGGCGCTCGGCCAGGATCAAGCCGAATTCAGCGGCTCGTTTCCAGACCCGGTTCGCCATCTCGGTCAGGTGCACCGCCTTGAGTCCGAAATACAGGAACAAAGCACCGGCTGCACCGACCAGCACGGCCTGCATCAGCGTCACCGTGCCCTCGCCCAGCTCCGGGGCCAGCTCGCCGAGGCCCTGATAGACGAGGAACCCCATGACGGCCAGGAACGGCCCAGTGACGGTGCGCACGCTCCACGACGCAACCCGCGACTCCTTCTCCATCAGCGCACCAACGGTGCGGAGCCGATCAAGCGCCCGGGCGATACGGTCGAAATCCGACCCGGCCAGCACCTCACGCAGCGTCACCTGCGCTCGGCAGGCCCGTGCCACCCGACGGTCTCCGCGCAACCAGGACACCCTGTTCACACGATAAGCAAACTCGGGAAACTGCCCGCGCAAGCGCTCCAGCAGCCGCGCTTGCCCGACTTGAGAGTGCTCGTGCAGAGTCGACGCGACGTCGATTTCGATACGCCGCTTCGAGGGCGTCAGCACGATCTCATACAACTCGCCGCTCTCATAATCCTCGACATAGGCGGCCGCATGCGGAGCAATCCCTTCATGCAGCATCGCTTCATGATCGAGACAGGGCAGCTGTGGAACCGGTGGGGTCAACTCGACGCGCAGCCTGTAGGCTTTGACCGCCCTCACGGCGGCGAACGTGCCAAGCGTCGTCAACACCTGCGCACAAACGTCGCAGTCTTCGGTGTCGGCCACGGGCTCGGCGAACGGCGCCATATCCACGGTCGTAGGCGGCGGGAACGAGCGGTCGGGCGCGGTGCGCGTGAGGGTCGGCTGGGACCCGTGTTTCATCGTTGACCTCGTGCAGGCGGACACATTCCGCGCCAACGCGCACCCCGCAGCACTTCACGATACCACAGCGCTTGGAGGGCTATAATCCGGTCTCAAGTGCGGTGGACGCGTCGTTGGGCGCACTGCACTTCGACCGCGGGAGGCAGGCGAAGGAGAGCATCGATGTCGGAACAGCAGTGGTACATGGCGAAGAACGGACACCAAATTGGCCCAATGTCGGAGGGTGAAATCGTCGGCAACATCCACAACGGCAGCTCCGACGGCAAGACCTGGTGTTCACGGCCGGGATGTCGAACTGGACCGCGCTGGCGCAAGTACCACAATTAGCCGCACACATCTCAGGCGGCCAGCCGACGCCGACCCCCCCGATGCCGCCGGGGCGCATGGCTCACGAGATCGATTTCACCGTCGAAGGCACCGAAATGCAGTACGTCGAGGTCGAGCTCGACCCCGGCGAGAGCGCCGTCGCCGAGGCGGGGGCCATGATGTACATGACAAGTGGTATCGGGATGGAGACGGTCTTTGGTGACGCCGGTCACAAGCAACAGTCTGGCGTCATGGACAAGCTGCTGGGGGCGGGCAAGCGATTGTTGACCGGGGAGAGTCTCTTCATGACGGTCTTCACCAACAATGGCGCCGCCAAGGGCAGGTCGCCTTCGCCGCCCCGTACGCGGGAAAAATTCTCGCGATGGACCTGTCGGAGTTGAACGGCGAGCTCATCTGTCAGAAGGACGCGTTTCTCTGCGCGGCGAAGGGGGTCTCCATCGGCATCGCGTTCCAGAAAAAAATCGGAGTGGGCCTCTTCGGGGGCGAGGGATTCATCATGCAACGGCTCGAGGGTGATGGGCTGTCGTTCCTGCA
>JAPYUM010000002.1:7243-13828 GCA_029940535.1 Vicinamibacterales bacterium
GGGGCGAGGGATTCATCATGCAACGGCTCGAGGGTGATGGGCTGTCGTTCCTGCACGCCGGAGGCACCGTCCACCTCGTGGACCTGAAGGCGGGGGAGAGCCTGCGGGTCGATACTGGCTGCCTCGTCGCGCTGCAACCGAGCGTCACGTACGACGTGCAGTTCGTCGGTGGTATCAAGACGGCGTTGTTCGGGGGTGAAGGACTCTTCTTCACGCACCTGACCGGTCCGGGGCGGGTCTGGCTGCAATCGCTTCCGCTGAGCCGACTCGCCGACCGGATCTACAAGGCGGCGCCGCAAACCGGTGGTCGCCGGAAGGGCGAGGGCTCGGTGCTGGACCACATCGGAGGTCTTGGCAACCTGATAGACGGCAAGTAGGGCCCCCCAGAACCCGGAGGGACCAGCCCCGGTGCGGGCGATGATATAATTTGAGGGGCTGGTGCCGATGTGGCATCTAGCCGGATATTCAGCGACAGAACGAGCGGCGGCAGTCGCGCGCCGCCATTACCCACGAGGAATCAAAGATATGCAGAACCCGTCTTCAGGCCAGAGCCGCCGCGTCACCGCGGCGTTGCTGATCGCGGCGCTGTGCCCTTTCGTAGCGTCGCTGGTTCTTGCTCCCAACCGGGCTGACCGCCCTGCGCACGCGGCCACGCTTGCCGCGCAGGACGAGACGATCTGGGACGGAGTCTACACCGATGAACAGGCGGAACGAGGCATGAAAACCTACGAGCAGGAATGTGCCGCGTGCCATCTGGACGATCTGATGGGCGATGGCATTGCGCCAGCCCTCATCGGTTCGTCGTTCTTCTTCCGCTGGAGCGACCTCTCGGTGGGAGACATGTATACCGCCATCAGAACCACGATGCCGCAGGGTGCCCCCGCCAGTCTCAGCCCCTCTGGCTACGCTGACATCTCTGCCTTCTTGCTACAAAAGAACAAGGTGCCGTCTGGCGCTGAGGAGCTCCCGTCCGAGATGGACGACCTCGAGGCCATCACGATCACCGAAGCGCAGTAGCTACGGCGACGAGTCGTGCGGGGCAGCCATCTGCTGCGCCGCACGCTCGGCCTCTTCCCGACCCGGATAGCTGATTCCACGTCGGTGCAGTTTCAGCGTGTAGATGCTGAACGGCGACATGCGGTGCGACTGATAGACGCTGGCGACCGTGGCCGCCATGAGCGGCAGCATGATCCGGTAGTCGTTCGTCATCTCGAACAGAATCAAGATTGACGTGGTGGGCGCCTTCGCGGTTGCCGCGAAGAAGGCCGCCATCCCGACCATCGCGTACGCTCCGGAACCGGCCGTCCACTCGGGAAACATGACGTGAACCAACGACCCGAACGCACCACCCAGCATCGCGCCCATGTAGAGGCTGGGAGCAAACACGCCGCCTGACCCACCCGACCCGAGCGTCGCACAGTTGGCCAGAAACTCGGCCACGAACAACGAGACCAACAGCTCCCACGGCAACCGCACCCACAACGCCGACTCGACCGCGGGAAAACCCGCGCCGTACACCTCTGGGAAGTACCGGAGCACCAACCCCGCCATCAATCCACCCACCGCCGGTTTCAAGTAGTCCGGAAATCGCCAGGCTCCGAACAGGTCTTCGGCCTTGTACAGGGCTCGCACATACAGAATGGCGGCCCATCCGAGCACGAGCCCCATCAGGAAGTACAGCGGGAGCTCGCGACCGCTGACCAGGTCGTAGGCGGGCGCCGTAAACGCCGGATAGTTCCCCAGATATGACCGCGCCACCATGCACGAACTCAGGGAGGTCAGCAACACCAGCAAGAAATCTGTCTGCACGCGCCCGATCAACACCTCCATCGCGAAGATGGCACCGCCGATGGGCGCGTTGAACGTCGCGGCTACGCCACCCGCCGCGCCACAGGTCACGAGGGTGCGCACACGGTGTGGATCCAGCTTGGTCCAACTGCCGACCGCCGACCCGATGGCCGACCCGATCTGGACCATCGGACCTTCTCGACCGGCCGCCCCACCAAAGCCGATGGTCAAGGACGAGGTGATGACCTTGATGGAGGCGACCCGTTTTCGGATTTTCCCGCCCTTGTTGGCCAGGGCCGTCATGACCTCAGGCACGCCGTGGCCCCGCGCCTCACGGGCGAAGCGATGAATCAGCGGACCCGCGACGAGGCCGCCGAGGGCCGGGAGCAGCACGAGATTGGCCGGACCGAATATGTCAAGCAGGGACGCGACCGGGCCAACCGCGAACTCGGCGATCTGCTCGAGAAGGTAGATGAAACCCACCGACCCAAACCCGGTCAGAATGCCGACGACCACCGCGAGGATGATGAGGTAGTTCTGCTCGGGCAGGAACGACGCGCGGAAGAAAATCTTGGCCCACCGCCAGATCGGCAGGCGCTCGGCGAACCAGCGTGAACCAGCCGCCAGCACGCGGCCGAGCCAGAGCCCGGTCGGAGCGGCCATCAGTTCGTGGGAACGTCGCTGGGGACCAGCGCGAACATCCGCACCTGATCAACCCGCCGCAGCGTCACGATGGCGGACTGACCGCGCTGCTCCAATCGCTGGAATAGCGCGCGAGCGTCGGGCTCGGCCACCGACTGTCCGTCGACGGCCAGCACGAGGTCATCCACCTGGACGCCGGCCCTGGCTGCCGGTCCGCCGTCGACCGTCGCCGCGACACGCCAGCCATCCGCCGTGTCGTCGGCCGCGCCGTGCGCCCAGCGAAGCGCCAAGCCATACCGCAGGAGCTGCACCGGCGGGTCCGCGATCGGCTGACAGTCACGCGCGGGCAAAATCGTGTTGCCATTGAGTCGACGCCGTCCGCGGTAAATTCGATAGGCCGTCAGTTCACCGGCCACGAGGGCATCTGACCGGGTCTCGAATGCCGCGACCGTAGTCACCGGCTCGCCGCCCCATTCCAGCAGCACATCGCCAGCTTGGAGCGACGGCTCTGGCCAGAACGCGTCCTGACGCACCAGCTCGATCAGTAGTCCCGCGTCGATCCCGAGCAACTCCAACACGTCCGGGCCCAGTTCCGTCACTGCGAGGGGGCGACACACCATCGGGCGCTGCAAGTCGGTGACGACCCGTCGGACCACGCTCGAGGAAAACAGACGGGCGCCACGGGCCGAATCCCCCCGACCGATCGCCACCCCGACCAGTGCCCCGTCCAGGTTGACGACAGCCGTCGCCCCCCACCCCGACAGCCTCATCGACACGGCGAGCGACGGATCGCCACCCGGTTGCGCCTCTGCACGAGCGGCCACCAGATGCCCTGGCGTAATGGCCGCACGCCCCGAGCGATCCCTCGTGACCGCGCCCACATAGGACCCAGACGGCACGGCGGCCGGCGGGACAAGCAGCAACGCGTCGTTGACGGAGGCATCCACTTCAAACAGCGACAACCCGCGGTCGTGATCGACCGCAATCAATCCATGGGGCCGGACCGGCGGCGTGGGCGGCTCGAACGACGCGGGCTCCTGGCTGGGAGACGCATCGACCGCTGAGTCTCCGACGTCGGCCTCGTCACCTTCGCCCGCCGCCGCGAGCTGGGTAGCTTGGTCACGGTCGGACTGCGGGTCTGCCTCCGGCGGCGACAGCACGCGGCGCTGCTCCACTTCCGCGAGCACCGCCTCGCCAGCCTCGGCCGAGCTGATCGCCAGCCCCGGCAAGACCACCACCGCCGGCACCGAGTCTGGACCCACGAGCACGACACTGCCCTCGACCCGCTCGCGCAGTTGCCGCCAGTAGTCGTCAAAATACGTAAGCGGGGTTTTCTCGAGGTCCGGTCGGCGCACGACCGGCGGCGCGACCGCAATGGGGCGCACGTCGGGACTCGATGCCTCGACGGGCTGATCGCGCACAAATGCACCCTGTGCCAATACACCCGACACCACCAGTATCACCACCGCCGGGAGCAGCAGATGCCGCTCGTGCAGGGTGCGGACAACGGGGATGCGAAAGAGTCCTCCCACGCGGCGCCTCGAACTCGTTGCTCTCGTTTCGAATCTGGCCGCACCCCGCAACACGTGGGGCTACTCGGCGGCAGGAAGCGGTCCGTTATGGTGACCGGTGTGGTGCCCTGGACATGGGTAAGCCAGAGCCTCTGGCGGCTGGTCCACCGGTGCGGTGACGACATGCCAACCGGCTTCCTAATTCTAGTGGGTAACCGTGTCCGGCCGCAAGAGCCCACCTGGGTCACAGGGCGGGTCAGTGCAAGCCGGAGCGAGGTCTTGGTGGTGTGGGGGACGAGGCGAGCGGAGGGAAAAAGCCGGCAGTAGTTGACCGATGAACAACGCGGCTCGAACGGATTCAGCGTCGGTCGAATGCAGTGGAACTTCTGAGGATCCACTCTGCGGCCTCCGCGATCGAATCCAGTCGAACATCCGGCTCAACCTCCTCGTGCTCGCGGTAGCCAGCGCCAAGGAGGATCGTCCGGCACCCGGCGCGTCGGCCAGCTTCCACATCGCACCACCGGTCTCCCACCATGAAACTCCCAGCGAGATCGATCCCACGAGCGACGGCGCCTGCGTGCCGACGGCCGGGGCCATCAGCGCTGAGTCACACACCACATCCAACAGCGACCTCGCTGAGGTCTATCCGTCGGATGAACTCCTCGAGGAGGGTGACGTGGTCGTAAGGGCGGCTCCCCTCGGGGGGTCGCCCTTTTTTGTCATGGCCGTCAACCGATGAAGAAGGGGGCGATCAACAGTACGAGCCCCGGCACCAGCGTCACGGCCGTGACGTCCATCCACAGACCGTACTTGATCATGTCGGTGATGGAGACTCGACCGGACGCGTACACGATGGCGTTCGGCGGAGTGGAGACGGGGAGCACAGCAGCCACGGACGCCGCCAGCCCAGACGCCACCGCAGGAATGATGGGGTTCACTCCGACGGCTTGCGCGATCGAAATCACGATCGGAATGGCGATGTTGGTGGCCGCCGTGTTCGACATCGCCTCCGAGAGCACCACGGTAAAGATTGCACCCGCGTATGCCAGCGTCGCAACGTCACTGATCGGCACCAGCCCGGTGATCGCCACCGCGACCTCCCGAGCCAGACCGGTCGAACCAGCCAGCGCGCCCAGCGCCAGCCCCCCACCGAACAGCAGAATGGTGCCCCAGTCTATCTGTGACGCCTGTCGCCAGGTGATGGTCGAGGGCTCGGTCTTGCTGTTCGGCAGCACAAAGAGCATGACGACGCCCACCAGTGCCGCTACCGCCGCCGGCACGCTCGTGGTCACCGCGGTGACCACCCTATGGTCCGTCCCCAGGACGAGAGCCAGCACGCCCGGTCCGATCCAGAGCACGATCGTCACGCCAAACGCGATGACCGCATTGATCTCGCCACGGCGCCAGGGCCCGAGCGCCCGTTTCCGCTCGGCGATGATCTCCTGGGTACCCGGAATTTCGTCGACCCCGGTTTTCCCCACCCAGGCGAGATAGACGAAGACGATGCCCAGCAGAATCAGCACGATCGGCGTCGAGAACATCATCCACTGCACGAACGTGATGCGGACGTCGAGCTGGTCGCTGATCATCCCGACCGCGATCAAGTTCGGTGGGGTCCCTACCGGTGTCGCCATGCCGCCGCGCGAGCAGCAGTAGGTGGTCATCAGCATCAGCGCGGTCCCATACTTCTTCGGGAGTTTCGCCTCTGATTCCATGAACCGCAGCAGCGTCAGTCCGATGGGCACGAGCATGGCTGCCGTCGCCGTATTGCTCATCCAAGCGGAGAGGAACGCGGCCAGCAGACCATACGCGATCAAGATACGCGTCGGGTGCGCACCAATGACACGGAGCGAGAGCACGCCGTACGCGATGCGCTCATTGACCCGGTGCACAAACAGGGCCTGAGCCAGAATGAAGCTGCCGATGAAGAGAAAGATCGTCGTGCTGGCAAAGGGTCTGAATGTCAGTCCGGCTGGTGCGACCTGCAACACGACCGCTAGGGTCGGCCCCAGCAGCGCGGTCACTGCCAGCGGCAGGGCCTCGGTGATCCAGAACACGATGACCAGCGCCATGACGGCCGCCAACCGGTGCCCCTCCGGCGTGAGCGACGTGAAGGGCCAGGCCCACACCAGCAAGAAGAGCAAGGGGCCGACCACAATGCCGACTTTGCGTCGCGACTCGTCGAACCGGAGCTCGGCCCCGGTCTTCGTCGGTCTCGGTGGCGGTGCGGGATCAGTCGACATAGGTCCGACGGTGTATCACACTTCGCGGCACCGGCAAAGTGCGAGAGACAGTTCTTTCGCACCGCCGAGGGAACCTCGGGCCGCGATCGGGAGTCTTAACTCTGTAAGCCAGCTCACACCCGAGATACCATTGAGATCGCGCGCTCGACCCTGACACCCGCCACCGCGACGACAGACGCGGCAGCCGCACACGAACGTGTATGCCCTCCACCGGTAGCATCATCTAGCACTACGAGATCGGCGACCGCCTCGGCAGCGGGGGCATGGGCGAGGTGTATCGAGGTCGGGATACCAGACTCGGTCGCCCCGTGGCGCTCAAGTTCATCGACCCAGCGCACGACCGGGATCCGGACCGCCGGGCTCGGCTCCTCAAGGAAGCCCAGGCGGCGGCCATGTTGCGA
>JAPYUM010000002.1:13928-106185 GCA_029940535.1 Vicinamibacterales bacterium
TCCGGACCGCCGGGCTCGGCTCCTCAAGGAAGCCCAGGCGGCGGCCATGTTGCGATCGCCCGCGGTGGCCACGACCTGAAGGAACGCAGCCTGATCGAGCTACACGTGAAGCTGTCCGCGGCCCATCGGAATCTGAACCAGACGGCCGAGGCCGACCAACACTTTGCGGCAGCGGTGACGGGATTCGAACGGCGGCTGGCACGCGGCGCCGACGGACCCTGCGACGAAGTACTACATCGCCACCCTGTACGGCCTGCGAAGCGACGTCGAGAAAGCCGTCCGGTATCTGCGGGAATCGATCACCGCGATGCCTGCACTGAACCGATCGCGAGCGTCGGTCGACCCCGACTTCGACCCCATCCGAGACAACCCAGCGTTCGCGGACACCCTTGCAGTGCCGCTCGCCGGGTAGTGGGTTCCGCCGGGGCTCGTGATAATCTTGGTGAGCGGCTACTCGCAAGATTTGGAAGGTGTGTCGATGCAGCAGCCAATAATGTTCGCGCTCTTCGGACCGATCGGAATCTGGGAACTGGTCATCATCCTGTTGATTCTGATGCTCATCTTCGGCGCCAACCGCCTGTCCGGTCTCGGCAAGGGTATGGGGCAGGCCATCCGAGGATTCAAGGACGAAATGGGGCCTGGCAAAGAAAAAGGCGGCGACTGACGGCGCGACACCGCTCCGGTACAGACAAAGGACCGAGGCGCGCGTTGCGCGCCTCGGTTCTTTTTTTTGTGCGAGGACGGACGACGGTGGGCGCTAGTCGAGCCCCAGCGACGCCATGTGCGCCACGAGGTCCTGGCCGGCCGTCGCTGGATTCACCTCTTTGTCGATCTTGAGGATCTTGCCATCGCCACCGATGATGTAGGTCCATCGGAACGGGAACGCCCGGTCTGCCGTCACCACGCCATAGGCTTCCGCGACCTCTTTTGTCGGGTTGCTCAGCAGCGGGAAATTGGACTCGAGGGATTCCGCGAACTCCTGATTGGTCTGAGGGTCATCGACACTGATCATGAAATACTTCATGTCGATCTGGCTCAACTCGTCGCTGGATTCACGCAGCGACTTGCATTGGGCCGTTCAACCACCGGTAAACGCCTTGGGAAACCAGGCCAGCACCACGGGCGTACCCGCATAGTCGGACAGACTATGGGTCTTGCCGTCGGTGCCTGGGAGACTGAATGCCGGCGCCATGTCGCCGGCCTCGAGCCCCTGCGCCTGAGCTCCCCCGACGCCAACCACAGCCACGGCCATCACGACCATGATGCAGCATGCGACGAGCATTCTCATTGACTCCGCTCCTTGAGTGAGACGGTCCTCGTTACGTACGGACAACCGTGACACCGTAGCAGACTTCGACCCAGATTGGCAATCGCGCCCGTGCGTCGTCCCCGACACCGGCCGCTAGTCGAACACCGCGGTCTGCGGGAACTGGGCGTACCAGCCGAACCAGAAGGCGCGGTGGGCGGACAGGCGCGCCAACCGCGTCGTGCCGTCATCTTCGGCCACCAACTCGCCCTCCGTCACCAACCAAATGCGCCCCTGGTCGTCTGATACCCGACGTTCGTCGAATTGTCTATCGAACTGCCGCCCACCCGACTCGTAGACCCGGCTGGCGCCGGACTCGCTCGTCACCACCACGAACGCATGCCCCACCACCTCCGCCTGGAAAATTGGGCGATCCGCGAGAAATTCTGTCGACAGCGCCACCGGATGCCGGTCGCCGCCGGCCGGGTCGTCCAGCAGCATGACCACCATCTCTGCCTTGTTGTCGAAGCGATCATCGTGTGACGGCACCTGGAACATCAGCTGGTCGTTGGCGAAGTACTCCCGATACGCGGCCCCCTCCGAGTAGTCCCGATCATGGCCGGTCTCCACCGAGAGCACGACGGTGTCAGGATGCCGACGCCGCCACCCACCCCATGTGGTGGTGACCATCGAGCGTCGGGTCAGCTCCAACCCACCGCCCGCGAGACTGCCCACCACCGGGACCCCTTCGAGCGTACTCCACAGGCTCTTGGTGGCCTCGTCGAACATCAGCTTGTTGGATCGATACAGCAATCCACTGGTGCCGAATCGGATGTGACGACCGTCCACGACGCTCTCGTAGGGAATCACCGTGCCACAGAGCGTGCAGTAGACGATCGTGAGGTCAACACCGCCGACACCGTCGATCGCCATCTCATGCCACGCCAGAATTCGCTTCGGGTACGCACGGGCGTCCCCATCCACCTCGATCCCAAACACGATATCCTCGTCATCGAGATACTCGGCGTCGGCGGCGGACACGTGGTCCGGATAGCGCAACGGCGGAATTCCGTTCGGCGGCACGCCGCCCCAGTCCACCTCGTCCAGCCGGATCCGAGACTCGACCCCGTCAGGAAAAAACTGGGCGAACCGCGGGTCGATCTGGCTATACCAACGTGACTTGAACGCCCCGTAGGCAGGGTGAGGCGCATAGGGCTGCTGCCAGATCCATTCCTGCCACCGGAGGATGTCATTCCCGAACCACTGTCCGGTCTGCCCCTCGAGCAGGCGTACGAGCCGCCGAAACACCTTCACACTGGGCTGTCCAGGCTGGCGAGGCGCCAGGTCCAGACCGCCCCCAGGGTCGGTCGCGTTCCCGGCGGCGGGGAGCGGCGGCGGTTGATCGCTCGGTGGCTGCATGAATCGCAACATGTCCCACACCATGCCGGCGTACCCGTCCCGCCAGCCGTCGCCGATGGTGTCAATCGCCTCGTTGGCGACATCGTCCTCGACCGCTGTGAGCCGGAAAAATTGCTGCAAGTCGGGGTCGGCGGCAGCCGTCTGCCCCCACAGGACGCCCCCGCCGGTGAGACCGAACGCGAGCAGGCACGCCACCGGCAAAATTGCCGCCCGACGCTTCGAGCTCACACGCATATCCACTATGACGTCGGGTCCGACAATTCAGGTGCCGTGTTCGTCATCGTCTCACCTGTCGGGGTCACATCGGACGGCTCCAACACGGCGACATACGGCAGATTCCTGAGCCGCTCATCGTGGTCGAGCCCGTAACCCACGACAAATCGGTCGGGGATGGTGAAGCCCACGTAGTCCGCCTGGATATCCAGCGTACGCCTCGACGGCTTGTCCAGAAACGCCACGGTGCGTAGGGACCGTGGTCCCCCCGCCCGCAGGTGCTCCAGAATCCACGCCAGGGTCTCGCCGGTATCGATGATGTCCTCGACAATCAGCACGTCGCGGTCCCGCACCGGCAGATGGAGATCCTGACGCAACCGAACCGGACCCGTCGACCGCGTGGCGGCGCCGTAGCTCGACACCGCCACGAAATCGATGGTGACCGGGCAGTCCAGCACGCGAGCCAGATCAGCGAGGAAGACGAAGCCGCCTTTGAGCACGGCAACGAGGTGCAAGGTGGTATCAGCGGGGTACCCACGACGGATCTCGGCCGCCAAACCGGCGACCCGGTCCTTGATCTGGTCGGCGCTGAAAAGCACCGTGTGGCCCACGTTTACCATCTCGACCGATCCTAGCAGCCCGACCGGCCACGGCGGCCACTCCGGGTCGGCAGACGATCGCCGAAGCGCTGGGACTCGGGCTTACAGATGGCGCAACGCCACGAGGGGATCGGCCCGGGCGGCGCGCCGCGCGGGGAAGAACGCGGCGGCCAGGCCCACGGCGGCCATGAGACCGGCCACGAGCAAGAAGTTGCTCCGTTCGGCGGTCGGCGCCTCGATTGAAATGGCCCACCTTGAGACGCGCCGGACGACATCGCGAGCAGTGAGAACCGCCAGTCGCGCACCAGCCGCCGAGTGGCATATCGCGTGTCTCGCGCGAGTTCGTCGACCAGTCTCAGCCCCCACGCGTCCCGACATTCGTCCTTGATCTTCTCGACCCGGCCGAACGTGCGAAGCGTCGTCCGCCGGGCCTCCGTGGCGGACAGGCCGCGGACAACGTGCTGCGCGATCTCCTGCTCGAGATGGAGGCGAAGCTCCTCGTCGAGCTCCTGCTGACGGCGGCCGCGGAGCCGCAGCGACCGCACCTGGGCGACAACGAGATTCCACAAGCGCATGGCAGACTCCTCACTCGGACGCAACCACCGAGCCTACCCCTCGATTAGCTACAACACTACTGCCCACCATAGGCGGCAGCAGGTCCCCTTTCTGAGCGCCGATCGGGAGTTGACTCCAGACATCCAGACGTCGTACGAGATGCTCAGGAGCTACGAACCGTGACTCCGTCGGTTCTGACGCCACCTCGAGGGTGGAATCGTTCCTATGGATCTCGGCATGGACTCTTGCCGCTCTGTTCACCGTGTTTGCCCTGACTCAGAAAGGGAAAACGGGACGCCAAGAGCGCGACTTCCACCACTTTCGTTGCAATCTCGTTGCAATCTGCAAAAAAAAGGGGCCAACCGCACATCGCGATTGACCCCATGTCTTGAGTGGTGGGCGCTAGTGGATTCGAACCACTGACCCCCGCCGTGTGAAGGCGGTGCTCTACCGCTGAGCCAAGCGCCCACTCCGACCAAAAAGCGAGGCTAGTGTATCAATCGACGAGCCGATCGCCGCCGACTACCCGACGAAGAGGGCTTCGTCTTTGTCGCTGGACGCCTCACCCGCGGTGTCCGTATCGGCCCCCTGGGGGGAGGGCTCAGGCTGCGGCGAGAAAATCGCCCGCAAACTATCAATCAGCGCCAGGCCTCGCTGCGCGGGCACCACCAGCACCTGCTGGGCAAGATCGAGCGTTTCGTCGGCCCGCCGCGAGAGGCGCGACATCATTTCGTCAGCGCGCTCGACCTGTGCGGTGGCGAGCTTAGTCGCTCGACTCGCGTCGGCCGTGATCTGCGTGACCTTTCCCATCACCGGATCAAGCTGACGCTCCACCCGGTCGGCCAACTTGGTGACCCGCCAGGCCAGTCGTGCGCCGTAGATGATCACCCCAATCTGAACGAGGGCCATGACCGCGGTCGACACGGCGATCGCCGCAAGAAACACGGTGGACCAATCGGTCATGCGGGCGCCTCTGACACGTCCTCGTCAGTCTCCACCGGCGTCCCCGCGGTGCGCCGTTCGTACGCCTCGCGGCCCCGATCGATCGCGGTCGAGATGGTGTCCCGCTGGCGGCTCACGAACTCGCGACCCTGCCGAGCCGCGTCGCCGGCCCGTTCGCGCCCTTCGCGCGCTTTCTCGTTCAGGAGCCGTCGGGTGTCTTCACCCACGCTTGGCGCCCACAGCAACGCCACCGCCGCTCCACTCACGGCGCCCAGCACAAAGGCCATCAGCACCGCACCCGCATGTCCGTCATGGTCTCGTCCCATTTTGCACTCTCCTACCCCCTCATCATCTCATACTCGCCGGCTGCCCGCGGTCGTCGCGGGAACGACTAGTTGGGCTCCGATCGGAACACGGTGCGACTGGGCACCCACCCTCATGAGAACGTCTGACCGGGGCTCTTGAGCGTATTGATTTTGTCGCGCAGGACGGCGGCGCGCTCGAACTCGAGGTTCGCCGCGGCCGCGCGCATCTCCGCCTCGAGTGACCGGACATGGGCGTCAAAGTCCGCCTGGTTGGCGAATTCCTCGGCCGCCTCGCGCACGACCGGCACCGTGACATAGTCCCGCTCGTAGACGCTCGACAGCACGTCGTCCAGCTCCTTCACGATCGACTGCGGCGTGATCTGATGCTCGTGGTTGTACGCCTCCTGGAGAACGCGCCGGCGGGCCATCTCGTCGAGCGCGGCGCGCATCGACCGGGTCATGACGTCCGCGTACATGATGACCCGACCGTTCACGTTCCGCGCCGCGCGACCCGAAGTCTGAATGAGCGCGCCAGACGACCGCAGGAAGCCTTCCTTGTCCGCATCCAGAATCGCCACGAGCGAGACTTCGGGCAGGTCCAACCCCTCGCGCAGCAGGTTGATACCCACCAGGACGTCGAACGCGCCACGCCGCAAGTCGCGCAAAATCTGGACCCGCTCGAGCGTATCGACCTCCGAATGGAGATACCGCACCCGAACCCCGAGTTCCTGGTAGAACTGGGTCAAGTCCTCCGCCATGCGCTTGGTCAACGTGGTCACGAGCACCCGCTCGCCCAGGCCGGCGCGCAAGCGGATCTCGTGCAGCAGGTCGTCGATCTGTCCCTTCACCGGGCGGACCTCGACCTCCGGGTCGACCAGGCCGGTCGGCCGTATGACCTGTTCCACCACCACGCCTTCACTCTGCTCCAACTCGTACGGTCCCGGTGTGGCGGACACGAAAATCACCTGTCCGGCCCGGGCCTTCCATTCGTCGAAGTTCAACGGCCGATTGTCGAGCGCCGAGGGCAGACGGAATCCGAAGCCGACCAACACCTCTTTACGCGCCCGGTCGCCGTGAAACATCCCCCGCACCTGCGGCACCGTCTGATGGCTCTCGTCGACGATGGTCAGCGCGTCCGGCGGGAGATAGTCGAGCAGGGTCGGCGGCGGTTCACCTGCCTGCCGGCCGGTCAGATGCCGCGCATAGTTCTCGATGCCATGGCAGTACCCGATTTCGCGCATCATCTCGATGTCGAACATGGTCCGCTGGTGGAGACGCTGCGCCTCCAACACCTTCCCAATCGATTCCAGATCGGTGCGGCGCTCGACCAGTTCCGCCTTGATTGTCTCCACCGCCTGCAACGTCTTCGCGCGCGGCGTCACGAAGTGCGACTTCGGGTACACGGCGGTCTTGTCGTGCCGCCGCAACGTCTCGCCGGTGACCGGATCGAACGACACCAGCTGGTCCACCTCGTCGCCGAACAGCTCGATCCGCAGCGCGATGTTTTCGTACGACGGATAGACCTCGACGATGTCTCCGCGGACGCGGAACGTGCCCCGATCGAAGTCCTGATCGTTGCGCTCATACTGAATCTCCACCAGCTTCCGAAGAATCCAGTCCCGCTCCACCCGCTGGCCACGTTCGAGCGGCAATAGCAGACCGTAGTACGCCTCGGGCGAGCCCAACCCGTAGATGCACGAGACGCTGGCGACGATGATCACGTCGCGGCGCTCGAACAGGGACCGCGTGGCGGACAGTCGCATGCGGTCGATCTCGTCGTTCACCGTCGCCTCTTTCTCGATATACGAGTCGGTGGACGGGACGTAGGCTTCGGGCTGGTAGTAGTCGTAGTAGCTGACGAAGTACTCGACCGCATTCTTCGGGAAAAAGCGGCGAAGCTCGAGAAACAGCTGCGCCGCCAGGGTCTTGTTGTGCACCATGACCAGAGTCGGCCGGTTCACCCGGGCGATGACGTGCGCCATCGTAAACGTCTTCCCCGACCCGGTGACCCCGAGCAACACCTGATGCGGATCGCCGCGCTCCAAGCCGTCGGTCAACTCCTTCACCGCGGTGGGCTGGTCGCCACGGAGCTCGAAGTCAGAGACGAGGTGAAAGCGATCGTAGGTGCTCGACATGATCTGGAGGGCCTGCTGGGCGAACGAAGAAGATCAACGGCCGCGCGAGTCAGGCTGGCTGGAGTCGTGTGACGCGCGTCATCCGCCGTCAGCGTGTCCTGACGTCATCGCGGGTCGGGCGTACCGTCCTCGAAGTAGGGCGCGAAATAGCCTTCCCGACTCCGGATCGTCAAGTGTTGCAGTTCTGGTCGCGCCTCGGACAAGGTCACCGTGACCTGCCGCCAGGCGCCGTCCGTGGCGAGGTCGCTGGACACGTATCCCAAGGAGTATCGCGTCGACATCTCGTCTCGAATCTGCTGGTAGATCGCCTCGAGGTCGTCCAGCGATCCGGGAAAGTAGGACCGACCGCCGGTCAGTTCGACGATCTCCTCGAGCCGACGCCGCGTCATCATCCGATCGGCCGTGCGGTTCTGCGTCTGGAACCCGATGGCGTAGATGGTCACGTCCGAAGCGCGCACCAATTCGAGCAGCTCGTTGAGTCGCAGGCGGCTTCGTGTGTCACTGCCATCCGTGTACAGCAGCAGCACCTTGCGCCCATCCTGGTCGAAGGCGCCGTCGAGATACACGCCGAGGGCATCGTAAAGCGCGGTCAGGCCTTTCGCTTCCTGGCCACGCAGCCGCTGGGCGAGTCGCGGAAAGTCCCGCTGCGAGAACCGGCTGACTCGCACTTCGGAGTCGAAGTCGACCAACGTGATGTCTTCGGCGAAGTCGAGACTTCGGAGAAACCGCAGCGCGGCGGTTTTCGCGAACCGGGCGTCGCGCCCCATGCTGCCGCTGGCGTCGAACAGGACCCCCAGATGAAACGGCATGGTGTCGAGGTCGCTGGCCACCCCGCTGGAAAAATAGGTGACCATTTCGCGGCGCGCGTCTTCGGTGACGACGAAGTCCTCGACGGACAGTCCCTCGACCGGGTCGCCGGCCGCGTCCACGACGGTGACGCCGACCTGCACCAGATCCACGCGACCACGAAACACCGGCTGCGCCTCGACCGGCGCCACAGACGAACCGAGCAGGAACACCGCCGGCCAACATCGGACCATGGCACCCATCATCACCGCGGCATGTTACCCCGATCCGGTTACCGTCGCCTCGGTCGCGGATGTCGCAAGGTCGACACCGCCCGGCGGCACGGGCGTATAATTCTGAGTTCGGGTCACGAGCGCTACGGTCTCTACCATGAAGTGCCTTGCGGTGTGCCAGGACGAACTCGTCATCCGGCTCTTGGCCCGGACCCTCGCTCCCTCCCTGGACGTCGAATTCCTCGTGAACGATCGGCTGCTGGCGCGGCGACTCCACGACGCGGACGTCACGATTCATGTCGGCGACCCGCGCCGCGTGGAAACGTATGTCCGGGCCGATGTGGGACCCGGGACCCCCGTGCTGGTCCAGGAGGCGGGACGCCGGAGCCCACGACGCACCCTGGAGGCGATTCGCGATGCCGGCGCCACGCTCGTCTATTTCCTGGAGGTCGGCCACCCGAGCAGCCCCAAGCGGCAGGAGATGCTGCGGGCGCGTCTCCCAGAGGTCACCCGTCTGTCGCTCGCGGACCTACTCCACGGGCCATTGGCCGGCACGCTGCATCTCTCGATGACGCGGGCGCGGGTTCAGCAGTACCAGCGGTATCTGGCTGACGCGGACCGTGTCTTGATTCTGCTGCACAACGACCCCGACCCAGATGCGATGGCCAGCGGCCTGGCCCTGCGCAATCTTCTCCACCGGACCAAGACCACCGCCATCATTGGAGCGTTTCAGGGCGTCACGCGACCAGAGAATCTCAGAATGGCGAACCTGCTCGACATCCATGTGGAACCGTTGAATCATCAGTCCCTCGCCGGCTTCGACCGCATCGCCACCGTCGACGTACAGCCGCCTTACTTCGGCGGCCTCATCCGCAAGGTCGACCTGGTCATCGACCACCACCCCGAACGGGCCGGCTACAGCGCGGCCTTCAAGGACATCCGTCCAGACTACGGCTCAACCTGTACGATCCTCACGGAGCACCTCCGGGCCGTCGACGCCAACATCTCCGAACGCACGGCCACCGCGATGCTCTACGCGATCAAGTCAGACACCTTGTTCCTGTCGCGTCAGACCAACGAAGGGGACCTCGATGCGTTCCGGTTCCTGTATCCGTTCGCCAACGCCGCTCTGGTCCGGAAGATGGAAGGCTCGGAGACCACGGTTGAGCGACTCCAGTGCGTGGGGGAAGCGGTTCGCACCGGAACCGTCAGCGGAACGCTGTACACGGCCCACCTCGGACACGTCGCACGCGAAGATCTGATCACGCATGTCGCGGACTTTCTGTTGCAGGTGGAGGAAATCACCTGGTCCGTAGTCTCCGGCATCGTCCATGGAGACGTGGTGGTGTCGGTGCGCAATCTTGGCGACTCCCGCAACGCGGGCGAGTTCGTGAAGCGGGAATTCGGCGACATCGGTAGCGCCGGGGGCCATCGAGTCATGGCCAAGGCGGTGGCGCCCACTGACCGATTCGAGCAGAAGTTCGGGTCGCTCGACCCGGAGCGGATCCAGGCCACGACGCACGCACTGGCGGAACGCTTCCTGCAGGATCCTCCCGCCACGGGCCGCCGCCGGGCTGGCGCCGGGGGCTAGGTTTCCTGGCGATCCGTCCGCAGAGGGCGGACGTCGCGGCATTGACTCCGCAGGGTCACATGCCGCCTGCATGCTCCCTCGGCGGTCCTTAGACGGGGCTGCGCCCCGAACCGCACGCGGGCCCTCGCGGGGGCCCGAAGCCCCACTCCCGTCCCGCGGGGCGCGCATTGTCGCGCGCCTTCACCTGGCCAGACGAACGGCTTGGCAGGAAACCGCTCTGGTGGTTCTCAGTGCCCTCCTAGGCTCCTGCGCCGGGTGTTCTGCCGCGAGCGGCAGCCCGTGGAATGGCGGCTGGCTCGATCTCTTCGCCGCTGGCCCCAATGACCGGCCCGACGAACTGGCGGTACCCATCTTCGTAGCCACGGTCGACCAGTTCCGCGACGGTTTGCCGCCGGTCGGAACGCTCATCGTAGCAACCCGCAAAATCGAACGGGCCGAGCGCGTTGTGCCGCGGCCGGATCTCGAACACCTCTTCAAACAGCGTGGCCCGCGACGCCACCGCATCGCGCACCGCGGCCGACTCCATGGCCGCGAGTGACTCACCAATTCGCCCTCGACCATCGCGGCGACCGGCCCCCAGCGTGTGCGGTCCGGCCGGGCCCGGCAAGGCCGAGACGAGAATGACCTGTTGGGCGCCGGCCCGCGCCACCTCGTCAAGCAGTCGGCCGAGGGCGTCAGGTCGGTCACACACGCGATGCGTCTCACCCCGCCAGCTACTCGATGACGCAAAGGCGAGCAACCAGGGCTCTGTCGCCACCGGCAGGCTCAGGGCGGCGGCACAGGCGTCGAATGCCGCGCTGCGCGCGTCACCCGCGAGATCCAACGCCTCCAACCCCCGGTTCCGATCCGTCGCCCCGACCCGACGCTGAAAAAACCGCCGACGATACGGGTCCGCGAGCAACGCGAAGCTCACGTCTCGTCGCCCGTCGAGATCGTGGGCCGTGATCAGCAGCTCGCGGAATCCTGGCTGCCCGAGGTTCTCGATGAGCAGATCGGTATACCGCTGCCCCATCTCGGCCGGGCCCGGCTGGGCCACCGGCGCCGCCCCACGCATCAGCTTCCACAGCCCGTTGGCGAACCACCCCCGCGCGCCGCGCGCATCCAATGGCGAGCCGAGCAACACCCACCAGAGTGCCCCGCGTGTCCGTCGGCGGCCGGTCGCACGGAACCACTCGGCACCGGCCGTGCCTCCCAACACGGCAAGCAGCACGATCAGCGCCATCACCACCAGCCGAGGAAGCCAGGTCGGCAACGCGGCCGTGGCAAAGACCAGTTCGACCACCTGCCCGAATCCGGTCGTCAGCGCCTCGGCGCCCGAAATCCCCCCCACCCGCAGCAGATACGCCACGGGATAGGCGAGCGCCGCGAGCAACACGGCCCCCAACGGCAACAACACCGCCGTGAGCGTGAGACCGAGGATCCACGCTGAGGCGCGGAGGGACGGACGCCATCGATAGAGTCGCGTGACGCTCGCAGCCCGCCAGAGCCCATTGGAATCCCACAGCTGCTCGGCGCCGTCGATCGCGGCGAACGCGGCCCCGACCACGCCGATGCCACGACCGGCGACCAGGTCAATCTTGACCCCCGCCTCGTGCAGCGCGTGTAAGACGCCGGCGTGATACGCGCCGGCGGTACCGGTTCCGGTCAGGACCAGCGCGGTGCGACGTTGCGGGGCGTAGGAACTGTGCGATGGTGCTCGGGGCGGGGTCTCGGCGACGACGTGCTCGTCTTTCACAACGCGACGGGTCACTCGCCGTGAATGGTGACGAGTTTGAGAAGCTCGAACTCGCGGATACCGCTCGGAGTCGGCACCTCGATCTCGTCGCCCTCTTCCTTCCCCATCAGCGCCCGTCCGATTGGAGACGCGGTCGAGATCCAACCCTTGTCGGGGTCGGCGTCCTCGGGCATGACGAGCTGGTAGACTACGGCGGCACCGCCGGTCTCTTGCAAGTGCACGGTGGAACCGAAGGACGCGCGATCGTCCGGGATCCGATCGAGATTCATCAGAGACACCTCAGCCACGCGCTTGTGGAGCATCGCCAACCGCGCCTGCACGAACGACTGACGATCCTTGGCGGCCTGATACTCCGCGTTCTCGCGCAGATCTCCCAACTCACGGGCACGCTTGATCTCTTTCGGGAGCTCGCTATTGAGCTCGCGCGCCAGGACCGCGATTTCGTCCTCGAATCGCTTGATGAGCTCGGCTTTCATGGTGTGTCCGGCGCCGTCTTCTCCGCCGGGCGGCGGCAGGCGCTCATCGGGTAACGATAGCACATCTGCTATGCTCACCCTCGCCCCGAACCGGACCGAATCGTGCAACACATCAGCAGCCGGCGCAACCCGATCGTGGCGCGTTTTCGCGACGCCGCCACGCGCGCCACGCCGCTGGACTCATCCGCGCTCCTCGAGGGCCCGCGACTCATCGAAGAGGCGCTCGCCGCCGGGGTGACAATTGACGTGGCGGCGGTCAGTAGCGCGCCGCCGACGGGGGACCGCTGGTCCTCCCTCCTCGAGCGGCTCGACCGCGTGACCCACCTGGTGAAGGTGTCGCCCTCGGTCATGGCGGCGCTCAGTCCGGTCTCGACGCCATCGGGACTCGTCGCCATCGCCACCTTGCGGTCGGCGGCGTTCGAGTCGACCATTCGCGCGGCCCCGCCGCTCGTACTGGGCCTGGTCGGCGTCCAGGACCCTGGCAACATGGGCGCCGTGATCCGCGCGGCCGAAGCGGGGGGGGCCACCGGCGTCGTCACCGTCGCGGGCGCGGACCCCTACGGCTGGAAGGCGCTGCGCGGATCGATGGGGAGCACCTTGCGGTTGCCGGTCGTCCGCACGAACGATGCGGACCGCGTCCGCGCCGACGCCCGCGCGAGCGGACTGCACCAGCTCGCGGCGGTCCCGCGCGGCGGAACCCCCATCACCGACACCGACCTCTCTCGCCCGTGCCTGATCTGGCTCGGGGCGGAGGGGGACGGTCTCGCGCGTCCGCTGCTGGATGACGCGGACGAACTCGTCTCGGTCCCAATGCACGCGCCGGTCGAGTCCTTGAACATCGCGGTCGCCTCGGCGCTGATCGTGTACGAAGCGGCCCGACAACGGGCCCGCCGCACCGCGCCGGCCGTCGCCGGCCGAGGGCCATCCGCGTGACGTCCGGTTCGTTGTTCGGTGAACCGGCGATCCCACCCACCCCCGGGGCGTCGGCCACCGCGCCCCTGGCCGATCGGATGCGCCCGGCCGACTTCGATGAGTTGGTCGGGCAGGATGAGTTGCTGGGTCGCGGTCGCCCGTTGCGTCATGCCATCGAGCGCGACACCTTGCAGTCGCTCATTCTCTGGGGCCCACCGGGCACCGGCAAGACGACGCTCGCGCGTCTGATCGCGAGTGTGACCGCCTCACGCTTCGTGGCCTTCAGCGCCGTCCTCTCCGGGATCAAGGAAATCCGCGCGGTGATGGCGGACGCGGAAGACGCCAGACGTCGGGGCGAGCGCCGGACCATCCTGTTCGTCGACGAGATTCATCGGTTCAACAAGGCGCAGCAGGACGCGTTTCTGCCCCGAGTCGAAGCGGGCGACATCGTCCTGATCGGCGCCACCACGGAGAATCCGTCGTTCGAGGTCAACGCCGCACTGCTGTCCCGGTCCCAGGTCTACGTGCTACGGGCACTGACCGCGCCAGACATCTCGACCATTCTCAATCGAGCCCTGACCGACACGACCCGTGGACTGGGCCGCCACCCGGTCGAGGTCGAACCGGAGGCGATTGCGGCGATGGCACGCCACGCCAATGGAGACGCGCGCGCCGCCCTCAACCTGCTGGAACTGGGGGTGGCCGCCGCCGTCGCGCGCGCGGCCGAAGCAGGCGACCCTGAGTCAGCCCGGCTCGACCTCGCGCTCGCCGCCGACGCCATGCAACGTCGGGCGTTGGTGTACGACAAGGACGGCGAGGAACACTACAACCTGATTTCGGCGTTGCACAAGTCGATGCGCAACAGCGACCCAGATGCGGCTGTCTACTGGCTCGCGCGCATGGTCGAAGCGGGTGAAGACCCACTCTACATCGCGCGCCGGCTGGTCCGGTTCGCCTCTGAAGATGTGGGAAACGCCGACCCCCAGGCGCTGGCGCTCACAGTCGCGGCGAAGGAAGCCGTACACTTCATGGGCATGCCCGAGGCCAACACGGCGCTCGCCCAGGCCACCGTCTACCTCGCCTCAGCCCCCAAGAGCAACGCGGTCTACACCGCCTACACCCAGGCCGCCGCCGACGCCCATCGGGAGGTCGCCGACCCGGTTCCGCTGCATCTCCGCAACGCGCCGACCCGGCTCATGAAGCAGCTCGATTACGGCAAGGGCTATCAGTACGCGCATGACGAACCGGACGCCGTGGCGGCGATGGATTGTCTCCCCCCGTCGCTCGAGGGGCGACAATACTACTGCCCGACGACGCGTGGATTCGAGAAAGAACTGGGCCGCCGGTTGTCTGCGTGGCGCGACCTCAAGACCCGTCGTCGAGCCGAGCCCAAGGAGCCGGCCGACTGATGCCCGGGGCCCTCTACTACGTCGGCCGCGGGCTCCAACTGCTCGGGATGGCCGCGCTCCTGGAAGCGATCCTCATCGCGGGTCCGCTCGGTCCGAGTCCCTGGATTTTCGGGTTCGGCGTCGCCGCCTTTATCGCGGGTTATCTCCTGGTGCAGAAGACCACGGAGTAGCAGACGACCAGTGCCGCGGAGACGACAGACGCCGCCGTCGAGCTCCCGATCCCCCGGCGTCCGCCTACCGGCGCTCGTCCTTCCCCGGGCCTCCACCGAAGACCTCGGCAAAACCGGTCGCGAGATCGGACAGGGCCCGCGCGCGTCGAGCGCCTCAGCGATCTATTTGGTGATTGTCAGCGCGTCTTCGATTGACATCGCGCCTTGCGCGATGCGGTCGGCGAGGGTCGGCCCCTCGACCGGTTCCAAGACGAGCGCCCGCGGGCCCTCGGACTCCTCGACCCCGTAGATGGCGGCGATGCCGGGGTGGTTGAGGCTGGCCAGCACCTGCGCCTCACGCTGGAATCGAGCGAGGCGATCGGGGTCGTTAGCGAAGGCGTCCGGCAGGATCTTCAGCGCCACCTGGCGGTTGAGCTGAGTGTCAGTGGCCTGCCAGACCTGTCCCATGCCCCCCTCGCCGATGAGGGTGGAAACCTCATAGTGCCCAAGGCGGATGCCGGAACTGAGAGACATGGTGGTCTGTGAAGGGCAAGTATGCGGCGGACGGGCTACTGCCCGACGGGCCAGTGCTCGAGCGCGATTTCTGGCATCGGGAAGTGGCCGGGATTACCAGTGGCCAGCGTCGCTCCAGCCCCGACCGTCGCCGCCGCGATCAGGCAGTCGGCCTGCGAGAGCGTCACACCCTGTCGGGCGAAGGCGCCCCGCCACTCACCAGCCTGACGCCCGGCCGGCCGGCCCAGCGAGACAATTCCGAGCCCATCGAAAAGCGCGCCGGCGGCGTCCTCCTCACCGAGGCGAAGCCCCCTCACGACTTCCTCGACGTTGATGGCGGTTGTGAGCGCAACATCCCCACGGCGACGTAGGTTCGCGACGCGGTCGACCACCGGTCGTCCCCGTAGGTAGTCGATCAGAACGGTCGTGTCGAGCACCACCTGCATGACTCACCCGACTCGGGTCTTGTCGCCAAAGCGTTGGTCGCGCACCCAGGCCGCGGGGTCGGCGTCCCAGGCGTGTCCGGTGTCCGCAATGGCGCCGGCCGCCCCCTCGATGAGACGCCAACGCTTCCGCTGCTCGACCGCCGCCCGCACTGCCTCACGCACGAAGGCGCTGCGCTGTCGGGGTCCCGCGATCTCGTCAACTTGAGCCACCAATGCGTCATCGAGATCTATGTGCATTCTCATGTGCTTAGTGTCGCACATAGACGCTCGGCTGACCTGACCTCTCGCCTATATTCGCTCGAAGCGTCGTTCGATTTCCTTGCGCGACAGCCGGAGCACGACCGGTCGTCCGTGCGGGCAGACCGACGAGTGCGCGGTGCGGCGGAGCTCGTCGAGCAGGTAGGTCATCTTCTCGGGGGTCAGGCGATCGTTCGCCTTGACGGCGGCGTGGCACGCCGTGGTGGCGGCCATCTGTCTGAGTGCCTCGTCGATCGCGGCTCCCTGGTCGAGTCCGTCCAGGTCTTGCGCGAGTGCCCTGAGCGCGGTTTCGCAGACCGCCAGATCCACGATGGCCGGCAGCGCCGCGACTCGCAGACTGTCGCCCCCGAACGCCTCGACGTCGAAACCGAGACGGGCGAGGGCCTCGCCGTGCGCGGCCAGCGCCTGTCGTTCGGCCGCCGGCAGCTCGATCACCATCGGCATCAAGAGCTGCTGGCTCTCGAGGGGCCCCGTGGTGAGCCGTGCCATGACCTGCTCGAACAGAATCCGCTCGTGGGCCACATGCTGGTCGATGATCGCGATCCCCTCGTCGTCGATGGCGATGATGAAGGTGTCGCGAAACTGACCCAGCGGGCGCAACGGGCGATCGACCACCGGGGCCGGCGCGACCGCGGCCGGACGCATCTCCCGCACCAGATCGCGAAACGGCTCACTGCCACCATCCGGCGAGAACCCCACCGTCGCCCCGCTTTCAGGATTTGACGCCGGGCGCCACTCCGCTTGGTCGACGGCCGAAGCCACGGAGGTCACCCCCGCGTCCGAGACCATCCCCCCGGCAGGCCCCACCGGCGGCGCGCCGGGGTCCAGGCCGATCTCCGGCGCCGGCCCCTGCTCGAGAGCCTCCCCGATGGCGCGTCGCAGCACCTCGTGCACCAGCGACTGCTCCAAAAAGCGGACCTCCGCCTTGGTCGGATGCACGTTGACATCAACGCGGTCGGGCGTCATCTCCAGGAAGAGATGCACCTCGGGGCTTCGTTCCTTGATGGTCGCGGCACTGTAGGCATGAACAATCGCGTGTGCGATGGTGCGATCCTTGACCCCGCGTCCATTGACGAAGATGTTCTGCGGCCCCCGACGCGGCCCCTCGCCGGGACCGGCCAACGCCGCCACAAATCCGGTCACGGTGATCCCGGCGGCCTGCTTCCGAACCTCGACCAAGTCGTCGCGATCCTTGTAGAGCTGAAACAGTCGCTCCTCGAGACTGGACGCCGGCGGACACTGCAGTAACTGTCGCCGGCCACTGGTCAGGCTGAAACCGACCGCGGGATGTCCGAGTGCCAACTGGGTGACCAACCGCGAGACCTGGGTGGTCTCGGCGCCATCGGACTTGAGAAACTTCCGGCGCGCCGGCACGTTGTAGAAGAGGTCCGTCACTTCGAAGGTCGTACCCTCGGACGCGCCCACCTCTCGGGTCGACACGGTGACGCCGCCGGAGACTCGGATCTCGCTACCCCGCGACTCGCCCCGCGCCCGGGTCCGCAACAACAGGTGAGACACCGACGCGATGCTCGGCAACGCCTCCCCGCGGAACCCCAGTGTCCTGATCGCAGCCAGGTCGTCGAGCCGGCTGATCTTGCTGGTTGCGTGCCGCTCGAGGGCCAGCTCCGCCTCCTCCGGAGTCATCCCCTCGCCATCGTCATCGACCCGTATGAGACGTTTCCCACCCAGTTCGACGCTGACGCGAATACGGGCCGCGCCGGCATCGAGCGCATTCTCGACCAGCTCCTTGACGACCGATGCCGGTCGCTCGACCACCTCACCCGCGGCGATCTGGTTCGCGAGTTCGGTCGAGAGCCGCGTAATCCGGGATGCTCGTGTCACAGCGATGCTTGCAGCCGGCGTGCGAGTAGCTAGTCGGTCGTCTCGAGCGCGAGCGCGGACTGCGCCGCGGCCAGGCGGGCCACCGGCACGCGATAGGGTGAGGCGCTGACGTAGTCCAGCCCCACGCTATCGAAGAATCGAATCGACGCGGGATCACCCCCGTGCTCGCCGCACACCCCCACCTTCAGGCCCGGCTTCGCTTCGCGTCCCAGGCGCACGCCCATCTCCACGAAGGCCCCGACGCCGGTCACGTCGAGACTGGCAAACGGATCTCGTTCGATGATCTTGCGCGCCTGGTATTGCTTCAGGAACTTTGCCGCGTCGTCGCGGGAAAAGCCGAAGACCATCTGGGTCAGGTCGTTCGTGCCGAACGAAAAGAAGTCGGCCTCGGCGGCGATGGCCCCGGCCGTGACGGCGGCGCGCGGCACCTCGATCATCGTGCCCACGAGATACTTCACCGTGACGCCCTGTTCGGTCATGACCGTGTTCGCGACCCGGTCGACGACCGCGCGCTGGTCACGGAGCTCCCGCACGTCGCTGACCAGCGGAATCATGATCTCCGGAACCACCTTGATGCCTTCCTGGGCCAATTGGGCCGCAGCCTCGATGATGGCGCGCGTCTGCATCTCCGTAATCTCGGGGTAGCTGATCCCGAGACGAACGCCTCGGTGCCCCAGCATCGGATTGAACTCGTGCAACTGCTCCACCCGGCGCAGCAGCCGACGCTTGTCGGCCAGCTTGCGCGAACGCGGCTTGGACAGCTCGAGACGCGCAATGTCAACCAACAGGTCTTCACGTTTTGGCAGAAACTCGTGCAAGGGCGGATCGATGGTGCGAATCGTGACCGGTTCGCCGCGCATCGCTTTGAACACCCCGTAAAAGTCGGCCCGCTGCAACGGCAATAGCTCTCGCAGCGCGGCCCGGCGGTCAGCCTCCGCCTCGGCCAGAATCATCCGCTGGACAATCTCGAGTCGGCCCTCACCAAAGAACATGTGCTCGGTGCGACACAGCCCGATCCCCCGGGCCCCGAACGCGCGCGCGATCTCCGCCTGGTCGGGCTGATCGGCGTTCGCCCGGACACCAAGCCGACGGACCCGGTCGGACCACTTCATCACCCGCATGAACCGCTGATAAATGTCGGATTTGGACGCGGGCAGGTCTCCGGCCACCACCTGGAGAATCTCGCTCGGCTGGCTGGTCACCGAGCCGACCTTGACCTCACCGGTCAACCCGTCGAAGGACACGTCATCGCCCTCGCCGAGCACGAGGTCTCCCATCTGCAGCCGTTTGCGCTGTTCGTCCACCTGGATAGCGGCGCCGACCACGGATGGCTTGCCCATCTGTCGCCCGACGACGGCCGCGTGGGAGGTCATCCCTCCGGTCGCCGTGAGCACTCCCTCGGCGACATACATCCCATGGATGTCATCCGGGACCGTCTCTTTGCGCACCAGCACCACGCGTTTGCCCGCGACCGTCCACCGGAGCGCGTCGTCGGCGGTGAACACCACCTGGCCCGAGGCGGCGCCCGGCGATGCCGGCAGTCCCTTCGTCGAGACCGGAATTCTGGCCCAGGCGGCCGGCTCGAAGACCGGTGCCAACAACTGCACCAGCGCCCCGGGATCGACTAGCAACAAGGCCCGTTTGGCGCTGACGAGACGCTCGTCGACGAGATCCGTGGCGATCCGGATCGCCGCGTGACCCGTCCGTTTGCCGCTCCGCGTCTGCAACATGAACAGTCGATCGTCTTGAATCGTGAACTCGAAGTCCTGGATGTCTTTGTAGTGGCGCTCCAGCCGGCTCGTGATTTTGCGCAGCTGTTTGTAGGCCACCGGCATGATCCGTTCGAGCTCCGCGATCGGCTGTGGCGTCCGGATACCGGCCACGACATCTTCACCCTGCGCGTTGACGAGGAACTCACCATAGAACTCTTTGTCGCCGGTGGCCGGATTCCGGGTGAATCCGACGCCCGTCGCGGACCGGTCGCCGGTGTTACCAAACACCATCAACTGCACGCTTACCGCCGTGCCGATCTCATCCGGAATGTCGTAGATGCGACGATATTCCTTCGCGCGCGGGTTGTTCCAGGACCGAAAGACTGCATCACGCGCGAGTCGCAGCTGATCCAGCGGCGTCTCGGGAAAATCACGACCGGTCTTGGCGCTGATCAGTCCCTTGTACTTCGCCACCACCTCTCGCAGCGCTCCCTCGCCCAGCTCGGTATCGAGGATGACGCCGTGCTCCTGCTTGACATCGATCAGCTCATCCTCGAAGTCGTCCTTCGAAATGTCGAGCACTACGTTGCCGAACATCTGGATAAACCGCCGGTAACTGTCGAACGCGAACCGACCGTTGGCGGTCTGGCGACCGAGCGCCTCCGCAGTTGCGTCGTTCAGACCGAGGTTGAGGATTGTGTCCATCATCCCCGGCATGGAGAATTTGGCGCCCGATCGGACCGACAACAACAAGGGGTCGGTCAGCGACCCGAACGAGGCGCCCGCCGTCCGCTCCAACTCCCCGAGTCGTTCGAGCATTTCCACATCCACCGCCGCCGGCACCGTCCGTCGGTTCGCGTAATACAGGTTGCACGCGTCGGTCGTAATGGTGAACCCAGGCGGCACCGGAAGCCCGGCGCTGGTCATCTCCGCCAGTCCGGCCCCCTTGCCCCCCAGTAGATCGCGCATCGAGCGGTCCCCATCCGCCTTGCCGCCACCAAAGGCATACACATACTCCGGGACCGAGCGCCGTGCGGACGGCGTGGTCGTCTTCACCGTCTTCTTCGCCGTCCTGGCCGTCTTCCGCTTCTTCACCATCCGCAGTACTCAGTCCTGTTCTCTGACCAGCTCCGAGACATCGGCCAGACGAGAAATCAGACGCTCAAGTCGCTTCAGCAGCGAGAGACGACGAAGCCGGACCTCGTCGTCTTCGGCCATCACCAGCACGTCCGTAAAAAATTGATCCACCGAGGGACCGAACCGAGCCGCCTCCGCGAACGCTGCCCGGTAGTTGTCGCCACTGGCGACCGCTTGCTCGATGTTCGCCCGGCGCTTGGCCAGTTCCGCGCTGAGTCGCTCTTCTGCCGGCTGCACGTCGCGACCCACCAGGCTGATCTGTCCTGCCTCGACCGCCTCGAACTGACGGTCCGGAAGCTTCGTCGCAATGTTCTTCACCCGCTTGAACAGCGTCGCCAGCTGCAGAAAATCGGCCGACCCGGTGAACTCCGGCAGCACGTCCAGCTTGCGCCGAGCGTCCAGGGGGGTGATGTCGTCCCACGACCCGGTGGGCTGGGTCACGGCCCGCACGTTGCGCACATCGTGACCTCGCTGTTCGAGGACATACCGTAGCCGCTCGAGCAAGAACGTGAACAGACGCTCACGGACCTCCGCATCCGGCTCGATTCCGTGGACCTCCTCCGCCGCAAGCACCAGGCTCTTGACGTCAGGTCTGGACGACCGTCCCGCGAGTTCCGGAAGGTCCACCAGAATACGAAACAGTCCGTGGGCTTGCCGACGGAGACCGAAGGGGTCACGCGCCCCCCGGGGCTTCTCGCCCGCATGAAACAGACCGACCAGCGTATCGAGCTTGTCCGCCAGCGACACCGCGGCCCAGCTGACGCCCGCCGTCCCCAGGTCGCTGGGGCGGGGAGGCGCGTCGGCCGTGACTCCGATCGGCAGATAGTGGTGATACACCGCGCGCCACACCGCTTCCGGCTCGCCGTCCTCGCGCGCGTAGATGCCGCCCATCACTCCTTGCAGCTCGGGAAACTCACCGACCATGTCGGTCGTCAGGTCGGCCTTCGCCAACAGCCCGGCACGCGCGGCGTGGTCCGCGTGGTCGTCGGCGCCGAGCGCCTCACCGGCCACCCGCCTGGCGAGTTGCTCGATACGTGCCGCCTTGGCTCGATAGCTGCCAAGCTTCGCGTGAAACCGGAGCGTGTCGAGCCGGTCCAGACGGGACGCCAGCGTGGCGCTGCGGTCCGCCTCCCAGAAGAACCGCGCGTCCCGTAGACGGGCGACCAGCACCCGCTCCGAATTGTGGGCAATCGCCGCCACATGGTCCCGTGGGGTGTTGGTCACCGCCAGAAAGTGCTCGGTCAGAGTCCCCTGCGATGTCACCACCGGAAAATAATGCTGGTGGTGAATCATGGTCGTCTTCAGCACCTCGTCCGGCAGCGCGAGAAACTCCGTGGGAAAGCTACCGGTGACGACGGCTGGATACTCGACCAGGTCCGGCACTTCGTCGAGCAACGACGACTCCCCACCTGCGACCCCCACCACCCCCCCGGCTCGTGCCGCCTGCGTCCGGAGCTTACGCTCGATACGGGCGCGCCGCTCCTCCCGTCCGAGCAGCACGTAGTTCCGTTTCAGGCCGTCGCGATACTCGGCGAACGAGCGCACTCGGAACCCGCGGCCCGGCTTCCCGTCACGGGCAAAAAAGCGGTGTCCATAGGTGGTCGACCCGGCCCGAACCGGGGCGACGCCCCGAGCCACCGCATCGGCGGCCCGATCGATGACAAACGGCACCACCCGGCCGCCATACAGAAACACCAGCCAACGGATCGGTCGCCCGAACGGCAGGTCGCCACGGCCATCGTCGAGCCGGGCGTCCCAGTCCATCTGTTTCGGGAACGAAAGACCGCGCAAGGTCGCGCCGAGAACCCCGGCCAGTACTGATCGAGCCGACGCGCCTCGCTGACGCCGCTCGAAGGCCAGATAGCGCCCCTTCGGGGTGTCGATCTGGCTGAGCGCGGCGGACTCGACGCCGTGCTTGCGGGCAAAGCCGAGCGCGGCCGGGGTCGGCTGGCCGGTGGCGTCGAACGCGGCGCGAACGGGCGGCCCGGTGACCGTCTCTTCGAGATCCGGTTGCCGATCGGGCACCTTGGCCACCCGCACGGCGAGACGTCGCGGTGTCCCGTACGATTCCGGAGAAGTCGGACAGTCGAGACGTGCGTCAACCAGCGCTTGCCCGACTCGCTCCCCGAACTGACGGGTCAGCGGCGGCAACCAGCTGGCCGGCAGTTCCTCACAGCCAATTTCGATCAGTAGCTCTCGATACATGATTAGCACTCGGGTCCGGAGACGCCGTCACGCTTCGACCGGTTCGCCGACGTGGGCCTGCGCAATCGCCACCGCCAGCTCGCGCACGCGCAAGATGTAGGCTGCCCGCTCCGTGACGCCGATGCCGCCGCTGGCATCGAGGATATTGAAGTTGTGCGAACACTTGAGACAGGCGTCGAGCGCCGGCAACACCAACCCGGAACGCAGCAGGATGTTGGCCATCCGGTGATGCTGGTCGAACAGGTCGCGGTGGAACGCCGCGAACTCCGCCTCCGGCATGTCGACCATCCCGAAGGCATACTTGGTCTGCTCCACTTCCTCCTGGTGCCGCACGTCGCGATACGCGACCCCCGGTGCCCACTCGAGATCGTAGACGTCGTCGACACCCTGCAGGTGCATGGCGATCCGCTCGAGCCCGTAGGTGAGCTCGACCGGAATCGGAGAGAGGTCAAGACCACCCGCCTGCTGGAAGTAGGTGAACTGGGTAATCTCCATCCCATCGAGCAGCACCTGCCAGCCGATGCCCCAGGCTCCGAGCGTGGGCGACTCCCAGTTGTCCTCCTCGAAGCGCACATCATGCTGCGCCGGATCGATGCCACAGGCCCGGAGACTTTCCAGATACAGCCCCTGAGCCGCGTCCGGTGACGGCTTGAGGATGACCTGGAACTGATGATGCTTGAACAACCGGTTCGGATTCTCTCCGAAGCGGCCGTCGGCCGGTCGCCGAGACGGCTGGACATATGCCACCCGCCAATGCTTCGGACCCAACACGCGGAGAAAGGTCTCCGGGTGCATGGTGCCAGCCCCGACCTCGGTGTCGAGCGGCTGCTGAATCAGGCAGCCGCGGGATCCCCAAAAATGAGAGAGCGAAGCGATCAAATCCTGCAGCGTCACCTGACGTTCCCTTTCAGGTCCTCATACCGCGCGTCATCGCGCGTAGGACCCGCAACGACCGAAGGTCCTTTTCGAGATGGCTCCCAATGAGCTGTCGATGCGCCCGCTCCAATTCACGCGCCGCGTGAACCGGCAGCGTGAGACCGGACGCGTGCGCAGGCGCCGTACCGGCAGCGGCGCGCAAGAAGCTCACCGAGGCGCTAGATAACGCGAGCCCGCCGTCCGTCGCGCACCCGGGGCAGGACAGACCGCCGCCGGACGGGTCGAGCCGACCGCCTCCACTCACATCGCCCCCACACCGGTGGCAGGCCAGGATCGACGGATAGACCCCTTGTAAGCGCAGCACCCAGTATTCGACATAGCGGGCCAGCTGCTCGACGCGCACCTCCCCGCCCAGCGAGTCGACGACAGCCGCCCCGAGCCGGAACAACGTGGCATTCGGGTCCGCCTCGGGTGCGCATTCATCGAACAGCTCCGCGAAGTACCCGACATGACCTAGCACATCCACGTCAGCCGACAGCAGCGGCGACCGCACCGGGTCGACATAACTCAACCGTACGAGGTCGCGCTGCTCCCGCTCAAAATACGACACGCGCGCCAGCGTCAGCGGCTCGAGCCCGCCCCCAAACCGCGACTTCGTCCGTCTGGCGCCATTCGCCACACCACGCTTCTTGCCCCGATCACTGGTCAGGAACACGACGATTCGGTCCGCTTCACCGAGCTGATAGGTGCGCAGAATCAGCGCGTCGGTCGTGTAGAGTGGCATCGCGAGCGCGTGTCGCCCCGCGTGCCATGACCCGGTGGTATGGCGCGGGCCCCGGGCTATTGTAGCCCGCCGCGGGTGGAACGGCTCAGCTCATCTCCGTGGGGCCTCGTCCTCACGTCAACGGCTCCAGATACGGCAGAAAGAACGTCGCCAGTCCGAGGAAGACGAAGAACCCGAAGACGTCGGTCAGGGTGGTAATGAACACCGCCGAAGCCAACGCCGGGTCTATCTTCAATGCCCGAAGCGCGATCGGAATCAGGGTCGCGGCAATCGCGGCCACCATCAGGTTGACGACCATTGCCATGGCCAGGATCAGGCCGAGATACATATTGCCTGACAACCCCCACGCCACCGCGGCCCCGACCATGCCCAACACCAACCCGTTGCCCAACCCGACCGCCGCCTCCTTGAACACCGCCTTCCTGGAATTGCCCCAGGTCAACTCCCCGAGCGCAATCCCGCGCACGATGATCGTGAGGGTCTGGGTGGCCGCGTTCCCGCCCATGCTGGCCACGATGGTCATGAACACCGCCAGCGCTACGACCTGGTCGATGGTGGCCTGAAACGCGCGCACCACAAGGGCCGCCGCCGTCGCGGTCAGCAGGTTGACGAGCAACCATGGGAGGCGTTTCCGCATGGACTCGCGCGCCGGGGAAAAGACGTGCTCATCGCCGCTCACACCGGCCAGACGGTAGATGTCCTCTGTGGCCTCGTCCTTGATGATGTCGATCACGTCGTCGACGGTGATGATGCCGACGAGCCGGTTCTGGTCATCGACGACCGGAATCGCGAGCAGGTTGTAGTTGGCCACGTGCTGGGCCACTTCTTCCTGGTCCGTGTCCACCCGGGCGCTGATCAGATCGGTGGTCATGATCCGCTGCAGCGGGGTCTCGGTGGCCACCAGCAGCAAGCGGCGTAGAGAGACCACCCCCACCAGATGCCGGCGGTCATCCACGACATAGAGATAGAAGACCATCTCCACCTCGCGAGACCCTTGCAGCGCCTGAATCGCTTCACCCGCCGTCAGGTCCTCCGAGAGGGCGAACACGGTCGGATTCATGATCCGGCCGGCGGTCTCTTCGGCGTAATCCAGCAGGTTCTCGACCTCGCCAGACTCGCGCGGCCGCATCTGCTCCAACACGGCGTCCGACAGTTCCTCCGGCAGCTCGTCGATCAGCGCCGCCGCGTCATCGGACGGCATTTCCTGCAGCCAGAGCGCAATGCGGTCGGGAGGCTGGTCGGCCAGCAGCACCGCGCCGGGCTCCGGGCCGTACTCGACCAGCGCCTCCAGTGCGAGGTGGCTGTGGTGATCGAGCAGCAGGTTGAAAGTGCTGCGACGGTCTTTGTCTGGTAACTCGCCGAAGAGCTCAGCGAGATCGGAAGGATGCTGCTTCTGAAGCAGATTGATCAGGTTCGCGGACGCACCAATCCGCTGCAGTCGCTTGACCGAGTCGAGCACCACATCGGTGCGGCGGAGGGGTGGCATGGTCCCGTTCTCCGGGTCGGGTCCGCGTTCACGCGCGGGTCAGGTTCAGCTGAATGTCCCACAGTCAATACCAGTAACATCTCAATATAGCACACAGGATTATCGACGAGTCTTGGTGGGAGGAGCGACCCCGGCCTGGTCGAGCAGACGATCGTTCTCCCTCCAGTCCGCCCGCACCTTGACGTGGAGGTCGAGATGCACCCGGCGCCCAAAGAAGCGTTCGAGATCTCGCCGCGCCTCGGTTCCGATCCGCTTGATCAACGCACCGCCGAGGCCGACGACGATCGGTTTCTGAGACCGCCGCTCGACCAGAATCGAGCAATAGATCTGGAGGCGCCCGGGCTCGGAGACCTCGTCGAACTGGTCGACGACCACCGCCGTCGAGAATGGTAGCTCCGCGTGGGTGTGCTGCAAGACCTTCTCCCGGACGGTCTCGGCCGCCAGCACCCGCTCCGGCTGGTCGGTCAGGAAGTCGTCCGGATACAGTGCCTCGCCTTCAGGCAGCTGCTCGATGATGGCCCGCTCGAGAATCTCGACACCCTCTCCGCTCCGGGCCGACACGGGCACGATGGCCGTGAAGTCTCGCTGCTGGCGATACCAATCGATCAGCGGCAGCAAACGTGTCTTGGTAATGAGGTCGATCTTGTTGAGGACGAGCATGACCGGTCCCGTGGCCCGCTCGAGTTTCTCGAGGACGAATCGGTCGCCCGCCCCGAGCCCGTCGGTGGCATCGCGCACCAGCGCAATGACGTCGACATCGCCCATTGACTCGTAGGCGATATCGACCATGCGGACGTTCATGCGGTGCAAGGGCCGGTGTATGCCCGGGGTGTCAACGAACACGACCTGAGCGGCCGGGTCCCCGTCGTAGTTGCGCACCGCGACGATCCGATTGCGGGTCGTCTGAGGCTTGTCAGATACGATCGCGAGCTTGGTCCCCACGATGCGATTGAGCAGCGTGGATTTCCCGGCATTCGGCCGACCGATGAACGAGACGAACCCGGACCGCATGTTACTTCGCCACGGCCTCGACGCCGCTGCGATGCCCCATACGCACCTTCCGCACCCGTCGACGCTCCGCTTCGAGGACCTCCACCGTCAGGTCGTCGACGTCGACCGTTTCGCCCGCGGTCGGCACGCGACCCAGTCGGGTCAGCAGGTAACCACCCACCGTTTCGAAACCGTCGCGCTCCACCGCGATCCCAAGCCGCTCGCACATATCGGCAACGCTGACCGTGGCGAGAAACACGAAGGCGCCGTCGCCCTCATCCACGATCGGCTCCGACTCGTCGCCGTCGTATTCGTCGCGAATCTCCCCGACAATCTCCTCGAGCAGGTCTTCGATGGTCACCAGCCCCGCGGTCCCGCCGTACTCGTCCACGACAATGGCGCTTTGTACGTGCTCGACCTGCAACTCGCGCAGCAGATCCGCCACCCGCTTCCCCTCCGGCACAAGATAGGCCGGGCGCAGCAGCCGCGGCACGATCTTGGACGAGCCGGGGAGCCCGTCCAACGCGACCAAATCCTTCGCGAACACAAATCCCAGGATGTGGTCCAGGTTCTCTCTGAACACCGGGATCCGCGAGTACTCCTGCTCGGCAAAGAGGGTCCGGAACTCTGCGACCGTGGCATCGTGGGCAATAGCGACAATGTCCGGTCTCGGGGTCATCACCTCGACGACGAGCGTGCCACCGAAGTCGACCACGGACTGCAGTAACTTCCGCTCCTCGGTGTCCTCGATCGTCGCCTCGAGGTCGGCACTCTCGCTGGCGTCAGCCTCGTCGGACTTGCCGTTGCGAATGGCCCGCGTCTCGGACCGGCGCGGGCGATGCGCCAACCGGAGCAATCCCCCGGTCACCGGACCGAGCACCCTCAGCGTCCGGTCGAACGAGGGCAGGAGCAGTTCCAGCACCCGCCCGGAACCCCGTCGCACGACGACCGACGGGACAAGCTGTTCGCACACAAGCACAAACGTGACCAGCGCCAGCAGCAACAGCCCGACGGCCTGAGGCGTCGAGACGCCGATCAACCGAGCCAGGATGACCGCCGCGGCAGCAAACAGCAGCCCGCGAAGCAGCCGCGTCGCCACATACAACCGCAACGGGTCCTCGAGGTAGACCGTCAGGGACCCGTGCTGTATGTCGCGCTCCACGTTCAAACGCTCGGGGAGACGCACCATGGCGCCGAATGCGGACTCGATGGTGGCCACGTAGACGACACCACATCCGATCAGGAACAGCAGCAGGGGCAACATGTCGTGTTCTAGTTCACCGGCAGTCCGCCTCGGCGCCGAAGTCGGCGCTCGAGTCGCACCATCTCTCCATCGTCTCGCTCGTGGTCGTAGCCGAGCAGGTGCAACAGACCGTGCAATGCGAGTCGTCGCCACTCCTCGGACTCGGTCAGCCCGGCCGCTCGGGCTTGCCTCGCCGCTCGTCCGGTGGCAATGACGATATCGCCCAGACAGGGTGTGGGCGCCGGGCTGAGACCGGCCGGCACCGGATCGGCAGGAAACGACAACACATCGGTGACCTTGCCGATTCCTCGAAATCGCCGGTTCAGGTCGCGCATTTTACGGTCACCGACCAGCGCCACGACGACCTCGCCGACCGCAGAGCGCGGCGCGAGACCAGCCAACCAGGCCGGAAGCCCCGGGGCCGGCTTGCGCCGCCCGCGACCGTCCGTGACGGTCACCCGCAACCGCGTGGCCCGAGAGGCCCGGGACGTAGCGATTCGAACCTGAGGGTCCGGGTCGTCCGAGGTCATCTGTCGTTCGCGGCCTGCGCCGGGCGCGGCTCCGTGTCCATCATCTCGCCGGCGCGGTAGAGAGAACCGCTCGGGGCCCCCTCGGCATAGGCTTCGTACGCCTCGACGATCTTCTGCACGAGCGGGTGCCGCACGACGTCGCGACCGTCGAACCGGGTGAACGCGATACCCTCGACATGCTCGACGATCCGCATCACTTCGATCAGCCCTGACGTGCGCCCCGAAGGCAGATCGATCTGCGTGATGTCGCCCGTGATGACCGCCTTCGAACCGAACCCGAGCCGCGTCAGGAACATCTTCATCTGCTCTGGCGTGGTGTTTTGTGCCTCGTCGAGGACCACGAACGCCTCGTTCAACGTGCGCCCCCGCATGAACGCGAGCGGCGCAATTTCGATGGTGCCGCGCTCGAGCAGACGGTCGACACGTTCCGCATCGAGCATGTCGTACAACGCGTCGTAGAGCGGGCGCAGATACGGGTTGACCTTCTCCTGCATGTCCCCGGGCAGGAATCCGAGCTTCTCGCCGGCCTCCACCGCGGGACGAGCCAGAATGATCCGCGTGACTTTCTTGGCCGTGAGAGACGCCACCGCTTGTGCCATCGCCAAGTAGGTCTTTCCGGTACCGGCGGGACCGATGCCGAAGACGACGTCATGGCTGTCGATTGCTTCGAGATAGCGGCGCTGGTTCACGCTTTTCGGGGCAATGTGGCGTTTACTGGACGCTTTCACGGTGGCCCGCACGAAGAAGTCGCTGAGCCGCACTCCGTCGTCCTGCTGCACCAACTCCGCCGCGCGGCGCACGTCGTCCTGTGAGAGCTGGTAGCCGTGCGTCACCAACTCGGCCAGCTGCCCCACGAGACCCTCCAGTGCCAGGAGCGACGCTCGGGGACCTTCTGCCAGGAGCGCCGTGCCGTCCGTGCGGATCTGCACGCCAAACAGACGCTCGAACGTCTTGAGATTGGCGTCGTAGGAGCCGAACAGCGCTTCGACCCCGTCATCGGGGATGGAAATCCGCGCGATGGTGGTGGTGCCGGGCTCGCCTTGGTCTTGTGGCACGGATAGAAATGATGGTGACACGCTGTCAGGAGCCGGTCAAGGCGCGCACATGCGCGTCTCGCGGCCGCGGAGTGGGGCACTCGGGGTCCCCGCGTAGCGGTCGCGTGGGGTTCGGGGCGCAGCCCCGTCTGAAGAGGTCGCGCCCGTCTGGCGGCGTTACTGCGTCAGTCACAACCCGCCTGGCTGCTCCCTCCTTGCGCCTTGCCAGACGAACGCCTCACCCGGAAACCACATCTTAGCGCTCTGGTGTGGGGTCCAAGTGGAGTTCGCGCAACTGATGCGCGCTCACCGTCGACGGTGCGCCCGTCATCAGGTCGACGGCCGTGGCCGTTTTCGGAAATGCCATCACGTCACGAATAGACGGCTCTCCCGCCAGCAGCGCCAGGATCCGGTCGACCCCGAGGGCAATCCCTCCGTGCGGCGGTGTCCCGTATTCGAGCGCTTCGAGAAAAAAGCCAAACCGAGACCGTGCGTCCTCATCGCTGATCCCCAAGAGCTCAAAGATACGCCGTTGCAGCGGCTGCTCGTGGATCCGAATGCTGCCACCGCCGATCTCGCTGCCGTTCAGGACCAGGTCATACGCTTTCGCCCGTACCGAGCCCAGGTCGGTTTCCAGACGGTCTCGGTCCTCGTCACGCGGCGCGGTGAACGGGTGATGCATCGACATGTGTCGCCCTTCGGTCTCGCTCCACTCGAACATCGGAAAATCAACCACCCAGGTCAGCGCCCGGCGCTGCTCATCGACCACGCCCTCGCGAGCAGCCAGTCTGAGACGCATCTTCCCCAACAACGCGGAGGCCTCGTGGGGCGCCCCGGCCGCCACCAGCACCAGTCCGTCGTCACCGGATCCCGCCGACTCGAGGAGCCGGCCCAGCGTCTCGGCCCCCGCCGCCTTCAGAATCGAACTCTGCACGTCGCCGCCGGGACCACGACGAGCCCAGACCAGCCCTTGCGCCCCGAGCTCGATCGCCTCGTCAACCAGCTTGTCGACCTGGCTGCGGGAGTACTTCCCCGCGCCCGGCACGACGAGCGCGCGAATCGCGCCCCCTCCGGCGACGACGTCACGAAACACCCGGAAGCTCGACTCGGAGAACACGTCGGACACGTCGACGATCGCCATCTCGATTCGCAGATCCGGCTTGTCGGACCCGTACTTGTCCATCGCCTCGGCGTACGGCAAGCGGGGAAACGGGGTCTCGATCGACTCGTCGTTCGCGGCGAACATAGCCTGCATCAGCCGCTCGACGGCGGTAAAGACGACGTCCTGGGTCACGAAGGACATCTCCATGTCGATCTGGGTGAACTCCGGCTGTCGATCGGCGCGGAGGTCCTCGTCCCTGAAACACCGTGCGATCTGAAAGTACCGGTCCATCCCGCTGATCATCAGAATCTGTTTGAAGATCTGTGGCGACTGCGGCAGGGCGAAGAACTCGCCGGGATGCACGCGGCTGGGCACCAGGTAGTCGCGTGCGCCTTCCGGGGTGGACTTGGCGAGCACGGGCGTCTCGATGTCGAGAAAGCCCTGGGCGTCGAGCGACTGTCGCGCCGCCATCAACACGCGGTGCCGCAATTGCATGTTCCGTTGCATCCGATCACGGCGCAGATCGAGGTAGCGATACTTCAACCGCAGGTCTTCCGACACCGGTGTCTCGTCGGCGATCTGAAACGGTGGTCGACGCGCTTCACTCAACACCGTGATCTCGCGTATGGCAATCTCGACTTCACCGGTCTCGATTTTCGGATTCAGCGTCTCGTCGGATCGGCGCTCGACCGTCCCGCACACTTTGACGACGTATTCCGGGCGCAGCCGTTTGGTCTGCGCGAGCAGCGCGTCGTCGTCGCGAGCGACCACCTGGGTCACGCCGTAGCGATCCCGGATGTCGACAAAAATCAGTGACCCGAGGTCGCGCACCCGATGCACCCAACCCATCAGGGTCGCCTCAGCGCCCATGTCGGTGGTGCGCAACGCACCGCATGTATGTGTTCGTTCAGACACGTTTCAATCCGTTCTCACGGCGCGTAGGTGAGCGACCAGGTCGGCCCTGGCCACGGTCTGCTGCTCGCCGGTCTCCATCGTTTTGACCGTCACCTGGTTAGTCGCCAGTTCATCTTCACCAAGGATCAGCATGTGGCGGGCCCGGCTGCGATTCGCCCGTTTCATCTGCGATTTCGAGGACCGTCCCTCGTAGTCGATCAACGTCGTCAGCCCGGCCCGACGCAGATCGCGGGCCAGGATGCGAGCCGCGAACCAACTCGGGTCGCCGAGGGCCACCACGAACGCATCCGCGACGTCCATCTCGCCGGCTCCTTCCGGCAGCGCCAGCACCAGGCGCTCGAGCCCGGCCGCGAAGCCGATGCCGGACCGATCAGGACCACCGAGCTGCTTCACCAGATGGTCGTACCGACCCCCACCGAGCAGCGCGTTCTGCGCGCCAAGACTCGTCCCAAGAATCTCGAATGTCGTACGCGTGTAGTAGTCGAGACCACGCACCAGGCGGTGAGACACTCGATAGGCCAGCCCATAGGCGTCCAGATGCCGCCGGACCTCGGCGAAGTGATCGCGGCAGGCGTCGCACAAGAAATTTTCCGAATGCGGCAGCTGGTCGATGACCGGCTGGTCGGCCGGCACCTTGCAGTCAAAAATCCGAAGCGGATTCGTGACACTCCGTCGCTGGCAGTCGCCGCACAACTCGGCGACCCGCTCCCCGAGCGCGTCGATCAGGGCCTGGGTGAATCGGGGTCGGCACGCGGCACACCCCACCGAGTTGATCACCAACTCGGCGCCCTCGATTCCGAGCTCGGTCACCAACGCCGACGCCATCTCGATCACCTCCCCGTCAACCGCCGGGTCGGTAATGCCAAAGACCTCGATGTCCAGCTGATGGAACTGCCGGTAGCGTCCTTTCTGCGGCCGCTCATAGCGGAACATCGGCCCGAGACTGTACAGCTTGGCGCACGGTAACTCCTGCTCGAGCGCGTGCTCCACAAACGACCGGACCATGCTGGGGGTCGCCTCCGGTCGCAAGGTAATCCGGTCGCCGCCCTTGTCGGTGAAGGCGTACATCTCCTTCTGCACGATGTCGGTCGACTCGCCCGTCCCCTTCGCGAACAATTCTTCCCGCTCGATGACTGGGGTACGCACTTCGGCGTAGCCATATCGGGCGCAGAGATCGCGCGCCACGCCTTCGACGCGCTGCCAGCGGCCCACCTCGGCGGGCAGGATGTCACGAGTACCACGAATGCTGGGAATCATTACGTTTATACGGGGCTGCGCCGCCTTCTTTTAGACGGGGCTTCGCCCCGAACCCTACGCGACGGCTCGGCGAGACCGTGCACGCGGGCGTTATGCCTCGAATTCGTCTTTGTAGCCAACGTAGTTGGACGCGTAGCGGGTGATCGACTCGGCTTCCTCGTGCGTGGTCGAACGGCGCACTCGCGCGGGGTTGCCCATGACGAGTGACCCTGGCGGAATCTCCATGCCTTCGACCACGAGGGTCCCCGCCGCCACAATCGAACCAGACCCTATCACCGCACCGTTGAGGACAATGGCCCCCATGCCTATCAAACAACGGTCCTCAACGACACATCCATGCAGAATCGCCGCATGCCCCACCGTTACTTCGTCCCCGATCAGTGTGGGATGGGTCTCGCGCTGCACATGGACGACGGTGCCGTCCTGAATATTGGTGCGAGCCCCCACGCGGATCCGATTGACGTCGCCGCGGATGACGACGTTCATCCAGACACTACTGTCCTCACCGATCTCAACGTCGCCGATGACCTGTGCGCTGTGATCTACGAACGCCGTGGGAGCTACTCGAGGGGAGCCCGCGCGGTGGGACCGAAGCATCTGCGGCAATTATACGTGGGTTTTCGGGCGAACCTACGCGCCGAACCCTACTAGCCCGTACCTCCTGGGTCCGTGGGCGCGCGTGACATAATGGCTGCATGGAGGTGCATGACCGGCTCGGCCGGCCCCTGGCGAACCTGCGGCTGTCGGTCACCGACCGGTGCAACCTTCGCTGCCAGTACTGCATGCCGGAACGCGACTACGTGTGGCTACCGCGCGCCGACATCCTGACGTTCGAGGAAATCGAGACGCTGGTGGACGTGTTCACCTCGCTGGGCACGACAAAGGTTCGTCTCACCGGAGGAGAGCCGCTGTTGCGGAAAGATCTCCCCGACCTCCTAACCCTGCTGGCGCGCAAGCCGGCGCTCACGGACCTGGCGCTGACGACGAACGGTATTCTGCTCGCAGATCAGGTCGCGGCGCTTCGTGCCGCCGGGCTGCCGCGCATCACGGTGAGCCTGGACACGCTCGACCCGGACCGGTTCAAGGCCCTGACGAGATTCGACAGCCTGGACGCGGTGCTGACCGGCCTTGACCAAGCCGCCAACGCGGGGTTCGACAGCGTGAAAATTGACACCGTCGTCATTCGCGGCGTGAATGACGATGAGCTGGCACCGATGCTCGAGCACGGTCGGCGGATCGGGGCCGAGGTCCGGTTCATCGAGTACATGGACGTCGGTGGCGCCACCCGCTGGTCGATAGACGATGTCGTGTCGCGGCAGGACATGCTCCAGCGACTTGCCACGCACTACGGTACGGTCACGCCGGTCGACGAAAACACCGCCGCCCCGGCCGACCGCTTCACGCTGCCCGACGGTACCGTGTTCGGGATCATCTCTTCCACTACCGAACCGTTCTGCCGCCAGTGCGATCGCAGCCGGCTGACCGCCGATGGAGGCTGGTATCGCTGCCTCTATGCCACCGACGGCACCGATCTGCGCGAGCCACTCCGCGCCGGCGTCGGGGTCGAGGGCCTGCGCAGCCTCATTGCGGAGACATGGCGCGCCCGCGACGACCGCGGCGCCGAAGATCGGCTGTCATCCGAAGACCGCTCGCGCCTCATCCCCGTCGAAACCCTCCAGGACCAACCCCATCTCGAGATGCACACGCGCGGCGGGTAGGCGAGCCCCCAGCGGCAAGCAGTTCCCCCTCATTTCCGGCGGGTGATGGTAGCGGAGGCACTGTTCGCCGGTCCGTTACAATCTGAGCGCCATGGCCGCTACCGACACGGACACTTCCACTGATTCCCTGGGCCCACTCCTGGAGCCCGCCTCGATCGCCATCATCGGCGCCTCGAACGACCCCACGCGTATCGGCGGGCGGCCACTGCTCTACACGCGAGACGCGGGATTCGCAGGCCCCATCTATCCGGTCAACCCGAATCGCGACAGCGTCCAGGGCCTCCCGTCCTTCGCCAGCATCGGCGAGGTGCCGGGACCGGTCGACACCGCCATCATCGCGGTCCCGGCCCCGGCCGTGGTCGAGACCACCGAAGCGTGCGCCGCCGCCGGGGTGAAGGCCGTCATTATTTTCAGCGCCGGGTTCGCTGAAATGGGCGACGACGGCCGACGCCACCAGACCGCGATCGGCCAGATCGCGCGCTCGACCGGGATGCGGATCGTCGGACCGAACTGTCTGGGCGTCTACAACGCGAATCACGGTTTCTTCGGCACGTTCACGTCGACCTTCGAGGCGGGCCAACCGCGACCCGGTCGGGTCGGGCTGGTGAGCCAAAGCGGGGCCTACGGGAGCCACCTGTCGCTCCTCGCGACCTTGCGAGGCATCGGCATCCGATTCTGGGTGACGACCGGCAATGAGTGTGACGTCGACGTGGCCGAGACGATCGGCTGGTTTGCCGACCATCCAGATGTCTCGGTCATCGTGGCCTACGCGGAAGGCATACGAGACCGCGACCGACTGTTTGCGTCGCTGGCGCTGGCTCATGAACGCCGGAAGCCGGTCATCTTTCAGAAAGTCGGTCGTACCGAGGTCGGCGCCGACGCGGTGCGGTCGCACACTGCGTCAATGGCCGGATCCGATGCGATCTACGACGGCGTCTTCCGTCAGTTCGGCGTCTACCGGGCCACGAACACGGAGGAGATGCTCGATATCGCCTATACGGCGTCGTTTGGCATCTTCCCGGCCAGCCGGCGAGTCGGGCTCATGAGCATTTCCGGCGGGGTCGGCGTGCAGATGGCCGACGAGGCGGTGGAGCGCGGGCTCGATGTGGCCCCGATGAGCGATGCGGCCCAGGCCAAACTCAAGGCGGCGCTCCCCTTCGCCGCACCCCGCAACCCGGTCGACATCACCGCCCATGCCTTCAACGACCCGGGCCTGGTCGGCACCAACCTGGACGTGATGCTGGCGGAAGGTACATACGACTCCATCGTCGCCTTTTTTACCTATGTCGCGGCCGCCAAGGCGATGGTTGGTCCGATCAGTGACGCCCTGCGAGCCGCGAAGACCGCGTATCCACGTTGTCTGCTGGTGCTGTCGATCGTCGGCCCGCCCGACGTCATTACGCGCTACGAGGAAGCCGGGTGCCCGGTGTTCGAGGACCCGACCCGCGCGGTGCGGGCGGTCGATGCGCTAGCGCATTTCGGCGACGTGTTCGCACGCCCGCTCCCGGATATGACCGCGTCGGGGCCGCCAGTCGTACCACTGCCAGCCGCGCCGATCGGCGAGGCCGTCGCCAAGGCGTTGCTCGTCGAGGCCGGCTTGCGGGTGGTGGATGAGCGCGCGTGCGCCACGACAGATGCCGCGGTGGCGGCGGCCACGACGCTCGGGTTCCCGGTGGCACTCAAGATCGCATCATCGGAGATTCCCCACAAGACCGACATCGGTGGCGTGATGCTCGGTCTGGACTCACCAGAAGAGGTCGCGCAGGCCTTCGCGGACGTGACCGGACGGGCCCGAATGGCTCATCCCGAAGCCCGCCTCGACGGCGTCCTCGTGTCCCGAATGGTCACTGGGGGCGTAGAAACCATCATGGGCGTACGCTACGACCCCACATTCGGCCCGGTCGTGATGTTCGGATTGGGTGGCATCTTCGTGGAAGTCCTCGAAGATGTCGCGTTCCGGGTGGCACCGTTCGACACGGCAGAGGCGCATCGGATGATGCGCGAGCTGCGGGGATTCCCGTTGCTCGATGGGGTGCGGGGCCGACCGCGCGGCGACCTCGACGCCACCGCGTCGGCGCTGGCCGCGCTCTCCCGTTTCGCGGCCGCCCATGCCGACGGCCTCGACAGCGCCGAGCTGAACCCGGTGGTGGTGCTGCCGGAAGGCCAGGGCGTCGTGGCGCTCGACGCGCTCGTGGTGCCAAAGGGGTAAGGGCGAGGCTTCAGGCTTCAGAACGAGGGTCGCTGAGGGAAGACCGGGGCGCAAGAGGCGTCGTACAAGCCGAGGGCCGCGCGGTTGTCGCCGCGCGGCCCGTTGTGTCCGTGCCGAAGCCTGAGGCCCGAAGCCTCGCGGGCGAACGAGCGACCTACCCCACCTCGACCGTCTCGTCCTTTTTCTTCCCGCCAAGCCCCTGAATCTGGATGACGCCACTCTGTTCCGGCGCCTCTTCCTTCAACACGTGCTGGCGATAGAGGGCCGCCATCCGCTCATCTTCGGCCTTCTGTTTCATCTCGTCACGCGCCGCGATCTTCTCCTGCCGCGCGGTCTTGACGATGCCCTGGTCATCCAGGTCGGTCTGTAGCCCGGCCGCCACCGCCTCCGGGTCGAGCACGAGGTTGTGCTCCTTGCTGACCAGGTCGACGTCGTTGCCACCGGCGAAGATCTCGTGCCGTCCATGCTCGTCGTACCACTTGGTGAGCGTGGCGGTCATGTGCATCTTCTCGATGATGTTCCGCCAGCCAACCCCAGTGTTGTAGGCGCAGAAGGAAATCTCTCCCTCCTGGGTCGCATACGGAATGATGCAGCGCTCGGTCCGTCGGAAGTCGTAGTTAAACAGGTCCTGGAACCACATCCCGGCAATGAACAGGAAGTTCCAGCGGTCACCCCGACGCTTCGCAATATCGGCCTGGGTCCGGTCGCCCGTCACCTTTCCGTAGTCCTTGCCGGACGCCCCGAACGTCTTGTCGAACTTCTGCACCAAGTCCCACAGCTTGAAGTGGGTCGGCGCCTGGAACGGGTCGTAGTTGCGAATCAGCGCCATCGCCATCCCAAGCGTCGCCACTTTCCGGCTACGCCCACCGTCGGTGACCCGACCCAGGTCCTTGGCCAGCCGCTCCGCCTTCAAGAACGCGGTGACCGGGACCGACTCCTTGGTCTCCTTGTCGATCATGATGGCCATCCCGATGCCGCAGTTCGGATGGCAACCGCAATTGAGTTGCCCCCAGTCGGCCTGCGGGCCATGCATGAAGTCGGCCGAATCGGTGAAGGTGCCCATGAACGAGATGGGGAACCAGTCACGTATCGGCTCGCCGATGCCGGTCTGGTTCTTCACGTCGTGGGCCAGGTGCGACAGGGTATAGCGCTGCGCGTGCCGACGCTCGTCGGTAATCTCCTCGTCGCGGCCGGTGAACGACACCGGCTGGAACGACAGGAAGTTGATCTTCTTCGGGTTGTCGAGCGCGAACTGCACAACCCGTCCGACCTGCTCGTTGTTGATCCCGTTGAGAATCGTGATGACCGGCACGATGTCCACGCCGGCGTTGTGCAGATTCTCGATGGCCCGCAGTTTCACATCGAACAGGTTGCCGACCAGCCGGTGGGAATTCGCGGCGTTGCCGACCCCATCGAACTGCAGATACGCATACCGCAGCCCGGCATCGGCGGCGGCACGGGCGAAATCCGGACTCTTCGCAAACTCGATGCCGTTGGTGGCCGCCTGCACGCTGTTGTAGCCGACCTTCCGCGCGTAGCGGATGGCGTCGAGGAAGTACGGGGAGATGCTCGGCTCACCGCCGGAGAACTGCACCGACATCTGCCGCCTCGGCTTGATCGAGATGGCGTTGTCGAGCAACGTCTTGATGTCGTCCCACCCGAGCTCGTGGACGAATCCGACCTGGTTCGCGTCCATGAAACAGGGGTCGCACATCATGTTGCAGCGGTTCGTCAGGTCGATCGTCAGCACCGAGCCGCGACCATACTTGATGGTGCTACTGCCATGGTTGTGCAACTTCTCGTCGTTGTGGGCCCGCATGTCGCTGCCGGGGAACGAGTCTTCGAGGTGCTTGAAGAACGCGGTGTCCATCGCCATCACGTCCTCGAAGTGGCCGTGCTCGGGACAGTCCTTCACCATCAGAATCTTGCCGTCGCGTTCAATGATGTTGGCCTTGATCTCACCGACCTTCTCGTTGATCAAGATCTTGTAGTCGCGCTTGCCGTCTAGAATCTCCTGCCGCGCCTCACGCACGCACTTGGGACACAGCGAGTCGGTCTCACGAGGCCAGCCCAGGGGCGGCTTCACTTTCTCAGTCGACTTCAGCAACGGCTTGTCTGCCCACGCGGGGACAAACGACGATTTCTGGTTATATCGGTTCACCAAATCGAAGGCCCTGAATCCCGCGTCGGCAAGCAGGGTGAGTCCTTTTTCGGCGTATTTGATCGGCTTATGCATCTTTGGCTCCGGCAGCCGGGTCAACCCACAACCCGCGCTTGCGTCCAAGTCTTTTAAGAACCATAAGATAGTCCCTAATTGAGAAAAAAACCCGAAGTTTCACTTGGAGGGCGTTTCGGGGGGGCGAACGGGCGCATGGGGGGGGCGTTTGGCCCGCCGTCGCCAAGAGTGCGTTGCAGGCTATGGCGGGCTTGCGCCTTGGCGGAACGTGAGATTCAGCCGGCCATCGAAACCCAACTCAGGTGGTCCCGTGTGTGGCAGCACGGCCGCCACGCCATGGAAACGCAAGCGACTCGGTCCTCCGAATACGAAGCCGTCGCCGGAAGCCAGCGGCACCATCGTCTTCGCGTCCTTGCGCGTGAGCCCCCCGATGATGAACTTCGCGGTGTCACCCAGCGACACGGACACGATCGGGACACCGGCCGCCAGGGTGTCCTGGCGTTCATCCTTGTCCTGATGGAGCCCCATCTTACCGGCGGCATCGTAGGAGTTCAGGATGCAGACATCCGGGAGCAGTCGCATACCGGCCGCCTCCGCCATTCGCACGGCCAATGCCGACAGTTGCGGCGGCAGGGGCGGCGCCGGCCGGCCGTCGTGGTCCCGTCGACTGGCCTCATAGCGATAGGTGCGCGCGTTCCAGTGGCGTCCCAGGCACACCATCCGCACCCGCATCTGTCCACCGCCGCGCACCGTGGGGACATACCATCCCGTCGGCCCGTTGCCAATTGCCTGGCAGCGCTCAGCCAGCTCGAGCTGCTCAGCCAGCGACAGAAACCGCGGCAGATGGACCGCGCCGGGGAAGATCTCCATACCGGAGTGGGGCTCTCGGGGTCCCCGCGGAGTGGCCGCGTGGGGTTCGGGGCGCAGCCCCGTCTGAATACTAGTGTAACAATGAGGCGGGGGGCGGACTCCCGATCGTTCGAGCACTCACATTCTATGCCTCGTTCTTCTGATGTCGTCGTGGTCGGCGCCGGCGTCTTCGGGGCCTGGACGGCCCTCCAGCTTCGCCGCACCGGCCGGTCGGTCACGCTCGTCGACGCCTTCGGGGCTGGTCACACCCGGTCCAGTTCCAGTGGCGCGACCCGAGTCATTCGAGTGGGATACGGCTCCGACTTGATCTACTCGCAGTGGGCCCAGCGCTCAGCTTACGCGTGGCGCGAGTTGTTTCGCGACTGGCGGCAGGAGTTGTTCACCCGCACCGGAGTGTTGTGGATGGCCCAGGACGACGACCAGAGCATCAACGACACGATCGAAACCCTGAACCGCCTGCACGTTCCGTTCGAGAGCCTCGAGCGGAGTGCGCTCGAGCAACGGTTTCCGCAGTTTAATTTCGGCCCGATCACTCGTGGCCTCCTCGAACCCGACGCCGGAGTCATCATGGCCCGTCGAGCGGTGCAGATGGTTGTGCGCCAGGCGGTGAAGCAGAGCGTCGATTACCGCATCACCGCGGTCACCGTGCCGACGGGGACGGGCGCTATTGATGGTCTCTCTGCCAGTGACGGCAGCCGCCTCACCGCCGGGACCTACGTGTTCGCCTGCGGCCCCTGGCTCGCGAAGCTGTTCCCATCGGTGGTCGGCGGCCGTCTCCAATCGACTCGCCAGGAAGTGTTTTTTTTCGGCGCCGAGCCTGGTACGCAGCGATTCGTTCCGCCGCACATGCCCGCGTGGATCGACGTCGCGGGCGGCGTCTACGGCGTCCCCGACCTCGAAGGACGAGGCTTCAAGATCGGACTGCACCACCACGGCCCTCCGTTCGACCCGGACACCGGCGAGCGCATCGTCTCCGATGGCGCGCTCCAGTTGGCGCGCATGATCCTCGCCAAACGGGTCCCCTCCCTCGCACAGGCCCCACTGCTCGAAGCCCGGGTGTGCCAATACACGAACAGCGGAACCGGTGATTTTTTGATCGACCAACATCCAGACCATGACAACGTGTGGCTCGTCGGAGCCGGGTCCGGACACGGCTTCAAACACGGCCCTGCGGTCGGCGAATACGTGGCCGCTCAGTTGTCAGGCAGAGGGTCGCCAGAACCGAGATTCACCCTCAACGCGCATCGTCCCGGTCAAGAGCGAAGAATCTTTTAGGTTTTCGGGCGCGTCGGGCCTAGCAGCAACCCGACCCAGGTTCGCAGCAGGCGTCGTTGTCAGGCCCGACCGTGATGTCGCGAATGCCGCTCGGGCCATCGACGATGGAGAACGAGCCGACGTAGGGTGCGTGTGACAGCTTGGCGGCGGTGTCGGTGCACACCTCGACCGCTTCCCCCCGTGGGAAGAGGTGCCCTTCCTCGTCGACGACTGCCTTCTGCGGACCCAGATAGATCGCGTACTGCCCGATGAACTGACAGCCGGCCTTCTTCTCGAACTTGTAGCCTCGCACCGTCACGGAGTAGAACTTGCAGCCTTCGACCTCACGCCAGAAGGTCTTCTTCAGCACCGACACCCCGTAGAATCCAGCCTTCTCTACCCCGGCCAGGAACGCCTCCTCGGTCAGTGCTCCCGAGATGCACTCGCCCCAGAGTTGGCCATCGGCCCGCATCTTTGGCGGCACCTCGTCCTCGGACACGATATCGGCCACGACGAGCCGCCCGTGGTCTTTCAGCACGCGCCAGATCTCACGGAAGACACGCGGCTTGTCCGGTGACAAATTGATGACGCAATTCGACGTCACCACGTCGACGGTCGTATCATCGACCGGGATCTCTTCGAGAAAGCCCTGTCTGAACTCGACCGCATCGTAGCCAAGCGCCTCGGCGACCTGGGGCTGACACTCGCGGGCGACCGACAGCATCTGGTCGGTCATGTCGACCCCGTAGATACGACCCTCGGGGCCCACTTTCTTGGCCGCGATGAAGCAGTCGATACCGGCGCCAGACCCGAGATCGACCATCGACTCTCCGGTGGCCAGTGCGGCGGCCGTGACCGGGCTGCCACACCCGTAGAACCGCTCGACAACCTCTTTGGGAATGTGCTCCAAATCGGCGGGCTCCGGCTGGACCGGACAGCAGAGCTCCTCTTGTGGTTTCTCCGCCGCGTCGCCGTAAAACTCACGCACCGTCAGACGCGACTTGTCGAGCACCTCTTCGGAGAGCACGCACGCCGAGTGCGTCGTCCGCACAATCGTGTCCTCATCATGCAGCGTGTGCTCGCCCATGCCGCGCAGCACGACGGGACGGTCGTAGCCTGCGTTCGGCTGCACGGTGGCCCGGCCCTCTCGAACCAGATCCGTGAAGGTGTCGGCGGCCAGACCTTTGTAGAGTTCGCAGTACGGATCGTGGGCGATGAACGCCGACCGCCGACTCCGGCCCTCGGCGGCCGCCGGCCAGTATCCGTGTTCGACATCGCCCCCCCCGCAGAGAAAACGTAACGAACAGGTCCGGCACAACGGTTTCCGCTCGACAGTCGCCTCGCGCAGGTCTCGGCAGACCGGGCTGGTCTTCCAGACCTCCTCGAGACGCTGTTCGGCCAAGTTGCCGCACCGCAACTCGGGCACCCCGGCCATCGAGGCCGATGGATACAAGTTCCCGTCCGTATACAGACAGAGACTGCTCCAGCCAGCTCCGGCGAGGTCGTTCTTCACCCCGGGGCTGCCGTCGAGACGCAGCCGGAATTCCTCGATGTTGTCGATCGACACCCCGAGCTCGGTCGCCACCGCACGTGCCTTCCGCACGGCGGCCAGAATCTCCTCGGCGGCGGGCAGGTCAGCCAGTGCGCCGTCCAGCACGCGACCGCGACGGTGCGGCCACAACAAATGCACATTCCGGACGCCGTGGGCGTGTGCGAGTCGGACGATATCGTCCAGGGCATCGAGATTGTGACGCAGAATCGTCGCCGTCAGCGTCGGCCGCAGACCGGCGGCGACCGCAATGTCCACACCCTCCACGATGCGCTCAAACGTGCCATGACCACGAATCGGGTCGTTGATCGCGGCGGTCGGGCCGTCGAGGCTGATCTGAATCCGCAGACCGGGAACGGGCGCGTCGGCTGGGACGTCGGCGGCCGGCGTATGCGCCTCGACCACGGACAGCAACTGCACCAGTCGCGCCAGTCGCTCCCCCTTGAACATGGTCCCGTTGGTCAGAATCACCAACTCGCGGCCGTGCGTGCGCACGACACGGTCAGCCAGATCCAGAATATCCGGCCGCGCCAACGGCTCGCCACCGGTGAAGAACAGCCGTTGCGCTCCGAGCGTCACCGCTTGGTCGATGGCGTCGGCAATGACCTCGGTCGGTAGGCCTTGTTGACGCTCTGGCCCCGACGAGACCAAACAGTGCGCGCAACTCAAATTGCAGAAGTCGTTGACCTGGATCCACAGCTCGTACAGATGCTCCGTCTCCAGATAGGCCGACCGGCCGAGGTACGGCGCCGGGGCGGCGCCGTCGGTCGACAGAAACCCCTGGCGAAGACCGTCGTGCGCGAATGTCTCGACATGCAGCCAAGCGCGAGTCACATCGAGCCCCGACGCGTTGGCGTAGTCGCGCACCACCTGCACGAAGGGGGTCCGACCATCGAACCGGCCCAGCAACCCCAACCCGCGATCGTCGGTGCCGATCCAGTGCGGTCTCGCGGGATCGAGCGCCACAGCGTCATTCCCGACGTCATGCACCGTATAGGCCGGTGCACGGAGCATGGTCTTGTCTTCAATCACGATAGGCATGGGGACTGACTCGATATGACGCGGCGCCGTCCTGCGAGGATCCCGACTACGTCGGCTGCGAAGCGCGGGCCGCGGCCACCGGCGCGGCCGCGGCCCGCTTGGTGTAGAAGAACCATAGTCGAAGCCCGAACAGGACCGCGAGCACGGCGGCGTAGACCAGCGGTGGGCCGATGTCGAGTTTCACCAGCCACAGATAGTGCACGACGCCCGCCACGGCGGCCAGATACACCAGCCGATGCAACCGACGCCAACGTTGCCCACCGAGCCGGCGAATCATGCCTTTGGTCGACGTGAGCGCCAACGGCACGAGCAACACGAACCCCGTGAACCCGGCCGTGACATACCGCCGCTCGACAATGTCATCGAGAATCAGATCGAACGCGAAGAAGAAGTCCAACACCAGATAGGTGCTCAGATGGAGCACCGCGTAGAAGAACGCGAACAGCCCGACCATTCGGCGGTATGACGCGAGCGCTGACCACCCGAGCAGCTTCCGCAGCGGCGTCACGGCGAGCGCCGCGAGCAAGAACCGCAGCGTCCAGTCGCCGGTGCGATGGGTGATGTCCTCGATGGGGTTCGCGGTGAGTCCGCCAGTGAATGCCGCCCAGACCAACAGGCCCAGCGGGGTCAAGCACGCCGCAAACACCCACGGCTTGATGCGGCGCACCGTCATATGGCCTCGCCCTCAGGCACCCCACCGAACCCGTCCGGTGTACTCAGTAGTTCTCGACCAGATCCATGCCGTCGTAGAGGCTGGCCACCTGGTCGGCATAGCCGTTGAATGGCTCGGTTCTCATTCTGAAGAAGCTGCCGATCCGACGCTCGCTCGCCTGACTCCACCGCGGATGACTCACGTCCGGGTTCACGTTCGAGTAGAACCCGTACTCGCTCGGAATGGACACGTTCCAGGAATTTCTGGGCTGCTCCCGCACGAACTCCATCTTGACGATCGACTTGATGCTCTTGAATCCGTACTTCCAGGGCACCACCAACCGCAGCGGCGGGCCCTGCTGATTCATCAGCGTTTTGCCGTACACCCCGACGGCCAGAATGGCCAGCGGATGCATCGCCTCGTCCATTCGCAGTCCCTCGACATACGGCCATTGCAGGGACCGGCCCCGCTGGCCACGCATCTCCTCGGGACGATGCAACGTCTCGAACTTGACGTACTTCGCGTTCGACGTCGGCTCGAACCGCTTGATGAGGTCACCGAGCGGAAACCCGACCCACGGCACCACCATCGACCAGGCCTCGACACAGCGCAGTCGATAGATGCGCTCCTCCAGCGTGTGAGGACGCAGCAGGTCCTCGATCGCCACGTCGGCCGCCGGCTTGTTCATCTCGCCCTCGATCCGGACAGACCACGGGTCGATGGACATTTCGTGGGCGTATCGGGCGGGGTCTTCTTTGGCGGTGCCGAACTCATAGAAGTTGTTATAGCTCGTAATGTCCTCGTACGAGTTGGGCTCGTCGTCGGTGCTGAGCGGCGACTTCACGAGATTCGGAATCGGCTCCTGGGCCTGCGCCGTCCCGTCGTATCGTCCAAGCACAGTGCCGCCCGCGATGGCGCCGGCCACCGCGCCGGACGTGGTCTGAATAAACTGCCGGCGGTTGCGATACACCCGCTCGGGCGTAATCTCCGACGAGCGAATGTCCGGCGCTTGCTTGATCAGCATTGGATATCTCCTGGATCAGCGAGTGGGTGGGGCGTGTCCGCAAGCCACGCCCCTGCTCATGATCCACCCGCTGACTTGACGTTGTCAATGTCCAGATCGCCGGTCACCGCGCCCGGGGGGGCAGTCGGTGGCGGAAGGGAGGTCGAGAAAATCGACCATTTCCCTCCAGACCCGATCGAGGCTCGCGGTCAACTGATGATCGTCATCGAGCAGCACGAGACGCGCGTGCGCCCGACCAGTCGCAAACCGTTGGACCATCGCGGGATTCACCACGAGATCGTGGCGTCCCTGCAGAATCAGTATCGGTAGTGTCGTGGTGGTCGCAAAACTGTCGTAGCGCTGGGCATCGGCATACAGCTCGTAATGCACGTGACGTCGGCGACCCTCGGCGTAGTGCTCGACCTCGAGCCGGTTGGTCACCCGCCACTGCTCGAGCCCATCCGGACCCAGGCCGGTCATCCCACGGCGTCCAAAGTCGAGCGCGGGCGCGAGTAGCACCAGTCGTGTCACCGCCGGCCGGCCGTTGTCGTGGTGGGCCGACTGGTCTCCCCGTGCCGCCTGCCGCTGCGCGACGTGCAACGCGACGAACGCGCCAAGGCTCGACCCGACCAGCACCACCGGCGCCGGCAGCGTCGCGACGAGGCGCTCGACCTGTTCCACCATCCGCGACACGGTCAACGTCGCGAAGTCCGGCTCATTGAGATCCGGACACTGGACGCTCACCCCGCGTCGCACGAGGCGCTCGCCCAGCCCGCGGGCCTTTGATGAATCGGGCGACGAGGCAAACCCGTGGAGATAAATGACATGCATGGATCGCAGGCCTAGGCTAGCAGGATGCAAGAACACACGAGCGGTTTCCTGGCAAGCCGTTCGTCTGGCCAGACGCGAGGAGGGAGCATGCAGGCGTCACCCCCGCCCGATCGGGCGGGGGTGACCGACGAAGCAACGCCGCCAGGCGGACGGATCGCCAGGAAACCAGCTACAAACGATTCGTGCACCCCGGCCGGCATCGACACACGATCTCTTTGTCGCCGTCGGTGTGGTAATCGTAGGTGAGTTCCTCACCGGCCTTGATGTTCCGACCGGCAATGATCCAGATTTTGTGGTCGATGATGTTGCTGTAGCAGTTGGGTTTGCACGCATGGTTGATAAACCGTGCGACGTTCCCGTTCACGTTCGCGTCAATGACCGAGCGCCGGGTCACGCGGAAGCACCAAATCTCGCCGCGTCGGAGATACCGGTCCTCTCGGTCTTCACTCTCCTTCGAGGTGATTTTCTCCCCGTCGTAGGTGATGATGCGCTTGTTCTTGTTCATGTCCTCAAGCGCGAACACCCCCCAGCCGTGCAGGGCGGAGCGCTTGCGGCGTATTCGAGGCAGATATATCGCACCCAATCTCGTGTGCCTCTTGGTTCTCGATGCCTGGTGTCCGACCTCGGGACGACATAGCTGCCGTCGGAGCTCGCGCGTCACGCAAAACCGCAGCATCATAGCAGTCTGGCGGCACGGTCCGACCGCACGCATACAATCGCGCCCGTGACGTCCCCCTGCCAGGAGCCGCAACCGGCACTGCTGCGACGCGGCATCGAGCAGTTCAACCGCGGGGAATTCTTCGAGCAGCACGAAACCCTGGAAGACCTCTGGCGGGAGGAGTCACGGCCGATCCGAACCCTCTATCAAGGCATCCTGCAGATCGGGGTCGCGATGTATCACGTGCAACGCCGCAACCACCACGGCGCCGTCTACATGCTGACCCGGGGCAGCGACTACCTTCGCCCGTTCGCCCCGTCATGCCAAGGCGTGGACGTCGCCGACCTGCTACAGCAAGCCGCGCGCGCCCTGGACGAAGTGGAACGCCTGGGTCCGAAACGACTCGACACCTTCGAGTGGTCCCTGTCGCCGCGCGTCCGCGGCAGTGGGTGAGGCCCTGTGGGCCGGTCCGAATCGCACGGTTGTATACTCGCCGGCATGAGTCCCGCGCCGAGATTCACCGACCGGTCCCTCAAGTTCCTGCGCTCGCTGAAGCGGCACAACACCCGCGAGTGGTTCGCCGCGCACAAGGACGACTACGAAGCGCACGTCCGCGCCCCGATGCTCGCCGTCATCGAACGCCTGGCGGTTGACTTTCCCCATATCGCCCCGGATTTGATCGCGTCGCCCCGTTCGATGTATCGCATCTATCGAGACACCCGGTTCTCACCGGACAAGACGCCATACAAGACCCATGTGTCGGCCTCCTTCTCTCATCGGACCTTGCCGAAACACGAAAGCGCCGGGCTGTATTTTCACCTCGGCCCTGACCAGTTGTGGATCGGCGGTGGCCTGTACGCCCCACAAACGCCGCAACTCCAGCGCATTCGCGAACACCTCGTGTCCAACCTCCGGAGCTTTCGGACGCTCGCCGAGTCGCCCGCCATGCGACGCGTTGGAGGTGTCACCGGCTCGCGGCTGAAGCGTGTGCCACGCGGGTTCCCCGCTGACCACGAGGCCGCGGACTATCTGCGTCTGAAACAGTATCTGGCGGGCGAGGAACTGGACCCCGCCATGGCCCTCAGCCCGCGGTTCTACAGCGTGCTGGTACGACGATTCACCGCCCTGGCCCCGCTGATCACCTTCTTGAACGCTCCACTAGTCAAAGCCGCCCGCCTCACGTTGTCATGACCGTTGCCCTCGTCGGGCTTGCCGGGTGCGGCATTCACGCCGGGGAAACAGGTCTCAGCCTGAATTTCGGCCGCGAAGCCGACAGTCTGTTCGAATGGAGCGGTCAGCTTGCGGAGGGCCAGTGGCTCGAAATCCAGGGCATCAATGGCGAGGTGAACGCCGCGCCGGCCACCGGTGACACGGCTGCGGTGACCGCCGTGCGTAGGGGCATTCGTAGTGACCCTAACGAGGTGGAACTCGTGGTCGTCGAGCATGCCGACGGGGTGACCATTTGCGCCGTGTACCCATCCGGAGGCAACGAACCCAACGAGTGCGTGCCGGCGAACGGCGGCCGCAACGGGACCCGACGCAACGATGTCAAGGTCGTGCTCGACATCCAGGTGCCAGCCGGAGTCCGCTTCGCCGGACGTATGGTGAACGGCGCCGTCCGGGCGGAAGACCTCACCGCAAACATCCGGGCACGAACCGTCAACGGCAGCATTCGCCTGTCGACCACACGGGGCGCCAGTGCGAAAACTGTCAACGGATCGATCAGGGCCTCCTTCAACGACTCATCCTGGAATGGGGAGGCCGCGTTCGAGACGGTGAATGGCAGTATCCGGCTCAACGTGTCACCCGATATCAATGCGGACCTGAATATTCGCACCGCGAACGGCCGGATCACCACGAACCTTCCGGTCGATACGACTCGGTCGACGCGACGCCGCGTCGAGGGCACGCTGGGAACTGGAGGCCCGACGCTCCGCCTCAAGACCGTCAACGGCAGCGTCACCCTCAACCCAGTCGAGTGAGCTAGGTTGTCCGACGATCAGTCAGCACCCCCCTCGGACGTGTATCAGCAACCTAGCCCCCGGTCCGTCGCTCGGGCACTTCAGCGTGCGGCGGGCCCGGGGCAAACGCTCGCATCGCGAAGCCGGCGCCGTCGCCGGAGGCGACCAGGGCCGGTGAACCGCAGCGTCTCTCCCCAACCAGCCTCGACAAGCGGGACATGAGCGTGGTGACCCGGGCGGCGTCCGGTCGCGCACGCGCCAGCAGCGAGATCTGTCGGCCTCCTGTCGGCGCCGGGTCGACGACCACGGTGACCTCCCTCACCCCAGCGCGCGGCGGGTTCAGGTCCAGTTCGAGCCGCACCAGCGTCCGCAGCGCCTTCGACTCACGCGTTGGAGTGGCGAGCGTCACCCGCGTGGCGTGGATTTCCCCCGTGACCAGCTTCAACTGCACCTGCACCACTGACGCGCCGGCGCTTGTCTGAGCCAGCCGTTCGCATAGGGTCTCGAACAGGCGGCTCAACACGAAGGAGAGCGGATCGAGCCCCTCGACCGGTGTCTCGAGCCTCAGAGTCGACTCGACTCGCTGGTCCGCCGACGCCACCGTCCACGACGGGTCGTCTTCCCCGCGCGCGAACCGTTGCAACGCCAGGCCCCCCGGCCCCAGTCGCTCCAGCAGTGTCGCCGAGGACTGATGGGCCAGGTCACCCAGCGTGCGTACTCCCCAGCGACGCACCGTCGACAACAGCGCGAAGGCCGGGATGGCCAACCCCGCTCCTGCCACCGGCGCCCTTCGGCGCGCTTGCCCCGTCACGCCCCGTGCCTGCCGCCGCGCCAGCGTACGCAAGACGTCGAGCGGGAGGGACGCCAACACCGCCGCTTCCTGCCCAGGCTCGACCACGGTCAGTCCACTGCGCGCTTGGACGATCAACAACGCCGCCGACCGGGTCGGCGCCACGGCGATGCGGAGATACAGGCGCCGGTCGGCGGCCACTCGGCGGAGCGTGGCCCCCAGCTCCCGGCTGTTCCCGACCCGATCCGTGATCCCCGTCGCGTCGAGTACGACGAGATTGTCGCCATGCACCTCGACCCTCGGCGACTGTTCACGTGCCAGCCGCACGAGTTCATTGGTGACGAGTTTGGCGCGTGGCACCCCGTCGTTGGATCGGAACGCGAGACCGCGTGACGGAGCGTAGAGACAAGCAAACATGCGTGGCACCCCTTCCCAGATACGAGACGCGCGGGCTCAGGCGTCGGCCCGCGGCCCTCGAAACGTAGTAAACGCATCAGACGAGCGATGCGGAACGACCCGCGCCTCCCACACCGAATCGAGCACCGGTCGAGCCCCAGCCCCAGGTGGTCGGACATCGCCGGCCCCCGCGTTGGCCGGGGTCCGCAGCAGCACCACCTGCCCCTCTGCACTTCGCGCCGTCGGCTCTGGCCCGAGCAGGAGCCCGGACGTCTGGCCACCCGCCAACCGACGAAACAGACCCGACCAGGCCGTGACCGGCACCTGCCGCATCTGACGCGCCGACAGATGGCTGAGGTCGAGCACGGCCACCCCAAATTCGTCCGTGTCAATGACCAGTTCCAGCGCCGTGAGCGCCCGCGCAATCGAGGGCGACACGTCCCGGGGCTGGCCGCCCCCGTCGCCGCGGACCCACAGCAGACGTGACAGATCGAGCCCCGACGCCGCGCTAGCGGTTGGCATGAATTGGTCGCCCGGGTCGATGAGCGCGACCACCTCCCCACGTCCGGTGGCGGCAGCCAGCACGGTCGCCAGCACACCGGTGCGGGTCGACGAGCACGGACCGACGATCTCAGACAGCTGCCCGCGGGCGAACCCGCCCCCGAGCAACTCGTCGAGTCCGGGATGGCCGGTGCCGGCCAGATCGCACGGTCGTCGGCCACACGCCACAGATGTCGTCTGATCCAGTCGACGGTCAGGTGATGGCGGGCGGCGGCGGGAAATGGTCGACATGTTTATATTTCGCTTTTTGTTCGCTTAATGGAATATAGATTGCCCGACGGGAATGATCAAGGGGAATTCGCAGATCGCCGATCGTACGGATGTCTCGACGAACCACCCGGCGCCAGGTGTTACGATGGGCGGCTGGCGTGCTCCGGAGGGCAGGACGTGTTCTTCGAAATCCTCAATATTCTCCACCGCGGCATGAGACTACGATGCCCCTGTTGCGGCCACGGACGGCTCTTCAAGAGCGCGCTACGCACCTACGACGGGCCTGCGACGAGCGATTCGAACGCGAACCTGGGCAGTGTTTCGGCGCGATCTACGTCAACCTCGGGCTGTCCGGTCTGCTCACCCTCACGGCCTACCTGATAACAACCACGCTCTTCTCGTTGACGATGACCCAGCAACGCAGCATCTTGATCCCCGTCGCCGTCCTCGGCCCGTGTCTGTGCTTCCGGCTGGCCAAAGGACTCTGAACCAGCATCATCTTCTTGGGTGAAGGACTGTATCTGCAGTGGCCGAACCGGTAACTGATCCGCCCCCTACTCCGCCCGCCACCGCTGTTCCATCCCCCACGCCGTCGACCGGGTCTGCGGTCCTTCGGCGGTTGGCCGTGGCTTTCACCTTCAAGAAGTTCCGCAATCTGTGGCTGGCCGCCTTCACCTCGGCGCTGGGCACCTGGATGCAACGGCTCGCCAAGCAGTTGCTCATTCTGAATCTGACCGGCTCGGCGTTTATCCTCGGGCTCGACACGTTCTTCGCCGAAGTTCCTCTGCTGCTCTTCACCCTGGTCGGCGGAGTGGTGGCGGACCGGCACGACCGTCGCCATCTGCTGATGGCGTCGCAGACGCTGCAGATGGTCTGTGCCCTGGCCCTGGCCGCCATGGTCTTCTTCGATGTCACCCGGGTGCGCTACATCCTGGCCCTATCGTTCACGGCCGGGGTGGCACAGGCCTTCGGGGGACCGGCGTTCCAGTCGCTCATCCCAGCGTTGGTGCCGCGCCAGCATCTCCCCAACGCCGTCGCCCTGAACTCCATCCAATTCAACCTGGCGCAGGCGATCGGCCCGCTCATCGGCGTGCTCGTTCTGGCCGCACTCGGCATGGCCGGCTGCTTTGGCATCAACGGGTTATCGTTTCTCGCGGTCATCGCCGTGCTCGGGATGATGCGTCTGCCGCCGCCGCCACCCGGCACACGACAGCGGATGCTGACCGAGCTGCGAGGAGGGCTCTCGTACGTGCGCCATGGCGGCGCGCTCCTGGCGCTCACCGTGCTGGCATTCGCCACCACGTCGTTGGCGCTGCCCCTGAGGACATTTCTCCCAGTGTTCGCCGTCGACAACGCGCATCTGAGTTGGATGATGGCGTCGGTCGGGGCCGGCTCGGTGCTGGGGGCGCTGGTCGTCGCCTGGCTTGGCAAGTTCGAACACATGGGCCGCACGTTGCTGGTGGTGCAGGTCCTATTCGGTGGCATCATCGCCGCCTTCGCGCTGCTCCCGAACTCCGGGTTCAGCTATGTGTTGCTGTTTCTGAGTGGCACCGCGCTCCTGATGATCTTCTCGCTCACCAACTCGCTGGTGCAACTTGCGGTGCCGGACGAGCTGCGGGGACGCGTGATCAGCATCTACCTGGTCGCGTTTCGTGGCGGCATGCCGCTGGGCAGTCTCATCAGCGGGTACTTCATCTCGCGATACTCCGCGCCCCCCGTCATCGCCATCAACGCACTGCTGCTCTCGCTGGTGGCCGCCACATTTCTGATCGGGAATCAGCAGGTGCGGGACCTCTAGTACCTAGACGGGGCTGCGCCCCGACCCCCACGCGACCCCTTCGCGGGGACCCCGAGTGCCCCACTCCGCGGTCGCGGGGCGCGCATTGTCGCGCGCCTCTTGCCTAATGTGGGACGCGGGCAGGTCCACGCGATCACGGGCTGGACTTCCTGGGACATCGGACAACCGTTATGCTCACAATATGCACCGAGCCGCCCTCGTTCTAGTCTTGGCCATCCTCGTGGGCGGAGCCGGCTACCTGGCGAATCGGGCGATTCAACACGTCGAACGGCTCAATACAGAGATCGGCACACTGGAAGAGGCGCTGGAGCAGACCACGGTGGACGCCGAAGCCGCCGTGCAGCGGGCCACGACGGCTGAACGCTCCGCGATTGACGCCACCACGTCGGCCGCACAGGCACGGGCCAACGCCGACCAAGCCCGCCAAAATGCCCTTGACTCAGACGAGCGGGCGAACGTGGCCGACCGTCGAGCCACCGCCGCGGTCCAGACCTCAATCGAGGCCCAGCAAGACGCGCGGCGGGCTCGCGAGGAGGCTGACGAGATTCGGCGGGTCGCCGAAGCGGAGATGAATCGGTTGACCGAGGCGCTGGGGCAGATCGCCGAAACCCGGCGCACCGCCCTCGGGCTCGTCATGAGTCTCGACGAAGGCTATCTGAAGTTCGACTTCGACCAAGCTGAGCTGCGTCCAGCGAGCCGAGAGCTGCTGTCCCGCATCGCCGGCATTCTCTTCACCGCCACGGATTCCGCCATCACCGTCACCGGGCATACCGACACCCGGGGTGAGGTGGAGTACAACCAGGAATTGTCAGAACGCAGAGCGCGGGCGGTGGCGGACTACCTGATCGGGGCCGGTCTCCCCGCCGACCTCTTCACGGTGGAGGGCCTGGGCAAGTCACAACTCGTCGACTCCGGCGACACGGCAGAGGCGCATTCGAAGAATCGGCGGGTCGAACTGGGTATCGTCAACGCGCGCATGATCGAGTCCTACGCGAACTTCCCCGCCCGGTAGTTCTGCACCGACTGCCCCAGCGCCGGTTACCGCACGAGCGGACGCCATTCGAGCGTCCAACTGACCGGGAGTTCGACCGGTGTATAGCAGATGGCGTCGTCGCACGCCTGATACTCCAACACCCCGTCGATCGTGAGACGCGCGTCCGGCTCGGCCGCCATTCCGGCGATCTCGCGAGTCATCGAAATCGTCACCTCCTGCACGAGCTGAAATGGCTGCACGAAGACCTCGACCCGTTCGTCGAGCGGTTCGAAATGGTAGATCTCGGCGGCCGGGTAGGTCACCTCGTGGGCCCGCACGAACTCAGGCGCCTCAACCCGAAGACTGATGACCTGATAGCTGTGCGCACCCGGAGCGTAGACGTGCATGCCCGCCTTGGGTGTCACGTCGACCACCAGCGAGAAGCGATTGCCGGGGGCCACTGTGCGGTCGGTCGGGTAGGCCAGCGCCTCAAGGTGGTCCGTCGTGAGCCGCGTGGCGTTCCTGTCCGTCCCATCGGCCGCCTCGCCCAGCGCCACCATGATGCTCGACACGGTAAACCGCTCCTGGTAGGCCTGCTCGAAGAAGCGCTCGGTGACCCGGCCCTCAGGGTCGAGAATGAACGTGCCCGGATAGGGGATACCGTAGAACCGCACGCCCGGCGCCTGCTCACGATTCAGCAGGTCGTAAGCCTTGATGATCGCTGACCCCTCGTCTGACAGCACCGGGAACTCGATCCCGCGCGTATCGGAGAAGCCTTTGAGGGTATCGACCGTGTCGTAGGTGATGACGGCGAGTCCAAGGCCTTGGGCCGTGATGTCCGCGTAGCGGCTTTGCAGCTCCACGAGCTGCGTCTTGCAATACGGTCACCAATCCGCCGACCGGCTAAACACCAGCATCGCACCCTGGGGCCCCATGATGGACTCCACGGTCTGCGCTTGCCCGGACTGGTCCGGGAGACTGAATGCCGGGACGACGTCGCCGACCTGTGGGCCGAACTGATCCACGTCAGGCAGATCCTGGGCGACCGCGCCGAGCGCCACCGCCAAGAGGAAGATGCCGGAAAACACGAAATACCGCATGTCTCTTGTCTCCAGAGTGCCCGATGGATCCGGGCGGGCCTGACAGCAAGACGCCGCCGACAAGCGAAACTCCCCCCCCCCTAAATACAGAGACGGCGGAGACGAGGGCCGAGCTACGGCAGACGCTGCCAGCGAGAACCGAGTCTCGCCGCCTCACCGCCGGGCGCCCAGATGACCAGCGTCTTGGCCGGCGGCCCGTCCGCATCGACGATGTGGTTGACCTGATCCGGTGGCTTGACGTACCCGAGCATCCCCTCGGTCAGGATGTGGCTTTCGCCGTTGACGACATGCTCGAGAGTGCCTTCCAGGACATAGAAGATCTCCGTGACCCCATGTGAGTGGTTGCCGGAATTGGTTCCTGGCGGCAACGTCAACCGCGCGACGTCGACCTCGACATCCATCGTTGGACCATCGAACAACACATCGAGCCGCGTGCCGCCAGGTCCGCTCTCAAAACTCACGACATCGGTGGTCGACTGCGCGAGCATCCCCGCGCCGAACGATGCCACACAGGCCACGACCGCCAACACGAGTCCTCGTCGATTCGTCATCTCTCTCCCTCTTTGGCACCGGCCTGGACCCGTCTACGCTCCGTGGAGGTGAGCCTTCCCATCTCGATAGTGAGGTCAACGCCGCAGGTCGGATGACGCCACCGTGGGTGCAGGTGCGGTCTCGCCCACGGTCGCGCTCCGGCCGATGATCCGGAGCATTCTGGGCGTCAAGAACCAGCGAAGCTCACCCGGTGGTCCGTGGTGGTTTCCGGTCATGTCGATCCGACAGACCGCCCCCTTCTTGAACCGCAGCGGCCACCGGCAGCCGGTGAGCGCGCTGGCGAGCTCCCCGATATTGGGCTCGTGGCCAACGAGCGCGATGGACGTGGCGTCCGGGTAGCGCGCCAGGACCTCTCGCACGTCGCCCGGCGTGCCGTCGAACGCCAACGCGTCGCAGTCTGTCACCGGTATCGCGACCGGCGTCGAGGCGGAGCCACCCGCCGCCACAATATCCGCCGTCTGGCGCGCGCGGACCAGCGGACTACTGAGGATGTGGTCAAACGCGACGCCCAGAGCCGCCAGGGCCGTGGCCTCGAGCCGCATACGGGCCAGGCCACTCGTGGTCAGCGGCCGACGCCCATCGTCGGGATAGTCTGGACCGCGGTCGGCAGCAATACCGTGGCGTATGAGATAGAGCTGTATGGGATCACCTCCGGCGACAGTCGTCCCGTGTCAGAGGCACACTAGCCATCCGAGGCGACACGGCGGGCCGTCGAAGCAGGTTCGGCCACCACGTCGACCAGAGTCATCTTGAGACGCGGCGTCGGCGCCCCTCCGTTCGGCGGTCGGCTCCAGATCCGCGTCGCGGCCTCATCGGCGGCACCGGCCGCCTGCGTCAGCTGACGACGCTGCCCGATGAACTCGCTGTGAAGCCGCCGGCACTCCGCTTCCAGCCGATGTCGGAGACCGTCGACATGCGTGACCCAGCGTGGGACCGGCGGCGCCGGGAGCGGCATCCCATGGATCACGCGGGTCAGCACCTCGATGTCGTGCAGCCGCCCAAGCGTGTCCTGCACTGCTTTCAACCACTGCGCCGGGGCCCGACGCCGGGTCGCTCCCGCCTCGGCGGCCAACTCGAAGCCGTAGCGCAGTTTCTTGGCGGCGATACGGACGGCATGGAGACGATCCGGCACATAGAGCACACCCGCGACATCCACCGCGTCGCGAAGCTGACTGGCCCGAGCCCCCAACCGTACCGACAACGTCCGGGTCCAGGCGCCCGTCGTCGACCCGCGCAGCTCCGCCCCCACGGCGCTCAGCCGACGGCCAAGCTTGCTGGCGTGCACCTGTTCGAGGTCCGAGACCATCCGACGCCTGGCATTCGTGCGAAGGTCGTCGAGATGCTGTCGCAGCCGAACCGTCGCATCGTCGGGGGTCCGTCCATCACGCGTCAACTTGTCGAGCAGCTGGATCCCCACGTCTATTTCGCGCACCCGGCCGAGCGCACGCCCCACCCGCTGCAGGCGGCGCCGGGCCCGGGGCGTCGCCTTGCCCCCGAGATCGGCCGCGACCAGCGGGAGCAGTTCTCGCAAACGCCGGGTCGAGACGCGACAATCGTGTAGCGGCTCCACCTCGCCGGCGACGGCCGCGCCCAGATTCCGCTCGAAAGCGCTGAGGTAGCGGCCGAATGGGGGCTCCAGGCGATGTCGACGGGGCATGGTAGGATGGGCGTCGTGACGCAAGAGCGCCGTGCACGAGGCGTTCGACCCTTCAGATTATATCCAACGCCTCGTACCCACAGCACGCTCGACATACGTGTGACACGCGCCTGACGCATGCGTATTGCCACCATCGACATCGGCACGAATTCGATCCACATGATTGTGGTCCGGGTGCGCCCGGACCTCTCGTTCGAGATCGTCGACCGGGAGAAGGAGATGGTGCGTCTCGGCGCCGGCGGTCTGGACGGTCGGGCCCTGACTGACACGGCCATGCAGAACGGTCTGCTGGCGCTGTCGCGGTTCCGTCGCCTGGCCGACTCGCATCGGGTCGACGAAATCGTGACGGCCGCCACGAGCGCCGTGCGCGAGGCCGACAACGGACGCGAGTTCCTCGATGCGATTCAGCAGTGCACCGGCATGCGCGCCATCGTCATTTCGGGCACCGAAGAGGCGCGCCTGATCCACCAGGCCGCGGTCTACGGTGTCGATGTCGGCACCGGGTCCGCGGTGGTCGTCGACATCGGCGGAGGCAGCGTCGAGCTGACGGTCGGGTCGGCAGCCGGCGCCACGCTCACCCGCAGCTTGAAGATCGGCGTGATTCGCCTGACCGAACGCTTCCGCGCCAGTGACCCGCTCTCGAAGCGTGACGACCGGGACATGACCCAGTACGTGACCGAGGCGATCGCCGAGCCGATCGCACAGATCCGCGCCCTGGGATTCGACCGCGTCATCGGGACGTCAGGCACCATCCTGAGTCTCGGGGCCCTGGCGAGCGGTGAGACCCGGTCAGCCGACGACGAGGTGCGGAATCTCCGGGTGCCCACCAAGCAGTTCCGACGGGTGCGGGAGGAGCTGACGGCGCTGAACCTGACCGAGCGTCTTCGCGTGCCGGGGCTCGACCCGCGTCGGGCCGATCTGATTGTGGCCGGCGCGGTGTTGTTCGACACCATCCTCAAGGCCCTCGACGTCTCGGAAGTCACGCTCTGCGGTCTGTCGCTGCGGGAAGGTCTGGCCCTCGACTACATCCATCGAAATCGCACCAAGGTCGCCAAGGTCGAGCAGTATCCGGATGTGAGACGACGCAGCGTCATCGAACTCGCCGAGCGATGCAACTACTCGGCGGCGCATGCCGGCCAAGTCGCTCGGATCGCCCTGTCGCTGTTCGACCAGACGGTCGCGACCCACGGACTGGACCGACAGGAACGAGAGTGGCTGGAGTACGCCGCCCTCCTCCACGACATCGGCGTCCACATCAGCTTCGCGCGACACCACAAGCACTCGTACTATCTGGTCAAGCACGGCGACCTGCGTGGGTTCGAACCGGACGAAGCGGCGGTCATCGCGCTGACCACCCGCTATCACCGGCGCGCGACGCCCAAGAAGACCCACCCGGGATATAGCGACCTCTCGCCCTCGTTGCGCCGGACCGTTCGCACGCTCGCCGCCCTGCTCCGGTTGGCCGAAGGGCTCGACCGCAGCCATGGCCAGAGCGTCAGCGACGTCATCGTATCGCCGGTCGACGACGCCTACTTCATACGTCTCGGGGCGCATGGCGACACAGAGCTCGAGTTGTGGGCCGCCCAGCGCCATGTGGCGCCGCTCGAGCAGGTGCTCGGTCGCCCGATCCGCTTCGAGTTCCTCGGTCGCACCGCGGAACCGCTGGGACCGCCACCGGGCCGCGAGCGCCCATCAGAGGCACCCTCCGTCGCGGAGTCCTCAGGCTCGTGACCGCCCGAACGCTGGTGGGAGCGCTGGTCGTGGTCGCGGGCACGGGCGTGTCGGCGCAGGAAAGCGACCTGATCGCGCCGGGCGCAAAGGTCGAGCGGCTGGCGGGCGGGTTCGGCTTTCTGGAAGGACCCGCGGCCGACGCCGACGGTGCGCTCTACTTCAGCGACGTGGTCAACGACCGGATCCATCGGTGGTCGCCGGAGACCGGCGTCACCACGTTTCGGGAACGCACCGGTCGAGCGAACGGGCTGCGAGTCGATCTCGACGGCACGCTGCTGGTGTGCGAAATGGACACTCGGCAGTTGACGGCGATCGACCAGAGCGGTCAGCGGTCGGTCCTGGCGGACGAGTTCGAGGGACAGCGGTTCAACAGCCCGAATGACCTCTGGGTAGACCCGAAAGGGGGCATCTACTTCAGCGACCCCCACTATGGCCCGACGGATGCCCAGGAGATCAAGGGGAACCACGTCTACTATCTGGCGCCAGACCGCGAGACCCTCCGACAGGTCACCACCGATCTCGTGCAACCGAACGGCATTATCGGCACCCCGGATGGATCCAGGGTCTACATCGCCGACCAGGGGGTCGGCCGGTTGTGGGCGTACCGACCGTCGGATGACGGCTCGTTGAACGACAAGCGACTGTTCGTCTCGCAAGGCTCGGACGGCCTGACCATGGACGAGCGTGGCAATCTGTATGTGACCGGACAGGACATCACCATTTTTGACCCCAGCGGGGAACCCATTGCCTCGATTGGGATACCGGAACCACCCGCGAACCTCACGTTCGGGGGACGGGATGGAACGACGCTGTTCATCACGGCCCGCACGTCGCTCTACCGAGTGGACATGCGGGTCACCGGACAATAGGACCGCGGCCGACCTCCCGGGACTCGAGCCTCGACCAGGCCATCCGATTCGGCTAAAATTGTTGTCCCACCCCATCGAATGCAGTGGGGCTTCACTGCGGGTAGAGTTGCGCCATGGGTCAGTCGCTTTGCGTCCAGTGCCGGACACAACCGGTTGATCCAGCGTGGCGGCCGTTCTGCAGCGAGCGATGCAAGCTCCTGGATTTGGGAAACTGGGTGGCCGGCCGCTACCGCGTGGAGGGCGACGCGACCACTATCCGCAACAGTGACGATCCGGACCCGGACGCTTGATACACGACGCGAAGAGTTTCTGACACCTTATGACTGACACGCTGACGATTACCGACAACCGCACGGGCAAGCAGTATGACGTCCCCGTCACGGACGACACGATCCGGGCGATGGACCTTCGCCAGATCAAGGTCAACCCGAATGACTTCGGCTTGATGACCTACGACCCGGCGTTTCTCAATACCGCATCGTGCCGCAGTGCGATCACCTTCATCGATGGGGCCAAAGGCATCCTGCGGTACAGGGGATACCCGATCGAACAACTGGCCGAGCACGGGACGTTCGTGGAGACCGCCTATCTCCTGCTGGATGGCGACCTGCCGAACGACACCCAGCTCACCGCGTGGAAACAGGACCTCTCCGGTCACGTGATGCTCCACGAGAACATCAAGAAGTTCATGGAGGGGTTCCGATACGACGCCCACCCGATGGGCATCTTCTTGAGCACGGTCGGCGCGTTGTCTACGTTCTATCCGATGGCGAAGAATGTCGACGACCAACCGTCGCGACGCCGGCAGAGTCTACGGCTCATCGCCAAGGTGCCGAGCATCGCCGCGTATGCGTATCGGCACCACGTCGGAAAGCCATATATCTATCCGGACAGCCAGCTCAGCTACACCGGCAACTTCCTGAACCAACTGTTCAAGCGGACAGAACCGATCTACCGACCCGACCCGGTGCTGGAGCGCGCGCTCGATGTGCTGTTCATCCTGCACGCGGACCACGAGCAGAACTGCAGCACCAGCGCCATGCGAGGCATCGGCAGCTCGAACGCGGACCCGTACGCGTCGATGGCCGGCGCAGCGGCGGCGCTCTCTGGCCCGCTGCACGGCGGCGCCAATGAAGCGGTGTTGCGAATGTTGAACGACATCGGCTCCATCGACAAGGTGCCGGCGTTCGTCAAGAGCGTGAAGGCTGGCGAGGGCCGGCTGATGGGATTCGGGCACCGGGTCTACAAGTCGTACGACCCGCGAGCGACCGTCATCAAGCAGACGGCGAACGAGGTCTTCGAGGTCACCGGGCGCAACCCGTTGCTCGATATCGCGCTCGAGCTCGAGCGGATTGCGCTACAGGACGAGTACTTCGTGTCGCGAAAACTGTATCCGAACGTGGACTTCTACTCAGGGCTGATCTATCAGGCGATGGGATTCGACCCGGCGATGTTCCCGGTGCTGTTCGCGATCGGACGCACGGCCGGATGGGTAGCCCAGTGGGAAGAACTGACCAGCGACAACACCCGGAAAATCGCCAGACCGCGGCAGGTCTACGTTGGCGAGGACGCGAGAGATTACGTCCCCCTGTCCGACCGCGGGTAAAGGCGCGCGACAATGCGCGCCACGCGGCCAACGGAGTGGGGCATGCGGGGTCCCCACGTAGTGGCCGCGTGGGGTTCGGGGCGCAGCCCCGCGCCGTCTAGGTCGTGATACCGCGGTAGCTGACGACCAGCACGGTCACGTCGTCATTCTGCGCCGCACCCGCGGTGAAGGTCTTCACACTGGAGAACAGGTGTTCGAGCTGGGTCTGGGCGTCGTGAGCTGATCCGTCGATGCTGGACTGAATCCGTTCGTCTTCGAATTCCTCGCCTTCGGCATTCATGGCCTCGGAGACACCGTCGGAGAAGGTGACCACGAAGTCGCCCGGCTCCATCGTGACGGTCCCCTGGTCCAGCGGAGTGGGGTCAAACAACCCCAGCGGCATCCCCCCGGTTTCCAGACGCTGTATGCCATTGCGCCCCACGAGAAACGGCGGGTTGTGGCCCGCGTTGCAGTAGGAGAGCTCACCCGTCGCACTCAGCACCGCATAGAACAGCGTCACGAAACGCGCCTCGATGCCTCGGTGAACCAGAGCCGAATTCACCCCGCTGAGCGTCTTGGCCGGACCCGCCGCGGTGATGCTCTGGGCCGCCAGGCTCCCCTGCAGCAACGCTCCGAGCAACGCGGCCGGCGGCCCCTTGCCAGACACGTCGCCCAACGCAAAGCCGAAGCTGCCGTCCGGCAGATCGACATACTCGAAAAAATCGCCGCCGATCGATCGGCACGCCAACATCTCCGCCGCCGCGTCGAAGAACGCGCCGGCCCGGTTGCGGGTCGGCAGCAACGCCTGCTGAATCTGGGCTGCCGTCGCCATCTCCTGGTCAAGCCGCGCCTTTTCGAGGGCGTCCCGATACAACTGCGCGTTGTCGATGGCGACGGCGGCCTCCGCCGCCAGGGCGTCCAGCGTCTGCCGGGTCCCATCGTCCAGGAGCGTCCCCTTCTCCCGGCTGTCCAGATAGAGCACCCCGATCCGACGGTCTTCGGTCGTGCTCTCAGCCGACTCGACATAACGCACGAGCCGCAACGGCACACAGAGCACGTTGCGGATCCCGAGGGCCACCGTTCCCATATGCTGGTTGGCCAAGTCGCCGTCGAGCAGGTCCGCCTCCATTCGCGACTGCCCCGTGCGGTACACCTCCTCGGGTATCTTCTTGCTGGTCTCGAAGCGACTGCCGGGCAACGATTTGCGGTCGCGTGAACGACCCAGCTTGAATTCCAACCCCTGCGCATCGGTCTCCGACAACATGATGAAGCCGCGCTCGGCCCCAGCCACCGCGATGGCAGAGTCGATGACCAACGCCAGCACTTCGTCCAGCACCTTGCCGGAGCTGAGGGCGCGCAACCCCTCCAACAACACCGCCACCTGGTGCATCTGGCCGATGGCCACGGTGCCACCATCGTCGGTGACCCCATCCGCCAACTGGAAGACCATCTCGGCCCCACCGCTCCGCCCCAGCTTGATGCGATCACCATGCGCGAGCTGTCGCTCGGTGACTTCGTCGCCGTTGACGAACGTGCCATAGCGGGAACCGCGGTCACGCAGTTCGTAGCCGGCACCGACGGCGACGATTTCTGCGTGGTCACGAGAGACTTCGCCGCTAGGCAGATGGAGGTCGCTCGTGACCCGCCGACCCATCTGGAACGGATCCTTCGAGATTTCGACGACACGCCGACCTAGCTCATCGGTAACTTCAAGTCTGGCCTGAACCATGGATTGTCTTCGCGTGGCACCGCCCGGAGGCAGCTCAGAGATTGGATCGCGTTCGAAGATGATACCCAAACGCCGTACCCGCCGTCGAGGTCACGACCCGCGTCGACGCTGCCCCCACCACAGAGTCAGCGCACTGCCGCCCCACACCGCCGCGGACGCCACCCTGGCCACGGGGACTTCCAGCCAGCGATCGACGGCCACGGCCACCAACACCAGCGCAAGCACCGTGACCCACAACCAGAGCGGCGGCCGTCTGACCGCCGCCGCCGGCTCGCGCTGACGGACCGTGGTGCTGGTCCCACAACGAAAGCAAATCAGGGCGTTGTCGGCGATCTCGGTTTGACACGTGGCACACTGCATGACGTCGCTACACGCTCTCGCTCAACTCGGCTGGCGGCGGAGACGGCGAGATACGCGGGCCAGCTCCACCAACATCTCTTCCAGCTCACGACGATACGTCTCCGGGCTCATCTGATCCTTCATCGCCCGTAACGCCTGTATGTCTTCGATCAAGACGTTTCGCCTGGCCACCAGCGGGGCGAGTTTCGGATCGGTGACGACGCCGGCCCCGGCCGGCCCGGCTCCGAGAAACTGGCTAGCCGCCCTCAGCCCGTCCGGCCCCGGCTGCCCCGCCTCGCGGCCTCGGCCATCGCCGCTGTCGTCCAGGAGCGCCCGTTCGGTCGACAGGCGACCCTGGTCCTGATACCAGCGCCGCACTCCACGGCTGGCAAAGTCGAACGCCTCGAGAATCGAGACCCGACCGTTCTTGTCCGAGTCCCCCGCGCGCGCCTCGAACGCGGCCACGAAAAACTCCGGAAAGACGGTGTCATAGCGTTGGACGGTCGACTCGGTGGCGGTGACGATCGTACGTCGACGACCTGACAATCGCTCGATGAACGGCGAGCTGACGCTTGTCGTGTTCACCACGACCACCCGACCGGGCACCCGGTCCAACCACACGCTCCACTCGCGGGCTTCGAGATCCGGCCCCACCAGATTGAATTTCGCGTCGATCCCGTCGAACGACCCATGCCCCATCAGCACCACATAAAGCACGGCCTCATCGTCCATGCGCTCCGACAGACGGTCAACCGCCTGTCTGACGCCGTCGCGCGACGCGCGGCCAACCCCGGGACCCGGAGTCTCCGCCAGTACGATCAGATGCTGATCGTCGAACCCCGGCACATTCCGAAGGACGGTCACCAGCCTCGACCGCCACTCGTCATGCCGGGCCGCGTAGGCGGCACCACCCGAGGCACCGGTGATGAGCAGCGTGTACTGGTCCTGCGCCAGCACGGAACCGCCACCCATCACCCATATCGCGACCACCGACAAGGCGACCCTCGCCCACCGCGGCGCGGGGGCGACACCCACGTGATACTGCGCCGCCCTCACCGCAGCCCCCACTGGCGGCGCAGAACCCACTCGGTCGACACCACCGCCAGCACCAGCCCAAACGCCCAGACCGTGTGCCACAGATCGTGTTCGGTCGTCGGCGCCGTGTCCGTCACGGCGGCGCCGAGTGTCTCGACCAACGTCTCAATGTCGTCGGCGAGCAGAAACCGACCACCGGTGGCGTCGGCGAGCCGTTGCAACACGGCGTCGTGCCGTCGCGGGTCCGTCAACTCAAGATCGGCGCCACCCACCAGCACCGACAGACCGGCTCGCCCGAGCTCGACCGCGTCCCGTCCTGCCGTTGCCGTTGCCGTGACCTCGTAAACGCCGCGGCCAGGACTCGGCACCTCAACCGCATACCGGCCCGGCTGCCCCACCACCGAGGTCACCGGCGCCTCGGTCACGTCGCCCTGCGGGTCCAGAATCCGCATCCGGACCGTGGCGTCGAGCACCGGGGAGAACGCCGCATCGGCGACCGACACGTCAAACCGAAGAGGAGCACCCTCGGACCGCCCGCCCACGGAACGCAGACTCACCGGGTCGGGGGCGTCGGCCGCGAGCCACCGAACCGTCTGCCGCCAGAAACGGTCGTAGAGGTCGTCGTTCGACGGCGCCAGCATCTTCCACCGCCAGCTCGCTTCACCGGCAAACACCATGGTCCGGCCACGCCCGAACCGCTGGATCGCCACGAGAGGGACGGCACCCCTGCCCTCATCCTGCGTCGTGGCCAGCACCGTCGTCCCGGGACGCGGGCGCCCGAGCGTCACGACGTGTCCGAAGGGCGGCGCCGACTCCCAGCGACGCCGGGTCGCGACCACGCTCTCGGCGAGGCGCATGACTGGATGCGCCGCCCCGTCTTCGGTGGGAGAGACCCGATGAGGCATCGATCGTCCGCCGGCCACGCGCGGGTCGCCGTCCACCCGCTGCGACGACTCCAGCGGCAGCAGCCGGTCGAGCGTCGTGCGACGCAGGCCGCGTCCGTCGAGCGACCGCGCCCCCATCATCAGCAAGCCACCGCCCCGCTCCGAGACGAACGCGGTGGTCATCTCCACCTGACTCGGGCGCAGGGACGACGGGTCGACATTCGCCAGAATCACCGCGTCGTACGCGAACAACGCCTCGCGCGACGTGGGATAACCCTCGGCCAACGCGGCCACCCCACCGGCGGCGCCCTGAATGTAGAAGGTGCGCTCACCGCGATCGTTTTGTCCCTTGTGGATGACGGCGTCGACCGCCAGGCCCGTGTCCGCCGACAGCACGCGTTTCAGAAAGGCGTGCTCGTGACCGGGGGCGCCTTCCACCAGGAGCAGGCGCCGGGGTCGTCCGGGCGGCGCCGCCAACACGGTGCGCCGGTTGTTCTCTGGCACAAACTCCGCGGGGTCGCGTGGAATCTCGACGGTATACACCGTCGACTCGTCCGGGTCCGGCGAGACAGACACGACCTCGCGAATGACCGCACCGTCGCGAGGCGGCGTCACCCGGATGACACGGCTCGGTTGTCCGTTCGCCAGGACCCGGATCTCGAACGGCTCCGTCCCGAATCCGTGTGACACCGCAGCAATCCCGAGTTCGACGACCGATTCGCGTGCGGCCGCCTGGCCCAGGGTCACGTCGAGCAGCTCGCGATCACGCGCGATGGTCGGAGCGCCCACACCGACCGCGTACACGGGTGGCCCCGGAGGCATCTCCCCCACGCCTTCGCCGGTATCCCCACCATCAGACACCACCACGAGACCGGCCACGCGTCGGTCCGCATAGTGCTCACCCACCGCGTCGATGGCGCCCATCACGTCGCTGCGCCCCGCCTCCGGTCGCACCGACTCGAGATCGGTCCGGCTCACACTGTCGCCGAACCCCCACACCTCAACCTGGACCCGGTCGGCGAGGGACGGACCGATACGGTCGCGAATAAGCGCGACCGCCGCCTCTAGCCGCGACGCGCCGTCGGCATCGCGCAACGCCATGCTTCGCGACCGATCCAGCAGGACAGGCAGCACCGTGTCCGTCGGCGGCAAGGGCTCCAATCGCACCGGCTGGGCCAATCCCAGCAACAGCAGGACCAGGGCCACGAAACGCAGGCCCATGAGCACGCCACGCCGTCGCAGCGACAGCGGGATGAGGAGACCCGCGTAGGCGTAGAAGGCTACGGCACCGGCCCCGATGACCAGCAGGCACGCCATCCACCAGGGAAATGGAGCCGCGAATCGCATCTGGCCCTAGCAGCCCGTGGTGGAAGTGCCGCTGCATTCGACGGGCGCTGAATCCCGGAGACCTGCGTTGTTCATCGGTCAAATACTACCGGTATTTTCCCTCTTCTCGCCTTGTTCGCCGGGTCCAGCGCCCGTCTCGGTGCGACGCGGCACTTTCACCACGGGCTGCTAGGGTGACCCCGGCTGCGTGGCCAACGACCGGTAGTACTGGTCGACCAGTCGGCGATAGCGTGGCGGCACCGGCGCCTCACGCCCGCCGGTCACACCGTCCCGCAGATCTGCCTCGGCCAGCGCTCGTGATCGCGCATCCTCGACCCGTTGCAGCGCCGTGTCGAGGTTGCGACGAAGTGAATCCCAGTTCGCGAAGTCCTGCTTGAACCCCTCCGAGCCGGGAGCGGACGCACTCGCCCAGTGCTCGGCCCACGCGTCCAGATCTCGACGCAGCTCCGGGTTGTCGCGCCGCAGTTCCTCCAACAGCCCCGGAGTTCGCTCCAGGCCGGCCACATACTCGCGGCGCTGGCTCCCGTCGGACGACGCCTGGTCCGCGGGATCCCCTGGCGACACGTCGGGTGGTCCCCCCGACCGCGCGGACCCAGGCGTTTCGCCCCCAAGCCGCTGCAACGCCCGGCGCAGCTCCTGAGCCGCATCGAGTTGCTCGGCGAGTTGTCGCGCTTCGCCGTCACGCTCGGTCCCGGCCCGTCGCAACTCCTCCGCGACCCCCGCCAGCACGTCAGCCAGCTCGGCTTCCTCCTCAGCCAGGCCGTCCCGATCAATCGACCCGGTCTCGCCGCCGGTGTCCATCGCCCGTAACCGGTCCGCCGCCGCGCGCATGCGGCGGGCGACCTCCTCCTGCGCCAGGGTCTCACGCGCCGCGCGGACCGCCCCGTCGGCCGGGTCGGCGCCCGGCTCGGCGTCACCCACACCGCGCAAGTCGCGGTCGAACGCGTCTACCCGATCCGCGATCCGCTCCTTGTCATCGGCGAGTCGGGAACGCGCATCGGCGCTCCGGTTGTCAGCTTCCACCTCGCCGACCTCGGCCGCCACCCGGCGCTGGGCCTCGGCGATCTGTCGCACCTCGAACTCCAATTCCGCCACGGCGTCCGCGCTGGCGTCGTCAGTCTCACCACGGATTTTCTGTTCGAGGCGCCGCAGCTGATCGAGGACCTGTTCGCCGTTCGCGAGCGCCCGTTCCGCGTCCTCCCGGCGTAGTTCGCTCGTCGCGCGCCGCATCCCCTCGGCCGCCCGGTCGAGCGGCGCCCCATCAGACTGACCTTGGCCCTGTCCACCGCTCTGCGACCCGCGGGCCAACGCTTGCGCCAGCTGCTCGAGCTGCTCGCGGAGCGCCTGCTGCTCGCGTGTCAACCGCTCCAGCGCGCGGCGCCTGGTCTCCCCCGGTCTGTCCTCGTCGGGACGGTCCAGCTGCCGATTCAACTCCGCCTGGCGCTCGGCCAGCTCCCGCAGCCGCCGCAGGGTGTCGCTGACGTCTTCTCCGCCAGCCCCCTGTGGACGCGAGCTCGTCTCGTAGTTCGTTTCCTGATCACGACGCAGCTCACGGTCGAACAGCGCCGACAGATCCTCCTGGGCTTGCGTCCCCGGCGTCTGCGCCCCTTGCCCACGCTCCGTCGACACCTGCCGGCGGCGAATCTCAGCCTGCGCCGTGAGCAGCTGGTTCAGCGCCTCCATTTCGTGCGGCAGCGCGGCGTCGGTCTGCAGCTCCTGGAGCGCCAGTTGCGCCGAGGCCATCGCGGCGAGCGCGGTGGACATGGCGGTGTTCTGCGGGGCCGGTCCGGTCTCACCCGCCGCGCGGTCGCGCCCGCGTCCCCGGATCGTGTCGGCCGCCCGGGCGACACGGTCGCGCAGTTCGGCCTGCGCTCGCGCCACTGCCTGAATATCATCAGCCACCGCCTCGGTCCGGGTGAGGACGTCGAGGCGCCACGTCGCGACGATGATCTCTTTCTGGATCCCCGCCAGATCACCTAACTGCTCGGCGTCGCGGCCCATCCCAGACTGGCTCTGCGCCTCCTCGAACTCGTTGTCGAAGGGACGTACTTCCAGAAAGAAGATGTCCGAGCGCGCCACATTCGAATGCCCCGTGTAGCCGAGGTCACTGGCGCGGGCGTAGTAGGTCAGAAAATCGCCAGGGGTGAGATCGAGATCCTCCGCGAAGAGCGTGTATCGGCCGCTCACGGACGCGGCCTGGGCGTCGGCATCCGACGGACCAAGGCGGAGGGCACGCTCGGTACGTCCCGCGACCGTGTACACCAGCTCGAGCGACCCGACCCGATAGTCGTCGTCGGCGCGCGCCTCGATGGCCACCTCTTCAAGTGCCGTGATTTCCCGATCGCCCCCCGGACGGAGCACCTGCACGTCGGGGGCGCGGTCCACCGTGGCGCGAATGAAATAGTCAATGTCAGCCGAGCTGCTCAGCCCATCACGGTCCCTCACGCCAAGGCGGTATTCGCCGTCCGTCTCGACGGTGAACGTCGCCTGCAGCGTCTCCGGCCCTTGGGGCTCAAGCCTCGGTCGTCGCCCGTCGCTGAGCACCAACCGCCCGCTCACGACCGGTGTATCGGCGTGCGCCGTCACCCGCACGGTCGTGCCGGCCGGGGCATAGATGTCTCCGCCGTCCTCCTCGACGCGCGGCGCCAACCCGGTAAACGCCGGATAGAGATACTCGACGTCGATCCGACGTATCCGCGGAGCCACCATCGCATCGATGCGATACACCCGCGATCGGACCGCCGCGGCGCTCACGCGGTAGACAAAACTCTCGTCCACCGCCGGAAACTCAGCGAGGTAGCCGTCGCCGTCGAGGGCGGCCCGCATCCGGACGAGACGTGACGCGCCGCCCCGCGTCAGCGTCAGGGTCGGCGGGGTTCTCGCCGACGCCGACACGCTCCCGGACAAGCGCGCCCGTACCCGAACCGGCTGGCCGGCCACCACCCGCACGTCGCCCGGCTCGACCGCCAGGGTGAGGTCGGACCCGAACGCGTAGAGCCAGGCGGTGCGGGCGACACGCCCGATCGGGTCGCCCCCAAAGGCCAGCAGCACCAACAGCGCCACGGTCGCCAGCACGCTGCGGACGAGCGCCGCCCGAAGCTGGGCCGGCGGAACCACGACCCGCCCTGGATCCACTCCTCGGAGCTTCTTGGCCGCATCGGCCACGACGAGTTGGTGAAACGCGTCCGCCGCGCCGCGCTCGCCCAGCTCGGTGGCACTCGCGACACGGTCCTCGAACTCGGGACACCGCTCTTCCACCAGACGCGCGACGCGCCGGTCGGAGGGTCGCTCACGCAGAGGCCAGAGCACGCGCGCCGCAAACAGGGTCGTCGCCAACAGCACCGTGGCCGCCAGCCACAGCATGGGCAGGTCTGGCGGCGCGAGCCACAACTCCGCCACCAGCAGGCACGTCACGGCGCCGCAGACGCCGGCGAGCAGTCGCGCGACCGCCCGCAACGCGCGGGTGGCGACCCAGCGTCGCCGCACCCCCGCCAGCGCCGCCCGCAACTCCGCCAGGTGCTCCTGATTCATCCGCCTCAATTCTCTCACTGAACTGAGCCCACATCGTGGGTGCCGGCACGACCGGACCACGGTCTCGCGGACAGAAGTGCACCCAAGCGGTCAGGCCATGCGCCGGCCCAGCAGCCCTTCGGCGACCAGTACGACGATCATGAGCATCAGCAAGACGCGCCAGAGTTGCTGCCCGGACTCGCGGCCCCCCGCCGCGTCGCGCTCCTGACGCTCGGCCGCCCGCGACAACGTGCCGACAGAGGCGGCGAATTGCTCTGGGGTCACCGCCGTCGGGTCCGACTCACGTGGATCGACGTTGACGACGACACGCCGGCCGTCACCCGCCTCGACAACGCCGGGGGCCTCGGTGCGTGCGACCGTGCCGACTGGGCTGTCGCCGACGATGAACTCGCGAGAACGTGTGTCGGTCGCACTCAGATAGGTCAGTGTCTCGTGGAGGAACGGCACAAACGTCGCCCTCCGTGGAAAGTCGCTCCCGTCGGCGCCCAGACCGGCGCCAAAGATCAGCAGCCGCCCAGCCCCCACGGTGTGCTCAACCAGCGCTGGATTTCCGTCGCTGAACCGGGCCAGCACCGTGCCGTCCCCCGCCCGAAGTGGACGGGTTTGAGAAAATCTCGTTTGTCCGAGCGCCCCCGCCAGACCGCCGAGCCCCCCCATGATCGGATGGCGCGGGTCCTGGGACATCAACCCGACCGGTTCCGGGTGGGTCAGCGATGCTCCCAGGCCCAGCTCCGGTTCGCCCCCGAACAGACTGTCCAGACTGTCAAGACCGCCCAGATCCGCCGCGTTGCCGCCGACCACGAAGAGCCCGCCGCCGTCACGCACGAACGTCGCCAGTCGCTCGCGGCCACGACGCCCCAATCCCCGCCCCCCCACCAGTATGACGGCGCCGGTTCGGGGGCCGAGTGCGATGTTGGTCGGCGCGCCGTAGGCCTCGGCCCGGACCACCTCGGGGAGAAACGGCCCGGCCGACTCTCCCGGCGCGAGGGCGCGTTGCAGATAGAAGACGGCGTCGGTGTCGCGGGCGGCATCGCCGTCGTCCCCGCCGCCCCCTCCAACAACGATCAGCACGGGCGTCGGCGCAGGTGGGTCCAGCAACCGATAGCGCCGGTCGTCGACCCCATACCCCACCCCGTCGTTCACCGACACGGTCGCAACGCCTGCCTCAGGCAGGACCGGCAAGCGGACCGTCGTGTGACCTGGCTCCGCGGTGACGGCCACCTCGGCGAGGAGCTCGTCGTCAACCCTGAGCGACACGATCGTGTCGTCGGACACCGTGCCGGCACGGAACAACACCGCGAGGGTCTGGGTCGGCTCCGACTCGACGGCGACGATGGCCAGGTTGCCGTCCGGGCGGCCGGCATCGCGGATAGACACGTCGACGCCCGGGGGCACCAGGCCATCGCCAGCGTTCCACCCGCCAGCCTGGAGATCGGTCACGACGACGATCCGGCCGTCGCGCGTTCCGATCATCGCTCCCGCCGCGGCCAAACCGTCCGCGTAGCGGGTGCCCCGCGGCCCCGGACTCACCGCCTCGATCGCGGATCGTGCCGCAGGTCGCTCGCCCAGCTCAGCCACGACACGGGTGCGGGTGTCAAAGGCCACCACCCCCACGAGATGACCGTCCGGCGCAGCGTCGATAGCCTCGAGGGCCAGGCCGCGAGCCGCTGCGAGCTGGGCCGGTGCGGACATGCTGAACGAGGTATCAATCAAGACCACCGTGGCCGACTGCGACGCCAGCGCCGCGGCGTCGGTATCGTTCAGGAACGGACGCGCGAAGGCGAGGGCGAGCAGGAACAGCGCGGCGACCCGGAGTGCCAACAGCAACCACTCGCGCAGCCGACGGCGGCGGGCCTGTTCCACCGGAACGTCGCGCAGGAAGCGGATGTCACTGAACGGGAGACGCGGCAACCGCTCGCGACGGCGGAGGTGCAGTATCAGCGGCACCAGGGCGGCCAGCCCGCCCACCAAAAACGCCGGCACGAGAAACGACAACCCAAGCATGAGCGTCTACCAGCGACGCGCGCGTGTCGAGAGATACGCCCTGAGCGCGGTATCGAGCGGGGTCGACGTGTTCAGTTGGTGATAATCGATCCCGGCCCGCCGGAGCTCGCGCCGATACCGTTCAGACAGCGACCGCATCTGGTCCAGATACTGTGCCCGCACCTGCTCCGGCACCACGGGCACGGCATCGGCGGTTTCGAGGTCTTCGAAGCGCGCTGGTTGATCGAATGGAAACGTCAACTCCGCCGGGTCGAGCGTCTGGAGCACCAACACCTCGGAACCCTGAAACCGCAGGTGTTTCAAGCCCTCGATGATGCCGGCTGGGTCATCCAGGAGATCGGAAATCAGCACAACGAGCCCGCGCCGTGTCAGTTGCGCGGCCAACTGATGCAGCGGCATCTGCACATCGGACCGGGTGCCGGGCGAGGCGCGGCTCAGACCGGCCAGTAACGCGCGAAGCTGACCGCCCCGGCTGCCCACCGGCACCGAGTCGACCACGTGATCATCGAAGAGCGTCAGGCCCACCGCGTCGCGTTGCCGGTGCATCAGATAGGCGAGCGCCGCCGCCAGACACACCCCGAACCGCAGCTTCGAGACCGCGTGCGACGCGTATCCCATCGACGCACTCACGTCGAGCAGGAGATGACACTCGAGATTGGTCTCTTGTTCGAACTTCTTGACGTAGTGGCGATCGCTTCTGGCAAACAGTTTCCAATCGATGGTGCCGGGGTCGTCGCCAGGCAGGTAGGGCCGATACTCGCTGAACTCGACGCTGAAGCCCTTGAACGGGCTCCGATGAAGGCCGGCGAAGAATCCTTCGACGATGGTCCGGGCGATCAGTTCGAGCGACCCGATCCGCGCCACGACGGCGGGATCGAGAAATGACCGCTCACGGCCGGTGACACTCGCCATCTCACAGTCCGCTCGCAGGCGCCGGCACCGTCTCGAGCAAACGGGCCACCACCGCGTCGGCGTCCACCTCGTCAGATTCCGCGTAGAAGTTGGTCACAATCCGATGGCGCAACACGGCCGGGGCGAGCGCACGGACATCGGCGACCGACACGGAATACCGACCCTGCATCAGCGCTCTGGCCTTGCCGCCGAGGACCAACGCCTGAGACGCGCGCAAACTGGCGCCCCACTTCACCCACTTCCCGACAAAATCCGGCGTGTTCGGCTGACCAGGTCGCGACGCATCAACCAGCCGGACGGCATAGCGGGCCACTTCCTCGGCAACTGGCACCCGGCGCACCAGTCGTTGGGCCGCCAGGATCTCGTCGCCGTCGAGGATACGCGCCAGCGCCGGCGGCTCGTCGCCCGTGGTCTGGGTGACCACGCGCACTTCATCGTCTTCGGACAGATAGCGGATGACCACGTTGAACATGAACCGATCCAACTGGGCCTCCGGCAGCGGATAGGTCCCCTCTAGCTCGATCGGATTCTGCGTCGCCAATACGAAGAACGGGCGCTGCAGCGGGTAGGTGCGGCCCGCCGCCGTGACGTGATACTCCTGCATCGCCTCCAGCAGGGCGGCCTGGGTCTTGGGTGGCGTCCGGTTGATTTCGTCCGCCAGCACGACCTGGGCGAAGATCGGCCCCTCGACAAAGGTGAGTCTGCGGTGTCCCCCGGTTTCCTCGAGTATCTCCGTGCCGGTGATGTCGGCCGGCATCAGGTCGGGCGTGAACTGAATCCGCTTGAAGCGCAGGTCGAGAATCGAGGCCAGCGACTTGATCAAGTGAGTCTTGGCGAGCCCGGGCACCCCGGTGATCAGGCAATGCCCTCCGGTGAACAGCGCCGTGAGCACCAGATCGATCACCGCATCTTGCCCGATGATCGCCTTGCGGAGCTCCGCCAGCACGCGCTCGCGGCTCGCGACGAGCCGCTCGGCGCCCGCCGCCGCATCCGTGATCGCAGTATCCATAGTGTGTGTGGCCGGCACCGTCCCCCAAATGACCGCCGATGCTGGGGGTCACTGATTAGTGCGTGAGTGCGTAGACCACCTCATTGATCATCATGCGGTAGGCCTGGGCGGTGTACTGCAGATACCCAGGATAGTCTTCGGCGTTCGACCACTCCCAACCGTCACCCATGTCGGTGTTGAAGTTGAGCAGCACCATGGCGCGACCATCGTCGTCCAAAATCGCATGCACGCCGGCGTCGAGGCCGCCCTTCTCCCAGGTCACGCCGTTGAAGAACGAACCGAGCCCCGGAATCTGCGGATACTCCGTCAACTGGTAGAAACACTTAAAAATTGGATGGTCCGTCGGCAACAGCACGATCTCTCGATCGGGAAACACGCGCTTCAGTTCGCCCGCAACCGACTCCCACTCGATCGGACCGTGAAAATCGTCGAAGGTGGCGGTGCCGCCGCGGGTGAGGAATTCCCGCATGATCTCCACTTCGTCGGGCGTGAAGCGCAAGTTGCCCGGCTCGACGAAATAGATCCACGGGTAGGCCCACAGCCGCTCGTCGTCCAGCGTGAGCACAATCGGCTCGTTGACGTGGATGGACGTGACCCGCCCGAGTCGGCGAGAGAGATTCTGTTCGGCGGCCGGACCGTCGATCACCCACGGGTCGCTCCAGTACTGCGCCCGAAAGGCGCCCAGCTTGTCCTCCGGCGAACTGTAGCGGATGCGGACGAAGGTCCACTCGAGCCCGTCGAGCTGTGGTGTGGGGGTGCCCGAATCGATGTCGGTAATGACGGCCCCAGGCGGCTGCCCCGCGGCCAGCGGCCGGACGAATCCCGGCAGCGAGACCACCATCAAGACCAGCGGCACCGCCAGCACGAGCCCTCCGGAGACACCTGGACGCAACTAGCCGGCCTCCACGATCGTGAGCAGCAACTCCAGCGCGCGTTCGTAGGAGGGCGCTGTCTCGAGCGCCGCGATCACTTCCCGCTTGGCGTCGTCGGTGCGTCCGGCGGCCAGATAGCTCTCCGCCAAATCGATCTGGGTGGCCACGCGATCCAGCGGACCGATGGCCAGGCTGACTTCGAACTCGATCGCCGCCACCGCATGGTCCTCCCGCGTCGTGGCCAGCCGCCCCAGCGCCTGGTGCGGCGTCGGGTCGAACGGATCGATCTCGACAATCAGTTCGTAGGCGCGGCGCAGGCGCACGTCGTCGCCCTGCTCCTCGGCGAGCACGGCCAGTTGCCGCGCCGACACGATGTCGCGCGCGTCATACTCGAGATGAGCGGCCAGATGGTCCATGGCCAGACCCGGGTCGCCCTGCTCGACGGCGATCTCGGCCAGCGGCACACGCGGGCTGCTGCCCCCCGTCACCATCGGCGCGAGGTCGACGGCCGTCCCGAACGCCACCACCGCCCCATCGGTCTCGCCCGCCTCCCGTAGCGCGCGACCCAACGCCATCTGCACCGGAAAGCTCCCGGGATGCTCGGTCGCCATCTCTCGAAGCATCGACAGACGATCCGGGGCATCCGGACTGGGTGCGGACTCCTCCGGTCCCTCCATGGCCCGGCGCAAGTCGCCAAAGCGCGCCTCGACCGCGACGTCGAACGAGGCCTGCAGCGAGTCGAAATCCAAACCCACTCGCTCCAACGCCTCCTCCGTATCGAGCCCGTCGCCCCAGGCGCGCAACATCTGGTGAATTGTCGATTCACCGTACGCATCGATGAGATGCTCGACGAGCACCGAGGCCTGGAAGTAGGCCATCGAGATCGTCTCCGGTCGAGAGAACCCACTATTCAGGTCGCGCAGCGACAGCACGTTGTCCTCGTTCAGGGCAGTGGCGAAACCCAGATCCTGGTCACGCGCCCAGTCCGGTCGGGCGCGCTTCTCCTCGAAGGTGGACAGGCCCTCGCTCATCCAGCGCGGAATACGCTGGTTCGACATCTGCAGGGTGATGACATGCGCGATCTCGTGCCACAGTGTCGCTTCCCAGTTGAATTCGCCCGGTGTCCGCGCCCGAGGGGAATCGAGCGTCACCACACTGCCGAAACAGGCCCCGAGCGCCCCGATCATGCCGGGTAAGCCGAGCGTGCGCACCGCGAAGTCATCGTGACGCGGAAACATCTCGATGAGGATGGGCCCCTCCGGCTTGAAGTCGTAGCGCGCGGAGAGGTCCTCGAGCGCCCGCTGAGCCAGTGACAGCACATAACTCTTCATGACCGGCGCTTCATCGCGATGCAGGCGCACGACGATGTCGCCCACCTCAAACGTCTCGAACTCGTCGAGCGCATCGAGCAGGTCGAGCAGGTTGTAGGTCACGACGTCGTACGGGTCGTCGGCGAACGACCGCTCGAGCGCCACCCGGGCCGCCGGCTCGTCGCCGGTGCGCAGCAGGTGTAAGCCCAGTTCCGCGTGGCTCCGGGTGTTGTCCGGGTCGATCTCCAGTCCGCGTCGGACCAGCGTCACCGCCTCCGGAAACCGGTACTTGCGTGCTGTCAGGTTCCCGGCGACACGGTACACGTCGCCGTAGACCGGGTTGATCTCCAGGACCCGGCCGACCTCGGCGTCGAAATCGTCGAGTCGGTCTTCGACATACGCCACGGCCGCAATCAGCGACCGCGCCTCCAGGCTGAGAGGATTGATCTCGAGCGCGCGTTCGAGGCCGGCGCCGGCCGCCTCATGCTCCTGATCGTCGAGGTCGCGCTGGGCCAGAAAGATGTGAGCGTCCACGTAGTCTGGTGCAATCTCGAGGGCCGCCGCGGCCATGTTGCGGGCCGTGGGCGGGTCGGTATCGACCAGCGAGCGGGCGAGACCCAGGTGGGCCGGGGCCCACGTGTCATCCAGCCGCAGCACGTCGGTGAACGATGTCGACGCCTCGCGGTTGTCATATTTTTCAACGAAGAGTTCGCCCCACAACGTCTGGATGGCCGGGTCGTCCGGCGCCTCGAGTGATGCGGCGCGAATGAGCGTGTTGGCCAAGCGGTAATCACCGAGCGCCCGAGCAGCGAGCGTGGCCCGATAGAGGTCCAGCGGATCGGGTGAGCGTCGCAGCCGATCGAGCAAGACCCGCAAACGCGGCCGCGCCTCGTCACGACGTCCCAGATACTCGTACAGCAGGGCCAGCTCGAGACCGGCGCCGCTGATGGGGTTGACCTCCGCCACCGGTGTCAGCCGATTCTCGGCCGCGGCGTACTCACCACGCATGATGTCGAGCCGTGCCAGCACGGCCGCGGCAGATGGATCGTCAGCATCGCGCACTTCGGCCAGGCGACGTGCCTCGTCGGGATCCCCGTGGGCGAGCGCACCGGTCACCGCGCGATGAAACTCCGTCTCTTGGGTGCGGGTTCGTGGCTGCCCAGACACCGGGTGAGGCCACACGAGCGCCGCACACACCAGTGCGCCCAGCCCCGGGCCACTGAGGCGGCGGGAGTACCAACCAAGACGACTCATCGGTTCCATGGATGCCTCGATTATATCCGTGCGACCCCGCGTCGCGTGGCATGTGAAGATCATACGCGTGACTCACAGCGGCACGGTCGTCTTCTACATCTCCGGGCACGGCTTCGGGCACGCATCGCGACAGGTCGAGATCATCAACGCGCTCGCAGCCCGCCGGCCGACCGGTCGGGTGGTCATCCGCACCAGCGCCCCGCAATGGCTGTTCGACCGGTCGTTGACGCAGCCGTTCACGTTCGTTGCCGGCGACACGGACACCGGGGTCGCTCAGCTCGACAGCTTGAACGTCGATGTGCCCGCCTCTATCACAAGGGCCTGGGCGTTCCATCGCGAGCTCGACACACGTGCCGCCGAGGAGGCGAAACTCCTCGCTGAACACGACGCCCGGCTGGTCGTGGGCGACGTCCCTCCACTGGCGTGCGCCGCCGCCCTGAGGGCGGGCATCCCGTCGGTCGTCGTCAGCAACTTCACGTGGGACTGGATCTATGCGCACTACGCGCGGTGGCTCGCCGACACCCCCCAGCTGCTCCCCGTCATTCGCTCGGCCTATCAGTCGGCCGATACGGCGCTTCGGCTTCCGATGGCGGGCGGTTTCGAACCGTTCGCCAACATCGTCGATGTGCCGCTCGTGGCGCGGCACGCCCGACGACCCGCGGCCGAGACCCGGGACGAGCTGGGCCTCCCGAGGGACCGCCCGCTGGCGCTCCTCTCCTTCGGTCGCTACGGACTCGGCGCGGTCGACTGGGGCGCGGTGGCCCGAGACCCGGACCTCGCGGTGATGGTGACCCGAGACGCGGTAGACATCGGGCCGGTCTCGTCCGCCCTCGGCGGGAACGTCTTTCAGCTCGACGTCCCGTCGCTGGAGGCACGCGGCATTCGGTATGAAGACCTCGTCGCCGCCGCCGACGTCGTGTTGACAAAGCCGGGCTACGGCATCATTGCCGAGTGTGCCGCGAACCACACGGCGCTGATCTACACGTCGCGAGGCGACTTCGCCGAATACGCGGTGTTGGTGGACGCGATGCCGCGGCTGGTGCGCTGCGCCCATCTCGATCAGGACGATCTGTTCGCGGGTCGCTGGACGCCCACGGTGCGGCAGGTGCTGGACCAGCCGGCGGTCGCGCGGCCGCGCTGCGATGGGGCGGAGGTGGTGGCCGACCGCCTACTTCAGTCTTTCTGACAGGTGACCAGAGACCAGATGCGGGGGATGTTGACCTTCTCGATGGACACCGGCTCGAGGCCGGCCTGCACGAGAAACGCCGGCAGGTCGAGGTCGGCCTTGAAACCGGCATACACCGTCAGCGGCGAAATGAGCCGTTCGACCTTGGCGCCGAACGGGTGCTCGCTCAAGAAGTGATTCAGGAACACGAACCGCCCGCCGGGGCGACACACCCGACGCATCTCATGCACCACTTTGATCGGGTCTGACACGACGCTGATCGTGTACGGCGCATAGACGATGTCGAACGAATCGTCCGGAAAGGTCAGCGACTCGGCATCCATCTGCATCAGGCGGACGTTGCGCACGCCGCGCTTGGCGAGACGCTTCGCGCCCTTCTCAAGCATCGACGCCGAGAGGTCGATCCCCGTGACGTGACAGTCTTTCGGGTAGAGCGCGGCGTTGATGCCGGTGCCAACGCCGACCTCCAGCACCTGATCGCCGGGCCGAATACCGAGCCGGCCGATCGATTCGAGCCGCCCCGCATGAAGCGTGGGTCCGAACCACCAGTCATACCAGCACGAGATGTCTTCGTAGACTTCTTCGACGAAATCAGTCTCGACCGGCGCGACTGAGAGCGCACGGGTGGCCGCGTCCCCGGTCGCCAGTATCGGCTTAGCGTCGGGCTGTGGGACCTGTGGGGGCATAAGGGGCGAGTTCAGAGGTGGGAGCAGTGACGAGTTGACAACCTTTCGACTATAGCGGTTCACCGCCGCCCGAGCAAGGCGCCCCGGTGATAACTCCTTCAAATATAATGTCTTCTGTGCCACAGGAAGTTCGGCTCCTCTCGCTCGAGTCGCAGCTGCTCATCATCCTGGTCGTCAAGGTGGCGGTGGCGGCGGTGCTGGCGACCATGCTGGTCCGGTTTGGTCAGTTCCGCCGTATCTTGCTCACCGAAAAACGGGCCTGGCGCGAGCGCCTCACCTTCGCGATTGCCTTCGGTATTCCGGTCATGCTCGGCGTCGGGTCACGCCTGCTGCTCAACTACGACGCGGCCGACCTGTCGGTGGCCGGCTCCTTCCTGGCGGGCCTCATCGCGGGACCCTACGCCGGCGCCATCGTCGGCTGCCTGGCGGGGTTCCCGGCCCTGGCGGTCGGTGAATGGATTGCCATCCTGCTGACCGTGGGGGCCGGATTCGCAGGCGGCGGGTTGCGGGAGCTGTCGCCGAAAGAGGCAATCTGGCACGTATCGCCGTTGCTTGTCACCGCACTGCACAAGCACTCGTGGAAGCTGTTTGGTCGTTTTCGTGTCGACTGGCAATTTACGTTGCTGGCCGCACCGATTGGCCTCGAACTCTTGCGCCAGACCCTCGGCGCGCGGTTCACCACGGTCACCGACGCCCGATTGTTTTATCTGCAATCACCCAACGCCTGGCTCCTGGCGTTGGTCGTCCTGACCACGGTGCTGTCGGTGGCGGTACCGATCAAGATCTGGAACACGGCCCGCATCGAACACCGGCTCGAGGAGCAGGAAAAGCTGTTGATGACGGCGCGGCTGGAGGCGCTGGCGAGTCAGATCAATCCGCACTTCTTGTTCAACACGCTCACATCGATCTCCTCCTTGATCCGGTCGCGCCCGGAGACGGCCCGAATGCTGATCGGCAAGCTCTCGGGCTTGCTGCGCCAGCTGCTGCGAAGTCAGGATCATTTCGTGACGCTCCGTGAGGAGTTGGCGTCCATCGACGAATATCTCTATATCGAGACAGTACGTTTCGGCCCCACGCTGGCGGTCGAGAAACGTATCGCGCCGGACACCCTCGACCAATTGGTGCCCAGCATGCTGCTGCAACCGCTGGTCGAAAACTCGATCAAACACGGGTTGACCCGCAAGGTGGGCGGCGGGCGTATTACCATCTCGAGCGAGCGCGTCGACGGGCACACGGTGATCCAGGTGGTCGACGACGGGCTCGGCATGGCCTCGGACGGGCCGGAGCTCGGCCGGACCGGGGGCATCGGTCTGCGCAACGTCGATGAACGGCTGCGCGTGATTTACGGCGCGAACTATCAACTGCAGATCAGCAGCGTGCCGGGCGAGGGCACGTGCGCGCGGATCGAGATTCCGGAACTGGCGACCCCGCAGCCAGTCTCGGCCTGACCGCGCCGGCGCGGGGTGGATGGGCGAACGGCGGGAGTAGTGGGCCGTGCACGGTCTTGATAAAATGGCTCTCAGGGTCTTGGTCGCCGACGATGAACAGCTCGCGCGCAACGAGCTGTGCTTTCAGCTCGAGCAGCTCGACGATGTCGAGGTGGTGGAGCAGGCGGCGGACGGACCAGAGGCGGTGTCTCTGGCCGAGACCCTCGAGCCAGACCTCGTGCTGCTCGACATTCAGATGCCGGGGCTCACCGGTTTCGAGGTCGCCCGGCAGCTGCTCGATCGCGACGTGCCGAGCCATGTCGTGTTCGTCACCGCCTTCGATCAGTACGCCATGGAGGCGTTCGAGGTACACGCGGTCGACTACCTGCTGAAACCGGTGGAGCCGCCGCGACTGTCGCGCGCGATTGAACGGGTCCGGCGTTTGGTGACAACATCAGACCCCTCGAATCGCACGGAGGCGAACAAAGAGCTCGAGCGCATCGTCGAATATGTAGCAGAGCGGCAGAGTCGCCGGGAGCGGTTGGCGGTAAAAACCGGCGACCGTCTGCTGCTCGTGCAAGCGGAGGACATCGTCTGCGCCTCGCTCGCCGACGACGTCATCACGATCGTGACGGACACGGTAACCGGCACGTCAAATTACAGAACGCTCGATGAACTGCACTCGCACCTCGACCCCGCGGTATTCTGGCGGGTGCACCGGTCGCACCTGGTCAACATCAACAAGATCAAGGAGATAGTGCCCTGGTTGAGTCGCAACTACATCCTGAGGATGAAGGACGGGAAACGGACGGAGATTCCGGTCAGCCGAACGCAGACCAAGCGCTTCCGGGAGTATCTGAGCCTGTAGTCACCCCCGTTTCCGGGTATCGGCCGCCGTCGCCAGATGACGCCGCGGAGACACCAGCCTATCTGCTGTCGCCGAGCCAGGCCTACGACCTCGAGCGCGGCTCGCGCCGCTCGGCGATGCTGGCCCGGATCGGCGAAGAGGTGGTCGCGTGGTTGAAGACCTTCGCCTCGGCCGCCGTGTATGCCACGTTGATCGTGACGTTTGGCTTTCAGGTGGCGCGGGTCGAAGGCAAGAGCATGGAGCCCACCCTGGAAGACCAGGACCGGCTCATCGTCAACAAGGCGCTCTATCGCTTTTTCGGCCTGCCGGAACCAGGCGATATCGTGATGCTGTACTACCCCCGCGACCCGGACAAGTCGTTCGTCAAACGGGTCATCGCGGGAGAAGGTGACACGGTCCGGATCGAAGACGGGCGCGTGTATGTCAACGAGGTGCTGCTACCGGACGAGTATGTGCCTCCCGACTACCGGAGCCACGAGAACCACGGCCCCGAGGTGGTGCAGGAAGCCCACTATTTTGTAATGGGCGACAACCGGAACAACAGCTCGGACAGCCGGTACTGGGGCCAGGTGCCGGAGAAATACGTCATCGGAAAAGTGCACCTCCGCTGGTGGCCGCTGACGCACGCGACTGTTTTTTAGACGGGGCGCTGCCCCGAACCCCACGCGCGGTTCACCGCTGCCCTGCTCCTTACCTGGAGAACGTTTCTTCTTGGGTCGCAGACCCACTGGCTGTTTCTCAGAGCGGGTGGTGGAAGCGTGCACCTCAGTCCCATCGCCGGACCGCAACCACCTTCCGGCGTCAGCCTTCGGGCGGGGGTGGCGCCGCGTAGATGGCTTCGATGACGTCCTGCCATCGGTCGGCGACTACGCGTCGTCTTACCTTCAGGGTGGGGGTCAATTCGCCGCCTTCGACTGTGAACTCTGCGGGCAGCAGGACGAACGCCTTCACCTGCTCGAAACTCGCGAGCTCGCTGTTGGCGCGGTCGACGATCGGTTGAAACAGCTCGCGCACATCGTCCCGACCCACCAGCGCCTCACGACTGACGCCGGCAGATCCGCCAGACAGCCGTTGTTCGAGGAGGGCGAAATCGGGGATCAGCAGTGCGGCCACAAAACGCTGTCGGTCGCCAATCAGCACCGCTTCGGCCACGATCGCGTCGCGCTTGAGCAGCGCCTCGATCGGTTGCGGGGCCACATTCTTCCCACCCGCCGTGACCAGCAGCTCTTTCTTGCGGTCGGTGATCGACAGATAGCCGTCGGCGTCGAGCTGCCCGATGTCGCCGGTGTGAAACCAGCCGTCCCGGATGGCGGCCGCCGTCGCCTCGGGGTTGTCGTAGTAGCCGACCATCACGTTCGGCCCTCTGGCCAGAATCTCGCCGTCATCCGCGATCTGCAGCTGGACACTGGGCAGCCCTCTCCCGACCGACCCGAGTCGGGGCGCTTCGAGCGGATTGGCGGTGAGCGCCGGCGAGGTCTCGGTCAGCCCGTAGCCCTCGAGCACCGGTAGCCCGATCGCAAACAGGAACTCGGCGACATCGCGTCCGAGCGGGGCGCTGCCGGACACGACGAACCGGAGTCGACCGCCGGTCCGAGCGCGAATCTTGGACAGCACGAGCCGATCGGCCAACGGCAGCTGCAGCCGCGTCAACGCGCCCGGCTCGCGTCCCGCCAGCCGCGCCGTCGCGGCGGCATGACCCACCCCGACGGCCCAGGCGAACAGCCCCTGACGCGCGCGCGGGGCCGCTGCCACCGCGTCGACGATCCGCGCTCGCAGCTTTTCATAGACACGGGGCACCCCGGTCATCACCGTCGGACGGACCTGCTGCATGTCCCGCCCCAGGGTGGCGAACGACTCGCCGAAGGCGATCGTGGCGCCCTTGTAGAGATACAGATAGACGATCATCCGCTCGAACGCATGGCTGAGCGGGAGGAACGACAGCACGGTGTCATCGTCGGTGATCGTGACCACCGCATCGATATCGAGCACGTTCACCACAAAGTTGCGGTGCGAGAGCATCACGCCCTTGGGACGCCCGGTCGTCCCGGACGTGTAGATGATGGTGGCCAGCGCGTCCGGCTCGATCGCGTGCGCCCGCTCCTTGTACTGCCGGCCCAAGCCGTTCTCCGTCATCAACCGCTGATGCCCCCGCTCGACGATGTCGCTCCACGACGTCGCGTCGCTGCCGCCGTCAGGCTCGGCATCGACCACCACGACGGTCTCGAGCGCCGGCAGCCGGTGTCGCTCCTCCCGCACCTTGGCCGCCTGCACCTCGTCGGCCGCCACCACGATGCGGGCCCCTGAGTGGGCCAGGATGTACCCCACCTGGTTGGCCGGCAGCGTCGCGTAGACCGGCACGGTGACGGCGCCAGCCGTCAGAATGGCCAGATCGGTGATGGTCCACTCGGGCCGGCTGTCGGACAGAATGGCCACTCGGTCACCCGGGCCGACCCCGAGGCTCTCCAGTCCCAAGCTGAGGTCGCGCACCTCGTCGAACAGCTCGCGGCTCGACCGGTCCACCAGTGTGTCGCCGACACAGCGGCGGACGAGTACCGGCTTCGGATAGCGGCCGGAGACATGAAACGGCAGCTCGGCCAACGTCCGAATGAGGGGTGCAGGCATGTCATTTTCGGCGATACGCGCCGCTGCGGCCGCCGGTCTTCTGCATCAGACGGATCTCGCCGATCACCATGGTCTTGTCCACCGCCTTCACCATGTCGTAGACGGTGAGCGCCGCGACCGCCACCGCCGTCAACGCCTCCATTTCCACTCCGGTCTGCGCCGTCGTGCGCGCGACCGCCTCGATGTCATACCCGTCGTCCCGGGCCAGCAGCTCCACATCGACATGTGAGAGCGGCAGCGGATGACACAACGGAATGAGGTCGGCCGTGCGCTTGGCCGCCATGATGCCAGCCAGTCGCGCTGTTTGCAGCGGGTCTCCTTTGGCGATCCGCCCACTGCGAATCAGTGCGAGGGCATCGGGCGCGATAGTAATGGTGCCCCGCGCCACCGCTTCGCGACGGGTCACCGCCTTCTCGCCGACATCGACCATCCGGGCACTGCCGTCAGCATTGACGTGGGACAGCCGTGCGCGCACGGGCCGCTTCGGTGGTCGTTTCTTTGGTGTCGCCATCTGTCTGTAGTCGAGCGCCGGCCTCACGTCTTGGCCAAAAAGAAGGACAGGCTCTCGAGCGACACGGTCAGGTCGACGCTCTTCAACTTGACGTCACTCGGCACCCGGAGCGAGCCCGGAGAAAAATTCAACAGCGCCTTGATACCGGCGTCCACCACGGTGTTGACCACAATCTGGGCGGAGCCGGCGGGCACCGCGACGACGGCGATGGTGATGCCTTCCCGCTTGGCCACCCGCTTCAGATCGCGGATGTCGTGAATCAGGATACCGCCTCGCGACCGCGTCCCGACCTTGTCCGGTAGCGAATCGAACAGCGCCACGATCCGGAAGCCGTCCTGGCGAAACCCCGGATAGTCGGCCAATGCAAACCCGAGATTGCCGGCCCCGATGATGGCCACGTTCAGCCGCCGATCAAGGCCAATAATCTGGCGCAACCGATGGCGGAGATCCTTGACGATGTAGCCGACCCCGCGCACCCCGAGGTCGCCGAAGTGCGACAGGTCTTTCCGAATCAGGGCCGCATTGAGGTCAAACTCGGCCGCCAGCACCTTTGACGACACGGTACGTACACCGTTGGCGTCGAGTTCGTTGAGAAACCGGAGGTAGAGCGACAACCGGTTCGTGGTTTGCTCGGAAACCTGATCCGTCATACCCGTGTCGTCAGAATCGGCACCAGCCACTGTGGCGGGGCATCCTCGCAAATGCTTCGAAAAGTATATGTTAAATTGTTTTGTGACCCTGCGCCGGCCATCCACCGCCTGGGCGTCGCTGATCGCCCTCGCGATCGGCGCCGCACTCCCCGCTGGCATCTCGGCCCAGCCGGTCCAGCGCATCTCGGCCACTGTCGCGGCCCTGAGTGCCTACACCACCTTCTTTCACAGCCGGCCAGTCCTGCTGCGGGCGCGGGCGGAGGGCGACTTGCGTGACGTCTTCGTCACAGATGGCGAACGTCAGATCCGGGCGCTCAATGTCACGGCGCCGGCACCCGGTGAAGACCCGGAACTGCTGGAGATCGAGGGCACCTTCTGGGATGTGGGCCGCCTGCAGCCGGACGACTCGCGACTCGACACGTTTCTGATCCGGCAACTGTCCGAGCGACTCTTCAACCGCCGCTGGCCGGTCAGCGGGGAGCTCATGCTGCTGATCGCCGACGCGACCCAGCGCGCGGCCGAGCCGGAGTCGCCCACCATCCAGGCCATCAGCCTGGAACCGTCGCGCTATCTCGACCGCCCCGTCACGGTAATTGGTCGATTTCGGGGGCGCAACCTCTACGGTGACCTGCCGGAAGCCCCTGGCACGAGCCAATACGACTTCGTGCTGCAATCGGGCAATGCCGCCATCTGGGTCGTCGACAAGGAGCCGCGCGGCGACGGCTTCAAGCTGGACGTCATGGCCCGCGTCGACACCGGGCGCTGGCTCCAGGTCACCGGGCTCGTGACGGGCGACGAGCAACTGGTCGAAATCGCCGCGACCGAACTCGCACAGGTGGAGCGCCCGGCGAGGCTCGCGCCGACCCTGGTCACCGAGGACCGGCGCCTTGGCCCTTCGCCGGAGGTCATCTTCTCGACCCCGACCCCGGACGACACTGCCGTGGCCACCGACGTGTTGATTCGTCTCCAGTTCTCGCGGGACATGGATGACGAGTCGTTCGAGGGGAACGTCGAGGTTGACTATCTCGGGGCCCAAGTCGACGACGAGCCGGTGGAGTTCGCGGTGGAGTATCGAGGGCGCAACCGCGTACTCTCGGTGACCCTCGAGGAGCCACTCCGTCAGTACGCGACCCTCACCGTCACACTCGGAGACGGGATTCTCGCGGCTGACGGCGCCACGCTGGTGTCCTATGCGCTGAGCTTCTCGACTGGGGGGTCGTGAGTACCCGGGCGGGATGCCCGGCGGCCCGGCTGCCACGTGGGTTCAGGTCAGCGTGCTAAGCGGCCCGGCCGCCAGCAGGTCAAGCATGACCCCGCGCGTGGCTTGCATCACCGCATCACGCGAGCCGGATTCGAACGACGATAGATCGATCGGAGCCCCGATACGCACCGTGACTGTCACGGGGCGAATGATCGGACTGCCCCGCCGCATGGCTTGACGCGGGCCGAGAATCGTCATCGGGACGATGACGGCGCGCCCGCGGTCGGCCATCACGAACCCGCCCTTCTTGAACGGCAGCAGCTCGCCGGTCCGACTGCGCGTGCCTTCCGGAAAAATGAGGAACGAGTTGCCGGCGCGTAGCGACGCGGCGGCGGCATCAATCGCCTGCCGGCTCTGCTCGCGGTTGCGTCGCTGGATCGGCACGAACCCCGCCGTGTCGAACACGGTCGACAGCACTGGGATTTTGTGAATCTCCGCCTTGTACAGAATCTTCAGCTTGGGGTGCGCGGCGGCCAGGGCCATGTACACCACCGGCGGCTCCAGATTGCTCGCGTGGTTGACGCTGTACACCGACGCCCGCTCGCGGTCCACGTGGTTGGTGCCAGTCACGCGGTACCGAATACCAACCGTGGTCAGCCCCAGCCGCACCCCCTGTCGGCCCAGCCAGTACAGGAGCCAGGGGCGACCGGTCAGCAGCGCGACGACGATACCCGGCGGCCCCACCACCAGCACGTAGAGGGACACCAGCACGTAGGCCGCGACGGAGCGAACGGCGGCAACGGCGGTCAACAGCGGTGCGAGCATGGGTGACGCGGGTGAATGGCGCGCCGGTGGGCAGCGTCAGTGCCTATGTGGCACGAGCCCGATCCGGGGCTACCGAATCGGGCTCGTAGTGTCGTGTCCGTGCCCCGTCGTAACGGTGGATGCGTCCGGCTCAGGACGCCTTGGCTCTGGTCTTCGTCTTGGCCACTTTGGCCCTGGCAATCGCCCGCTCGTGGTTGACGAAACACCGATCGAGCGCCTTGTTGACTTTCGTGTCTGTCGCCTCGGTCGGGTCGCCCACGACCTCCGAAATTTCGGAGACCACGAGAAACTTGGCCCGGTCGAGCATCCGCTTCTCGCGAAACGACAGATTCTTCGACCTTGACAGGAACGTCAGGTTCTTGAGAACGTCCACCACGTCATAAATCGACCCGGTGCGCATCTTGTCGGAATTGTCCTTGAAGCGACCCTTCCAGTTTTGGTGATTGTCGATCTTGCCGTTCCCGAGGAGCGTGAAGATCCTCTTGACCTCGGTGTCCGCGATAGCGCGTCGTAGGCCGACGCCGTCCACGTTGTCCAGCGGCACCAACACAATCGTGTCGCTATCCGCCATACGGAGTGAGTAAAAACCGCAGGTCGTCCCCATGATCGTGCGGTCCTCGATACGTTCGACCACCCCGAGACCATGATTCGGGTAAATGACCTTGTCTCCAACCTCGAATGTCACACTGCCCCCAGTTGGATGCGAGTTCCGTCGTGCCCCTAGTCTTATGAGTATAGCCGATCAGGCAGTGACGATCAACTGCAAACCTATCTAGAAGAGAGAGTTAGCCTCCAACATGGGTCCCCAAGTGACCCTCATATGAACCTCCATTTTGGGCTAAATTCTTGCCATTTCAGCTGGTTGCACCTGCTGGACCTTGTATCCATTTTTTTGAATGACAATATTGTCATACCTAGATCGTCCGAATATCAGTCCGACACGACAGGTCGAGTGCCTTTCTGGTACACGGCGAAATGCGCTAGAGTAGGAGCCGCGAACCCGACGAGAGGACCGCAACTCGGAGGTCTCAGATGCGCACCCAGATTGCAGCCGCGGCGACCCTGCTGGCGATGGTGATGCTGTCGCCACTTACGCCGGCGTCCCTCGACGCACGCCAGCAACCGGCGAGTCTGGCGCCCTACGTGCCGACGCCGCTCGATGTGGTGCATCGCATGCTTGAGTTGGCCAAGGTCACCAAAGACGACGTGGTCTACGATCTCGGATGCGGTGACGGACGGATCGTCATCGAGGCCGCCCAGCGATACGGCTCTCGAGGCGTCGGCATCGACTACGACCCGGAGCGAATCGCCGAGGCGAACGCCGCCGCGCAGCGCCGCGGCCTGCAAGATCTCGTCACCTTTCGTCAAGAAGACGCGATGACCGCCGACGTATCCGAGGCCACCGTCGTCACCTTGTACTTGTTGACGTCGTCAAACCGGAAGCTCCGGCCCATGCTGACCAGACAACTCCGTCCGGGCGCGCGCATCGTGTCGCACGCCTTCCGGATGGGCGACTGGGAACCAGAAGAAACACAGAGTTTTGAAGACCAGCGCGGGAACACACGCACGATTCATCTTTGGCGCACCGACGGAACCGTGCGACCTTAGTGCGGACAGGCCCTCAGCCGGGGCAGGTCGGACCCTCCCCGGGCCGGCCACAACAACCCTCCGTGCCGGAGTGGTGAAACTGGCAGACGCGCGGGACTCAAAATCCCGTGGACTTCGGTCCGTGTGGGTTCGACCCCCACCTCCGGCACCATTCTTTTCAACGACTTACGGGCACAAAGGGTCACCCCGTGCTGGGCGACTTAGAGGCAGACTTACCCACAACTTACCCACTCCAGTTCCCTGTAGGAATTTACGACCTCGCTGGACACATTGTGTGAAGGTACGTGTCCACAACCAGGAGGTCGGTCAGGAACAAGGCTCAGCAGGACATTCGGCGGAAGAAACGGGTATTGGAGCACGCCGCACGCATCGGCAATGTGCGGAAAACCTGCCGCTACTTCGGCGTCGCTCGGTCAGGATTCTACGTCTGGAAGAAGGCGTATGAGACCCACGGGGATCAAGGGCTGATCAATCAGCGACCCTGCCCCAAGAATCCGAGGCTGTGCACGCCGCCGGCGATCGTCGAGAAGGTGCTTCATCTCCACCGGACCTACCACCTCGGACCGATTTGCATCGTGTGGTACCTCGAGCGGTATCACGGCATCACGATCTCCCACGCCGGCGTCTACCGGATCCTGCGGCGTCACGGCTTGAATCGCTTGCCCGCCCGCGTCGGGCGCCGCGCCGTGCACACCCACCGGTACGCCAAGCAGGTCCCAGGGCATCACGTCCAGGTCGATGTCACGTTTTTGAAGCTGGTTAGCCCGGACGGCACGGCCACGCGGCGGTATCAATACACGGCCATCGACGATGCCACGCGGATTCGAGCCCTCACGGTCTACGCGCGGCACACCCAGAAGAACGCCATTCGGTTCCTCGATCATGTGATCGAGAAGTTTCCATTTCGCATTCATACCGTCCGTACGGATCGCGGCCATGAGTTCCAAGCCCAGTTTCACTGGCATCTGGCCGACCAGGGCATTCGACACGTCTACATCAAGGCCAGGACGCCGCAACTCAACGGCAAGGTGGAGCGATCCCACCGCACCGATAAGCAGGAGTTCTATCAGCTGCTCACCTACAAAGGCGACGTGGATCTACAAGCGAAGCTGGCCGAGTGGGAGAACTTCTATAACTATCAGCGGCCACACGGCGCCTTCCAGGGCAAAACGCCCTATGAAGCGCTTCGGGAGAAGCTCGGATAAACTCGACTTTATCTGTCCAGCGAGGTCGTACCCATCACAGTCATACCTGACGCTGACTTGGTAGGCGCTGCACCCAGCGGTAGGGCTTGAGGGAGTTCTTCCAGAACACCTTCTCCATCGCGTTCGGCCCTTTGCCTCGCACGTAGGCACGCGCGACGCCGAACACATTGGGGTAGGAATTGAACTCGAGGCTCTCGCTCTGCGGCCAGTCGCTGCCGAACATGATGCGGTCTTCACCAAAGATCGACCACAACTCATCAAGCCAGTCCCGATAGGCGTTGAGATCCGTCGACACCCTGCCCCCCCACGTGCGAACCACCTCGGACAGTTTTATATACACCTGCGGACGGGTGCCAAGTTCCCGGAGGTACATCCGATACGTATCCTTCGCCGCCCGATCAGGAAACCGCAGGTCAGGCAGGTGGTCCATCACCAAACGTAGAGATGGCACCTTATCAAGCATCTTCACCAGCACTTCGGGAGCCGTCATCCCCTGCCGCGGGGTGTCGACGTCGAGGCTGCAATCCGCATCCGCGAGCCGCTGCAGGTTGGCAATATACCCAGGACTGTCGAGCCCGAGGTGCAACCGCCCCTGGCGGATACCCAGAAACAGCGGGTTCCGTCGCAGCCGATCGAGGTGCTCCCCGAATGCCTGGTCCGCAGGGTCAATCCGCCCCACGAGGCCCACGATGATCGGCGCGTTCGCCGCGACATCGAGAATCCACTGATTGTCGTCAAGTCGCGGACTGGCCTCGACCACAACGGCCCCGACCACACCAAGGGGCGCGGAGATCGCCTGGAACCGGTTGGGGAGGGCAATCATGCCCTGCGGCGGCTCTCCCCCGCCCGGCATGTCGCGCGGGTAGGGTGCGCCCTCTGGCCGCGTCTTGTCGAACAGATGAATATGGGTGTCGATGATCGGGAATGAGGGTGTCGCCGCTTGTTCGCCAAAGGCCGCGCGCGCCGCCACCGGCATCCCCGCCAGCGCGCCCACGAACTCACGCCGATTGCATCTGACCATCGCGTGTCTCCCTTTCACCCGCCCGACGCGTGATACGGCCCAGTCGCTCAGGAGCCCTCATTTAATGGGATTCGCCGGGACGCCGTCAAACTGACGCCTCCGACGCGTGCCGACATAATCCCCCGACGATGCACCCCACCATCGATCTGCGCTCCGACACGTTGACCCGACCCACCGCAGCGATGCGCGAAGCGATGGGCCCAGGTCCCGGTTGGCGATGACGTATGGGGCGAAGATCCAACGGTCGCAGGTCTGCAGGAGCGCGCGGCGGCTCTGCTGGGCAAACCGGCCGCCCTGTTCGTACCCAGCGGGACGATGGCGAACCAGATCGCGCTGCTGACGCACTGCGACCGGGCTGACGAAGTGTTTGTCGGCGAGGGCTGGTTGTGAAGGTGGCACGCGACGAGTCCAGCGCATCCGCTGGCCATCACGGTGCACCAGTGCGCCCGACGCCGAATCTCTTCTGTGCAAGTTTGTGCAAGATTTTCCCTGACACGGGGGTTCGAACGGCCGTAATCGGCCGAACAGAATGACAGCCGACCCCGTTTTACCGAGGTCGGCCGCGGTCGTGCTCAACAGCGTGGCTTATTCCAGGCTGAATTTTGTCTTTAGAGTCGCCCGAGCCTCGTCATCATCGAGAACCGGCGTGACCTCCACATCAAGAACGTTGTTCCAATTCATCGCCCACGCATGAACAGCCCCCAGATCGTCGCTTTCGCAAATCACGACTCCTCTCGCGGCTGCTAAGTCGTGCCACCGACCGATTTGCTGCACCCCGCCCCGGTCCGCTTCGTCATCGGCGGCCGTCATCTGAGCGAAAGTCTTATAGGCTTCGTGCCGTTGCTCGGGATGCATTTCGTAGCTGATCATGAATTTCATCGTGTGTTTCTCCCCGATTGACGAGATTGCCGTGAGGCGACGAGTCTGCCGCCCGAATCATGATCTGGATTCTGGCATACGCCGGGCACGGTCTGGATAGATTTGTTTGGATGACCGCAGGATGACCGCAGGATGACCGGGAGGCATCCCAAAGGGTCTACTT
>JAPYUM010000002.1:106285-112523 GCA_029940535.1 Vicinamibacterales bacterium
GGATGACCGCAGGATGACCGCAGGATGACCGGGAGGCATCCCAAAGGGTCTACTTGGGTCCTCCCTACCCGCTTCGCGCCCGGATGCAAACAGCTATAGTACGACCAGTCGTTCTCGTCCGCTCGCGTGTTGTTCACTTTATCTTGATGTCCGGTTTCACCCGCTGACCGACATTCGGCGGGCTAGGGCCGCTCCCGAACGGTGTTTTCTTGGAGTGGACGTGAAAGCAGGGAGCGGGGGGAGAGATCGACCAGGCTAATCGCGTCTTCAGTGACCGAAGGCGACATATCTGGTTGCCGTGTAATCGGACAGAGCGATATCATGTCACCGAATGGAGGACTGTCATGGGTCTTGAATTCATCGTCGTGCTCTTCCTCTTCACCGTGTTCGTCGTCGTGTGCTGCGACCCCGCATCGTGTCCTCCAAATATCTCCGTACCAAGTAACCCCAGAGTAACAATCCTGGCTAACACAACAGGAACAGAACAGCGACGCTCATACTATGTCACTCAAAACGCTCGGTCAGTTCATCATCGAACGACAGGCTGATTTTCCTTACGCGAAAGGCGAACTGTCTCGTCTGCTACGCGACATAGGCATCGCCTCCAAGATCGTGAACCGCGAAGTAAACAAAGCTGGACTTGTTGACATCCTCGGCGCGCAAGGCACCAGGAACGTCCACGGCGAGAACGTCGCGAAACTGGACATCTACGCCAACGATCAGTTTATTGGCGCCCTCGGATCGGGTGGCGAGACCTCTGCCATCGCTAGCGAAGAAAACGACGAAATCGTTCCCATTACCACCAAAGTGTCGAAGCAGGCAAAGTATGTTGTCTGTGTGGACCCGCTTGACGGATCGTCAAATATTGATGTCAATGTTTCCATCGGATCAATTTTCGCCATCTATCGTAGGCTTGATTCTGATAAGCCTTACATAGAAGCAGATTTTCTCCAGCCGGGCACCGCGCAAGTGGCGGCGGGTTATGTCATCTACGGATCGTCGACGATGCTCGTTTACACCACGGGCCATGGCGTCAACGGCTTCACTCTTGACCCGAGCATCGGCGAATTTTGTCTCTCCCACCCAGACATGAAGTGTCCTGAGACCGGGTCTATCTATTCGATCAACGAAGGAAACTACTCTCGTTTTCCCGACGGCGTCAAGAAGTACATCAAACACTGCCAGGTCGACGATGACGCCACCGGACGTCCCTATGCGTCACGGTACATCGGTTCGCTCGTCGCCGATTTCCACCGCAATTTGCTCAAGGGCGGAATCTTCATTTACCCGTCCACGGCCAAATCGCCGAATGGCAAGCTGCGACTCCTCTACGAATGCAACCCCCTTGCGTTCATCATCGAGCAGGCAGGTGGCAAAGCGTCCGATGGTCAGCAGAGAATTCTCGACCTCGTGCCAACGGCGCTTCACCAACGCACTCCTTTCTTCATCGGCTCAACGGAGATGGTGAACCACGCTGAGGAACTCATGGGTGTCTAGCGGCTGAGGCCGCGAGGCCGTCATGCCTGTGGGAAAACGGACCCGAGGGCCGTGAATGACTGGGAGGACTTCCGAATGATAGGTGGACTCTTCGTGACCCGAAGACGTCTCGCGCGCTGGCTCGTTCTCACATCGGCGCTCGCCGTCGTGGTGCCAACGCTCGGTCCGGCCGCGCCCGATGCCGCGTGGGCCCAGTCTGGCGACGACGGCTTCGTGCCCGTTACCGACGCCATGCTCGACGACCCGGCGCCCGCCGACTGGCTCAGCTGGCGTCGCACCGCGAACGGGTGGGGCTACAGCCCGCTCGACCAGGTGAACCGCGACAACATTGGCGACCTCCGACTGGTGTGGACGCGGCCCCTGCGCGCCGGCGGTCAGGAGGGTACGCCGATCGCGTACGGGGGCACGCTGTACTTCCCGAACCCGAACGACATCCTGCAGGCCATCGATGCGGTCACAGGCGATCTCAAGTGGGAGTATCACCGGGACATCCCTGACGACGCGCCGCAGGTGCTCGGCGGGGCGAGACTGGTGTCGGTGAACCGGAACATCGCCATCTATGGCCGCACGATCATCGATACCGGCAACGACGGCTATGTGTACGCGGTTGATGCGGTCACCGGCGAGCTGGAATGGGACACGGAAATCTTCGACTACGACACCAACCCCACCCGTCACACGGCCGGTCCCATGATCGCGGGCGGCCGGGTGATCTCGGGACGGAGTTGCCGCCCAAACGGGGGGCCTGAGACCTGTGCCATCGTGGCGCACGACGCCGCCACCGGTGAGGAGCTCTGGCGACGGCGATTGATTCCCGCGCCAGGCGAGCCGGGCGACGAGACGTGGGGTGGGGTGCCCTACGAGGAGCGGCTGCACGTCGGGTCGTGGATGGTGCCGAGCTACGACCACGAGCTTGACCTCGTCTACGTCGGGACGTCGGTCACCTCGCCGGCGCCGAAATTCATGCTGGGCGGGGTCGACAACCAGCACCTGTATCACAACTCGACGCTGGCGCTCGACGGCGCCACCGGCGAGATCCGCTGGTACTACCAGCACCTGAACGACCACTGGGACCTGGACCATCCGTTCGAGCGCATGCTCGTCGACACGGCCGTGGCCCCGGACCCGGACGCGGTGGCCTGGATCAACCCGCGTCTGCAGCCCGGCGAGATGCGGAAGGTGGTCACCGGCATCCCGGGGAAGACCGGCGTGGTCTACACCCTCGATCGAGAGACCGGCGAGTTTCTCTGGGCCACGCCGACCATCGCGCAGAACGTCATCTCGGACATCGACGGGGCTACCGGTGCGGTCACCCCGAACGGCGAGGTGGTCTTCACCCGAATAGGACAAGAGGTGCTGTCATGCCCCGGGTGGGGCGGCGGCAAGAACTGGCCGGCCGGCGCCTACAGCCCGGTGACCAACACGATGTTTATTCCGATGCAAAACATGTGCGCGCGGGTCCTGGCGACAGACACCGACCCCGAGCGGCTCGAGCTCTATCAGCTTGCCGCCCGCTTCCAGTTGGCGCCGGGCAAGGAGGACCGCGGGAGCGTTTGGGCGATCTCGGCCGAAACCGGTGAAGCCATCTGGCTGCACGAGCAGCCGGCCGGCACCCAGGCGGTCGTGGCCACCGGTGGGGGGCTGGTGTTCGGGGGGGACGCCAACGGGCGGTTCAAGGCCTTCGACCAGGAGACGGGCGCGGTGCTGTGGGAGATCAACCTCGGCTCTCCCGTGCTCGGCTTCCCGATCACCTATGCGGTGGACGGCAAGCAGTATGTCGTGGCCAGTACGAGCGACGAGAGCAACCTGTTCGTCTTTGCCTTGCCAGACTGAGCGGCTGACCGACGGTGGTGTTCGATCCCCGCCCTCGGCATCACTTTTTCTCTGTAAAATCGGCAATATGTGAGCCGGACTCACCGCTCACCTTTTAGCTGTCGAAGAGACGGCAAACTACGGCCGAACGCGGACGTATTTCTGAAGATTTCGCGGAGCTGGCTCGCCTCCGTACAGGTTGCCCTCCGCATTCACGCCGACGAACTCCGCGCCGTTGCCGGTGGTGGAACGCGGGTGCGCGGCGCTAGGCCACCTGTCCACGGAGCTTGGACGTCACGGTGTTGGCGATGGCGTCCCGGTCCGAATCCGCTGTTTCGAAGAACGATGAGAGATTCGTGATGGCCAGGAGATAGCGGATGTGATGCGGCACCGCTGACAACGTGAGACGCGTATGGCGTGCTCGCACCACGGCGCAGATCTTGATCAACTCTCCTAGGCCCGCAGCGCCCATCTGTGTGACGTCCGCGAGGTTGAGCACGACGTGTCTGTCACCGCTCCCAACGGCACGCTCGACCTCTGCGAGGAGTACTCCCGTATCCCGGTTCAAGGGCATTCCCGAGATTCGCAAGACCATGGTATCGGCCACGACAGTGTGTTCGATTTTCATGACATCCTCGTCTGTGGCGGCGCGCTGGCTTCACGTTCCGCACTCTGATCGAGACTTGGTCGGATCAGGTTTTATTCCCCACAGTGGCATCTGGATGGATTCAGCTGCGCGCTAGAGCGACGCGGGCGGAGCCACCGGCTCCGTTTCATTTGGCGGCAGCGGTGCAATGCGGGGGACGCCTCTTACGGCTTCTGACGGCGGCTCCGTGCCCCCGCCTTCTCCTTCCTCGGATGGGGATGAATCCCGAATCTCTGGTCATCCCGAGCGATGGCTGCCGCCACCCGTTCCATCGTCGGCTCGAAGTCCTCATGACGCGAGTCGATGTAGAGCCACTTCTTCAGTATGTCGTGAGGCGCCAGTTGCGGGAATTCTTCAATGATCGCGGGTTGATGTGCATGTTCCGTGCAGATCAGGACGCCATGCCACTTCCACCGGCCAGTCCTGGTCGGTTCGACCAGGAGCATCATCTGACGGCCGAACAGGTAGACAGCCAGTCCACCGAACATCCTCTTGGTGAAGAAGCTGGGGTGGTCCTCGAAGACCTGAAAGATCCATTCGTTGTCGAACGATTTCATCAAAGACCTTCAGGATACCGGTAGATGGCAGCGTCTCGTCTCGAAGAGGGAAAGGGCGGGTATCTACGCAACGGAACCAAAACGAAGGGTCGAAACCCCATTAGAAAAACCAATATCTCGGTCCATTTTCGCTCCCGGCTAACGCCTTTTAAGTCCGGTTAGTCCGTGAGTCCAGGATAACCGGGAGGCGTCCCAAGGGGTTCATTTTGGTCCTCCAGGGTTCTGCGGCTGTTTTGATTTGTCCAGTTTTTGCCGGTGTTTTCCGCTTGAGTCCTCCTGCCTGAACCGACTCAAAATCCTGTGGAGCTTAGCTCCGTGCGGGTTCGATCCCCGCCCTCGGCACCACTTTTCCTCAGTAAAACCGGCAATATGTGAGCGGGCTCACCGCTCACCCTTTTTCTTGTTTGGACGCTTTGTGGCCGGTTTGTGGCCATTCCGCGAACAACTCAGCACCTCACGTGGTCCACATTTATTTGACGCCTAACATCTGATACTACTGTGTAAGCCGTGCCACGACTGGGTACATAGCAACGGGAATGTAGAGGGTGATTTCATCAAAGATGAACCGGATCAGACCATCTCGCCTGAATCCTGATGTCCTGCCGTTCATCAACCGGTAGGAAAGGGAGTCAGGGAAGGCTCAGTCGCCGTGCGTGGAGCGCTCCTTTTCTTATTCATGGAATTTCGCCATCGGTGACGGCGACACGGAGTTAGAGCTTAGACGGTAAGACGTCCACAGCTAGCGCAACGCCTCGCTCGGGAGTGGGACGCCGCGCACCCGCGTGACCCGTAAGCCTCGCCACTGCTGACACACTAGCGATTGTCAGCACGCATAGTGCTGCGTGGCTGGACGGCGTCCTCAGATGGCCGCTGTGTGCGGAGTTTTCCACGAACGTTGGAACATTATTGGAACAAATGGAGATGGGGAGAGAGGCTGGGCGGTCAAACCCGCAATTCCACTTCCAAGAAGCGCCGAAGATTCGGGTCATTGACGGTTAGTGTGTCAACCTCCTCGGCAGTGAATGGGTCCATCCCCCAACCGTCATACCAGGCCAAAAAAGCTAAGTAGAGGACCAGGAAAATTGCTGCATGAGTAAGTCTTGCCTTCATTTCTCTTCCACACAAAGGGTATCTACCGGCCACACGCCCGCTCCTGCGGACCAGGCCCTTCGCATCGTAGTAACCCGTTATCGACTCGATGCGCTGGCGCATGTCACAGGCGGTGCCAGCTGTAGAACCGACGGCAACAACCGGTCGGAATAAACATCGTGTTGGTCACCGGGCTGTAGGCGCCGGCCGGCCAGTTCTTGCCGCCGCCCCACCCGGGGCATGACAGCACCTCTTGTCCTATTCGGGTGAAGACCACCTCGCCGTTCGGGGTGACCGCACCGGTAGCCCCGTCGATGTCCGAGATGACGTTCTGCGCGATGGTCGGCGTGGCCCAGAGAAACTCGCCGGTCTCTCGATCGAGGGTGTAGACCACGCCGGTCTTCCCCGGGATGCCGGTGACCACCTTCCGCATCTCGCCGGGCTGCAGACGCGGGTTGATCCAGGCCACCGCGTCCGGGTCCGGGGCCACGGCCGTGTCGACGAGCATGCGCTCGAACGGATGGTCCAGGTCCCAGTGGTCGTTCAGGTGCTGGTAGTACCAGCGGATCTCGCCGGTGGCGCCGTCGAGCAGCGCACGATCTCCGCGCCGGGCGGCGACCACCAACGCGCGGTCACC
>JAPYUM010000160.1 GCA_029940535.1 Vicinamibacterales bacterium
TGATTGCCCGCAAACACCGCGACCGCACCGGCCGCGAGGAGCACCGTCACCAGCATGGCTGTTCTGCGCATTGGTCTCATCTCGCCTTCCTCACGGGCCCCCATCCACTCCAGAGCGGCCGCCCGCGCTCATTGACCACGACACTGCCGACGCTCTCGCTGGCCGGCGTCCTCTGCCCGCCAGCGCCAATCACCACCGGCGTCGTCCCGCCACACAATGGGGGGCGCACCTACCGCGGCACCGTCGCGGCCTCTTCGCCGCGGGCGATCTCGAGCGTGTTCCTCATGCCCACGTTGCCTTCGTGGCACGCGTACTCGAACATTGGCCCCGGCGTGCGCGGCATCGACATCATGGCGGTCCAGGGCTGCGTCCAGCGGTCAGGGTCGTCGAATGTCACCGCGTACTCGATTGTGTCGGCATCGATCACTGAAAAGCGTTCCGTGAGATGGACCGACGCCTGCGACACCCCTCTGTATAACTGTTCGGCGGCAAAATGCCGCGTCTCCACCACCAGAGTATCGCCCTCCCAGCGGCCCCGCGAACTCCCGAGCCACTGCGGCACGGCGGCAGGCAGGTGCGGACGTCCGTCCAGCGGGATGACACGAACTTCATGAATCATCTCGTGCAGCATCACGACATGGTCCGGTGTCTGCAATAGATGAATGTTCTGGAGATACACCCCGCCCAGCCGTGGCACGCCGGACGTGAGACAGCGTTCCCACAGGTTGCGCCCCTCTGGCCCATCGACATGCGGCTCTCGCCGACTCCGGGCATCTGTCGCCTCGGTGGAGGGGATGCGGCCGTCAACTGGGTCCACGATCATGGCGGTGCGCCCGTCCGACAATCCACGCTCCCACCACACCGCCCGACGCGCCAGGTCACCCGCGCTGGAACGCGCATCGGCATTCACGGCGGCCACCTCATCCGCGGTCAACCGCTCCCGCCCCGCATGACGCTCCGGACGCTCGAGTGGCGTCGCCGTGCCGTGGTTCCAGAGTCCCCGAAGGTCGGGTGCGCCCCACTCGGTACGAGGCGGAGAGGTCTGCCCGGCGCTGATCGCGGGGATCCCCGACACCAGCAGGAGCGCAGCCGCCACGAGGGCAGTCGGACGAACCCTCACCGGACCGGTCGCAGGTGGATGCCATCCAGCCATCAGCTAGCGAAGTAGTTCCAGGAGGGCGTCGGCGACGGCGTCGGGCCTGTGCGCAGGCAGGTCGTGACCCGCACCGTCCACGATGCGACGGGCCACCAATGCCGGAAATCGACGTTGGTCGCCAGAGGGGTCAGCCGAGGGGCGGCCGAAGCCGCTGTCCGCTCCGCGTAGCACAATCGCCGGGACCTGAATCGGCGGCCGCTCGGCCAGCCCGCGCTCGACATCGAGGAAACGCGATTCGCCCGGCGCATTCACGTGACGGTGGCGATATGAGTGGATGACCACGTCGACAAAGTCGGGATTGTCGAACGACGGGGCCGAGCGGTCGTATTGGGCATCGGTGTATTCAAAACCAGGCGACCACGTATCCCACAGATGACGGATGATGTCGTGCCGGTTCGACTCGAGCCCCGCGCGGCCCCGTTCGGTATTGAAGTACCACTGATACCAGAGGCGCGCCTCGGCCACTGCTGGAGCCGGGCGTCCCGGGGTCACGGTGTCCTGCACCGAATAGCCGCCGCAGGCCACCTGCGCCCGCACGCGCTCCGGATGAAGGATCGCGGTGATACACGCGGCGCGGTTGCCCCAGTCGAACCCTGCCAGCGCGACTTGGTCGAGTCCAAGGGCGTCAGCAAAGTCGACGACATCCTGAGCGATCGCCGCCTGTTCCGCCATGCGCGGCGCGGCGGGGTCGCGGAACCGGGTGGGACCGTAGCCGCGCAGATACGGCACGAGCACCCGATGCCCCGCCTCAGCCAGCGGCGCGACGGCCCCGTCAAACGACCGCACGTCGTACGGAAAGCCGTGCAGCAATAGGATCGGGAACCCGGCGCTCGGTCCGTGTTCCTCGTAGCCGATTTCGAGGACCGGAGTCTGGACTCGGCGCGGAGTCGCGGAGCCCTGGACCCGAGCGCCTGCACCCAGTTCCAACGGGGGCCCGCCCATCGCCACCGCACCTACCACCCCCGCGCTCTTCAGGAAGTCTCGCCGACTCTGGGACATGCCAAATCCTCCGCGGTGCCTCGCTGTGCGCCTATCGTGACACACTCGGCCACGCTCGAAACAGGAACCCCGTGACCAGGCTGGAGCCACCGACATGACCTTCGACACGCTTCGTTTGCAGATTGACGATGGTATTGCCCGCATCACCCTGCGCCGACCGGACAACGCGAATGCGATGAACCCAATCCTCGCCAGAGAGCTGCTTGACGCGGCCATTGCCTGTGACGTCGATCCCTCGGTGAGGGCGGTGCTGATCGACGCGGAGGGAAGAATGTTCTGCGCCGGAGGCGACCTCGACACGTTTCGGCGGGCTGGCGACGACCTGGCTCGGCTGCTCAGGCACATGACGGTGGACCTGCATGGCGCCATCGCCCGCCTGGCCAGGATGCGAGCCCCGGTGATCGCCGCGGTGCAAGGTGCCGCCGCCGGGGCGGGATTCTCGCTCACCACCGCATGCGACTTCGTGGTGGCCGCTCGGTCGGCCAAGTTCACGATGGCGTACACGCGAGCGGGTCTGGTGCCGGACGGCAGCTCGACGTTCTTCCTGCCTCGATTGCTCGGTCGGCGCCGCGCCCTCGAACTGATGTTACTGAATCCGGTGCTCACCGCGGATAAAGCGCACGCGTGGGGGCTGGTGACGCGGGTGGTGGACGACGAGAGTCTGGCAGACGAAGCGCTTGGGTTGGCCAGAACACTAGCCCAGGGTCCGACCGGCGCCTACGCCGCGGCCAAGCGTCTGGTGCTGGCCAGTTCGCACGAGACCCTGGAAAGTCAGCTGGAACTGGAATCGGCGGCGATCACCGAGGCGGCCACCGGCCCCGATGGACAGGAAGGGATTGCCGCATTCCTGGAGAAACGCACCCCGACGTTCCAGGGTCGGTAGGCGGCCGTCAGACATGGCAGACCATCGCGCCAGCCTCGCCCGGAGCCGTGAGACGGTGGTCAGTTCACATACGTCGTGCGCGCGAAGACCGTGCCCTGCCCGCCCACGAGGTCAACTTCTATCGCGTGAGTGCCCGGCTCGATCTCGGGAACTTGGGTGAACAACACGTAGTGCCCGACCAGCGCGTCGGCTACCTGCGCGATGGCCCGGCGCGCCCGGTTGCGCGTACGCACGAAGAATCCACCAGTCTCGGTCGAGACCGTCTCGAGACCGTGCTCGAACGTGTGATAGTCGACATCGGTCACATCGAGACTGAAGACCGCCGCCCGCGCCGAGTGTAGTGCGTCACGGGCCTTGTCGTACCCGGGGTTCGCTCTGGAACCGACCATGCCAAGCGCGACGGTCATCTCACCGAAGCCGTATCCGATGAGAACCACCGATTTGGCGCCGGGCAACGGTTCGAGCGCATGCCCGAGCCGCGCCAGCGCATCTTCCATCGCGTAGGTCGACCGGCCGGCGTCGCGGCTGAGACCAGCCATCATCGACACCCCGCCGCCCCCCTCGAGGGGGCCGGGCTCGCTGAACATGATCTCGTCGGTGAGGACGGTCCGCACCCGGTCCAGGTCGTCGGTGAAGTCGAGCCAGATCTTGAGGTGCGAATCAAACGACAGCACGGCCACGCGGTCGTCCGGTGTCAAGGCCTCCAGCAGGCGCCCGCTGTCCTGCAAGATGCGCAGCAACCCGGCCAGCCGATCGCGCTGCAGACTCTTCTGCACCACGAACACCACCAGGCGCCCGCGGGGCCCGGTGCCGACGACGCCACCCAGGCTCGTCGAAGCCAACGGGCCGAGGGCCGGCTCCGCTCCGCCAATCCACTGCGCGGACTCCACCCGTACCGATCGGCCTCCGACACGCACGTCGAAGTCGCCCGCATCGAGCCCCGTCATGGCGCGTCCGTCGTCATCCACCACTCGTGCATCCACGATCAGTCGAGCCACGTCGACCTGCTCGCTTCGCTGCGGCGGCTGCGCCGACACCGGGTCGACCGGCCACACGAGCGCCACGCACAGCGCGAGACGCCAGACCCCGGCAATGTGGAGGGCGTCGGCCGTCATCGCACACCTGCCGCCATCTCGGGGAGCACGCGTGCCAACCGCTCCAGAGCGCGCACGATGTCGTCGTGGTCGACCGCGAAAGAGAACCGCAGGAACCCTTCGGCGATCTCACCGAAGTCGCGACCGGGACCCAGCGCCACATGCGCGCGGTCGAGGATCTCGAACGCCAGCGCCAGCGAGTCGCGACCCCGAGTGAGGTGACGCGCGTCGGCCAGCACATAGAAGGCACCCGTCGGTGTCACCGGCACCGCCAAACCCAGGCCACGGACCGCGTCGACCAACAGGGTGCGCCGAGTGGCGTACTCCCGGCGCATCATCTCGAGGTGCGCCTCCCCTTGCGCGAGCGCGGTCAATCCGACCGTCTGCACGAAGTGGGCGGTCGAAATGAACAAATTCTGCTGGAGCCTGACGAGGGCGTCGATGGCGCTTCCAGGCGCGATGACGTAGCCCAACCGGAAGCCGGTCATCGCGTACCGCTTGGAGAACCCGTCGAACACGAAGCACTGGTCGGACATGCCCAGCGGTGACGTGTTCGTCACGCCATCGTAGAGCAGGCCGTCGTAGACCTCGTCCGACAGCACCGGCACCCCCAGCGCGGACAGTGCCCGCATGACCTCCGAGGGCTGTACGGCTCCCGTCGGGTTCGCCGGTGAGGCAACCAGAATCCCCTTCGTTCGCGGGGTGACCACCGCCCGCACCCGATCCACGTCAATCCGATATCCGTCAACGGGCGACGTCGGGACGAAGACCGATCGTCCGCCACACACCTCCACCATGTTGGGGTAGCAGGGATAGTGCGGGGTCGGGATGATGATCTCGTCACCGGGATCGAGCAGCAAGTTGCACACGAGGAGCAGCGCCGCGGACGAACCACTGGTCACCACGATCCGCTCCGGGTCAACCCGCACGCCCCGCCGACGCTCACAGTCGGCCGCGATCGCCTCGCGCAGCGCATACAGACCACGACTGTCGGTATAGTGCGTGTGGCCCGCGCGCACCGACCGGGCGACCGCCTCGACCACTTCGGGTGGCGGCGGGAACCCCGGCTCGCCGACACCGAGCTGCACGATGTCGATGCCGGAGCGGGCCATCACCATGCCTCGCTCCATGACCTCCATGGCGAGGAACGGCGAGATGGACTGCGAACGAGAGGAGTACGGGACGGCCATCAGCAGATTGTGACCCGCATGGGGTAGGTGGCGTCCAGTGGCCGCCCCAGTCCGGCCACGAGCTTGCGGGCTGGTCGGTGTCCGATGTACTCCCGGTCACAATTACCGCAACGTATCGACCGGCAGTACCAAGTTGACCTCCCGCACCAAACACCGCACGCTGATGAGGGACACACTGTACCTACGAGCATCGGAGCGTGGCCCTACTGACCGACGCCAGCCGAGACCCCGAATGCCAATCGTACCTGTGGAAGACCCAGCCGACCCGCGCCTCGCGGACTACCGTGACGTCCCGGACCCGGTCCTGCTGCGCGAGCGCGGACTCTTCGTGGCGGAAAGCCGACTGGTGGTACAGGCGTTGCTGGCGCATACGCGCATGCAGACCCGCTCACTCTTCGTGACCGAGGCCGCGCTGGCCAGTCTCGAGGGTCTCCTGTCCGGGCGACAGGACGACCTGCCGGTCTACCTGGGTTCCCATCAATTGCTGCGACAGGTCGTCGGATTCAAGGTGCACCGAGGGTGCCTGGCCCTCGGCGAGCGGTCGGCTCCGGTGACCGACGGAGAGGTGACCGCGCTCGCCACGGCCCGTCTGGTGGTGGTGCTCGAGCACGTGGCCAACCCGGACAACGTTGGGAGCATTTTTCGCAATGCGACGGCCTTCGGCGCCGAATGCGTACTCCTCAGCCCTCACTGCTGCGACCCGCTCTACCGGAAAGCGATCCGCACGTCGCTTGGCGCGACGCTCCGTATTCCCTACGGCGAGGTCGTGGACTGGCCCGAGGGACTGCATCGCCTCCGCGAGCAGGGCTACACGACGGTGGCACTCACCCCGGAACCGGATGCGCTATCGCTGTCAGCATTCGCAGCCGCTGCGCCAGCGCGAATAGCGCTGCTCCTGGGCACCGAAGGCGCCGGTCTCAGCGACCACGCCGCCGCCAGCGTCGACCGCCGCGTCCGGATACCGATGGCGCCTGACGTCGATTCACTCAACGTTGCGACCGCAGCTGGCATCGCACTCTACGAGTTCTCGCAGGGGCACGGCCGAAATTAGGCTGCCATCTGTGGACGCCGCAACGCCCGGCCGCGAGGCGCGCCAGGACACACAAATCATTGTGGCGCAGGGCTTTAGCCGTGCGATCGCAGGCCTGAAGGCCTGCGCCACAGGGCCGCACCTATTCCCAAGGTGGTGCCCGGGTGCCCCCCTACGCGTTCATCGGTTCGTCGCGGAGCGACCGCTTCACCAGGTTCTTCATCAG
>JAPYUM010000161.1 GCA_029940535.1 Vicinamibacterales bacterium
CTGGTCCGGTCGAAAACACAGCGAGCTTCGCCCCCGTGTCGTCGGTCGCCGCCCAATGGGGCCGGTAGCTGAGCCACACCACGACCGCCCCCAGAAAGGCGCCGATCATCTGCGCGGCGACATAGGGCGCGACATCGGACCAGGGAAATTGCCCGATCGAGGCCAGTCCAACCGTCACCGCCGGGTTGATGTGGGCGCCGCTGATGCGCCCTACACAGTAGACGGCGACAGCGACGCCGAGCCCCCACCCTGCGGTGATGACGATCCAGCCCGACTGGTGACCCTTGGTTCGAGCCAGAACCACGTTGGCGACAACGCCGTCACCCAGGATGACGAGAATGCACGTGCCGACAAGCTCGGCCAAGAACGCTTCCATCACACCGTCCGATCAGCGGGGGAACAGGTCCGGGTTGTCGGTGAACACCCCGGTGGCGCCGAGGTCGTCGACGAGATGGCTTATGTAGGCGCCCGTATCGGAGAAGCCGTCTGGCAGCCGGCTGGCCCGCACCGTGTAGGGGTGGATCTCCAGACCGAGCCCGCGCGCGGCGACCGCCCGTGACGGCTCGTCCGCGATCAACTGGACCGCGGGCCCAATGCCGTCGGCATATTCGGCGACGTCGCGCAAGCCGTCGTCCGTCAACAGGGTCGCCGCCTGCGCGCCGCCGACCAGCTGGACCAGATCGTAGGTGTCACGGGTCAACGCGTACATCCGTTTGAGGCTCTCCGGACTGAACGACTGCACGTAAATCGGCGTCTCTCTCTGTTCGGCCGGCGTATCGAGTTCGTTGGCCGCAAGGACCCGGGTCAGCTCCTCCTCCATCGTGAAACCCAGCGCCTCGTACTCCTCGGGCGCCTTCGTTTCCGGATACATCCCGGCCTGCCCTTTGACGAGATCAATCGCTTCCTGGAACGTCGGCACCTGCGTACCAGCGAACTCGTCATCGAACCAGGAGCCGGCATCCAGGGTCTTGATTTCATCGAGTGTGAAGTCGGCGACCCGCCAGACCTGGACTCGGGCCCCACGCCGCTCGACCTCGATCGCGCGGTCGGGAAAGACCTCCTCGACGTTGGTCGTCCGATCTAGCGTCGTGTCGTGCATGCAGATCAACACACCGTCCCGAGTCAGTTGCAGGTCTTGCTCGACAAAGTCGGCCCCCATCTCGATCGCGAGCGCGTAGGCGGGCAAGGTGTGCTCCGGCGCGTAGGCCGAGGCGCCGCGATGCGCGATGTTGACCGGCTCCTCCGCCACGTCGGTGGTCGCCACCGGCGCCGGCCCCGCCGGCTCGCCCGTCGGGCCGGCACACCCGGCCCCACACAGCGCAATGACGCACAGGGCGAATCGCGATTCACTGACCAGCATCATGGTGCAGAGAATGACCGGCCGGACGGCTACGGTCAAGGTTGTGGCAAACGTGCGACCGGCTGGTCGACCGGGCAGCACCGGCGCGCTTCCATCGCGAAAACGAAATGGATGGATTCGCGATCGTCATGGGGGGAGCCTCGGGCGCCAGGCAGGTGTACGACTCGTTCCAACCGGCCAGCGCACATCTCGTCGGAGTGGGGCGTTTTGCCAGCAATCACTGCTGGGTGATATTTCAACCGGCCTACGATGCGGTGCTCCAGGTTGATTCGGCTGCCCTTCTCGACGCGTCAGTATCAGCATTACCGATTCGAAAAGCGGTACGGGTGCCGTTCATCGCCGTGCAAGCCCCCTCATACTCCGCCCTGGCGGGCGCCAAGGTGAACCACACTAACTTGTTCCAAGAGACCGAGTCACGGCTCCTCCGAGTGTTGGACGGGGAACCGGTCGTCGCTTACCGGCAATCGCAAGGCATCGACGAGGAAACTTTCGAAGACGACCTGCTCCTGTTTCAGAAAGCAGACCGCGCCGTTATGATGCTGAACAAGCCGGCGGCCTTCCTGTGGGAGGCGCTGCAATGGCCGCATTCGCCGGTCGACCTGCGGGCGCTCCTCGTGGAAGCGGGGGTCACAAACAGCCACGCCAGGGCCGCGCAAATCGTCGCGTCGGTCTTGGATGATCTCATCGAACTTGAGTTCGTACGACCGACCGGTCTGTGAGACCCCGATTTGGAAGAAGCCACGCAGCCGGTGAGCACTCACAGAGTAGGACACGCACGGGCCCAGCCGTCTGTCGCATCGTTTACGTGGAACGACGCGCAGGTCACCCTCTCCGCTCCCGGCTCCTGACTTGCGGATGAAGTCTCCCGATTCGTCGGGCTCACATCAGGCTCCTCCGCGCAGGAACCCACCACCGCGGACATCATCGTAACGCCGGAACGTCGGATCGTCTGGCGAGGGGAACTCGGGATGTGCGCATGCACTACCGACGACGATCTGGTCATGTCCACGGTGGCCGTTGTCAGCTCATGCCTACTCAAGGGGACGACGTGTGTCGTGCTCCATGCCGGCGCGTTCGTCGCCGATGGCCAGGCGTTGCTGTTCATCGGCCCAGAATTCGCTGGAAAGAGCAGTCTCGCGCTCGCGGCCTGGCGGAGTGGGCTCCCGCTCGTGGGCGAGGTACGTCAACGGCTTGCCTGTCACGGAACCGTCGCGCGGTGGCATAATCGGGCCGTCCGACAAGGTACACGGCCGATGTCATCACTGCGCGGTCTCACCCCGCTCGCGATCTTCCTCCTGCTCGGTCTCGCGGTGTTCGCGCTAGACGGCTGGAGGGACGGCGACGCGGGCGAGCGGACGATCGTGGTCACGGAGGCCCAACTCGCCAGTATCCGGGAGCAGTGGGCAGCGCAGTGGGACCGCCCGCCCACCGACGAAGAGCTCGCGGGGCTGGTCGAGGACGCGGTCAAGGAGGAAACCCTCTATCGCGAAGCGCTCCGACTGGGTCTTGACCGTGGAGACACGATCGTACGTCGGCGACTCGCCCAGAAGATGACCTTCATGCTGGAGGACGGCGCCGGGGTAGCACCGCCGACCGAGGATGAGCTCGAGGCCTTTCATGCCACGCGAGGCGAGCGATATCGCGAGCCGCGGCGCACCACCTTCGTCCACGTGTTTCTGAGCGACGACCGGAGAGCGGACCCAGCCGGGGACGCCCGAGCGCTCCTCGATGAGCTGGCGCGCAGCGACGGCAATGACTGGCGACAACGCGGGGACCCGTTCATGCTACTCAGGGAGTACGCCGACCGCACTGACCAGGAGATCGCAGAGCTGTTCGGCGACCATTTCGCCGCCGCGCTCCCGGACCTGACGCCGGATGTCTGGCACGGCCCGATCCGATCGGCGTATGGGACCCATTTGGTTCGGGTGGTCGCGCGGAGCGAATCCCGAACGCCGTCGTTCAATGAAGTGCGCGACCGGGTTGTCGAGGACCTCGTCGCCGAGCGGCGTCGTGAGCAGAACGAGGCGGCGTTTGACGCACTTCGAGCGAGATACGAGGTCCTGATGCCGGAGGCAACCGCCAACGGGTCGCCGTAGCGGCCGCGTGGAGTGCGAGGCGCCGCAGCCCTACTAGATGACTCACTACCTGGCCACTCTCGGATCGGCGATTTTCGTCGCCGCAATCCTTGGCGCGACCACCGTCAGCGCCCACGAGGTACGACCGGCCTATCTGGAGCTGACGGAGGTGTCGGCGGGACGCGTCGAGGTGCTCTGGAAGCAACCGATTCTCCCGAGTGCGGATCCGGATCTCGCGCTGCGCCTGCCACTGGAGCCCAGGTTCGGCGAGCGGTGCACCGAGGTCTCACGGGCCCTGCCGGAGCTAGCCGCATCGGTGCTGCTCGAGCGCTGGGTCATGACCTGCGGCGAGACTGGGCTCCAAGGCGCGAGCGTCGAGATCATCGGTCTGCCCCGCACTCTGACCGATGTGCTCCTCCGCGTGCGCTGGCTCGACAGTCCCGCCACCGACCATCTGCTGCGACCCGAGGCCCCACGCGTGGCGTTGTCGGACGAGGCCTCGACCGGGCTCGGCATCCCGGCCTATCTCCGGCTCGGGGTCGAACATCTCCTGTTCGGATTCGACCACATCCTGTTCGTGGTCGGATTGATGTTCTTCGTGAGTCGTCCCCGACAGCTCGTGCAGGTGGTCACCGCCTTCACCATCGCCCACAGCATCACACTGGCGCTGTCGACCCTCGGCGTGCTGACCCTCTCGCAACGGCCGGTCGAGGCGGTGATCGCGCTGAGCATCCTGTTTCTGGCGGTGGAGCTCGCCCGAGGCAGCGGGACCAACCCGTCGCCGATGCGCCGCTGGCCCTGGTCGATCGCCTTCGGCTTCGGACTGCTGCATGGGTTCGGGTTCGCCGGCGCGCTCTCGGAGATCGGGCTACCGGTCGACGCCAGAGCCATGGCGCTGTTCCTGTTCAACGTCGGCGTAGAGATCGGTCAGCTGCTGGTGGTGGGTGTGCTGCTGGCCCTGCTCTGGATGGTCAGGACCAGCCGCGTGGAGCCACCGGCTTTCGCGACCCAGATTCCGGTCTACGTGATGGGCGCGGTGTCGGCGTACTGGTTCATCGACCGGGTCATAGCCATTCTGTAGCCAGTTGCTGCAGAACGGTTTTCGGGACGCGGCGCCCGGCTGTCAAGAAGCGAGGAGCACATGACGAGACCACGTTGGTGCGGGAGCCTCCTGCTGACGATCCTCCTGTCGGGCTGTGGTGGGACCGAGGACACCGTAGCGCCGGCGCCCGCGACCGGTGGCGAGACCGCCACCCGATCCGTGGATGCCAACCCGCTGAGGAACGCCTACTTCGGCGACCTGCACACCCACACCAATTACTCCTACGACGCGTTCCTGAACGGCACGCGAAACACACCGGACGACGCCTATCGCTACGCGCAGGGCGAAGCGCTCCCGCATCCGGCCGGGTTCGAAATTCAACTCGACCGCCCGCTCGACTTCTACGCCGTGACCGACCACGCCAGCTTCCTGGGGATGATGCGGGCGGCGCAGGACCCCGACCAGGAGGCCTCGCGACACCCAGCCGCCGAAACGGTCGACCGGATGATGTCGGGCGCAGTGACGGGCCCGGCGCGGGCCGAGGCCCGCGCGTCGATACGGGCTTACACGCTGGGCCTGAGCGAGGGCTGGCTCGACACGTCAGTGGTCCGGTCCGCCTGGCAGGACGTGATCGACGCGGCCGAGCGTCACAACGACCCGGGCCGGTTCACCACGTTCATCGGCTACGAGTTCACCGGAAGCCCGGAGAACCAGAACCTGCACCGGAACGTGATCTACCGAGGCAGTCAGGTGCCGGACATACCGTTCAGCCGCCTCGACTCCATGAATCCGGAGGAGCTGTGGGCCTGGATGGATCGCAACCGGGACGCCGGGATGGAGGCCCTCGCCATCCCCCACAATTCGAACGGTTCGAATGGTCTCATGTTCCAACTCGAGACCTACGACGGCAACCCGCTCGACGCCGCCTATGCGGAGGTGCGCACGCGCAACGAACCGCTGGTGGAAATCACCCAGACAAAAGGCACCTCCGACACGCACCCGGCGCTCTCTCCCAACGACGAATGGGCCGACTTCGAGATCTACCCCTACCGGATCGGGGGCGGCACCACCCCAAGCCAGGCGCCCGGCAGCTACGTGCGCGAGGCGTACCTGAACGGGCTCCGGCTGGAGGCAGAGCAGGGGTTCAACCCGTATCGCTTCGGCCTCATCGGCTCGACCGACAACCACACGGGGTCGGGCTACGCCAACGAGGCGGATTACTTTACGCCCCGGGGCCGGCCACAGCCTGGCCTTTCGGTCCCTCTTGACGCTCCCGGACCCGATGGGGGCCGTTATTCCAACGGCCAGGGTGTGCTCTTCGGTTCGTCCGGTCTGGCCGGCGTCTGGGCGGAAGAGAACACTCGTGAGTCGATCTACGATGCCTTCCGCCGCAAGGAGACCTTCGCGACCACCGGACCACGCATGCGAGTGCGTTTCTTCGCCGGCTACGACTACCCGGACGACCTCCCCGTAGACCCGGAGATGGTCGCCGCCGCGTACGAGGGCGGGGTCGCCATGGGGGGCGATCTGGTGGCAGCGGGCGAGGGCGCGCCACGGTTTCTCGCGTGGGCGACGCGCGACCCGGCCAGCGCTCCGCTACAGCGGCTGCAGATCATCAAGGGCTGGATCGAGGAGGGCGAGCCCCAAGAGCGGGTCTACGACATCGCCTGCTCGGACGGACTCGCCGTCGATCCGACGACACATCGGTGCCCGGAAAACGGGTCCACCGTCGACCTGACCGACTGCAGCGTCAGCCAGGACGCCGGCGATGCCGAGCTGCTGACTCTGTGGAGCGATCCCGAGTTCGACGCGGGCGAGCGCGCCTTCTACTACGTGCGAGTGCTCGAGAACCCGACCTGCCGCTGGACCACGTGGGACGCGATCAGAGCCGGGGTCGAGCCGCGACCCGATATCCCCGCCACGCTCCAGGAACGCGCCTGGTCATCCCCCATCTGGGTGGTCTTCTAGATTTCGGCGTTGCTTAGACGGGGCTGCGCCTCGAACCCCCCGCGGGCCCTCGCGGGGCCCCAAAGCCCCACTCCGGGCCCGCGGGGCGCGCATTGTCGCGCGCCGTC
>JAPYUM010000162.1:0-2435 GCA_029940535.1 Vicinamibacterales bacterium
CTGACCCGCCGGTCGAGCTGGTCGGTCATGTAGTGCTCGAGCGCCTCGGCCCGGTCTTCGTGCGCCATGGCCGCCACCGCCGCCGTGCCGCCCACCGACGCGATGAACTTCCTTCGATCAACCTGCATGTGCGCCCCCTTGGGTGTTGCCTCGAAACTGGCGCCAAGCTTATCGCCAGCGCGGCGCCCACGCAACGGCCGCTTTCCTGTAGGATCAGGGCTCGCTCGGCGGGCACACACCGGCCGCTAGGAGGCCGGACGCCGCACGCCCGAGTCTGAAGGCCTATTTCAGGCCGTCATTGTCGTTCCCCTCCCCGACTCATGCACGCCGATCTTCAGGACGCCATCGATTTCCACCAGGCCATCGTCACCGAAGGCGGCAAGGCCCTGGTCGGCTACGAGCGGGAGAAGGCGCTGGCCAACATGGTGTTGCTGTCGGAGATTCCGACTACCTATGACCAGGACGAGCAACGCCAGGTCAACGCCGGCAACCTGCTGCTGCGTGGCGTCCCCGGCGTCGGCAAGACCTTCTTCGGGGTGATCCTGGCCGCCATCAGCGGGGCCAAGTTCGCACGACTCCAGGGCCGCGCCGATCTACAGCCGACCGAGGTGGTCGGATTCCAGATGATCAACCCGGCCACCGGCGAGTTCATCACCGAATTCGGGCCGCTGGCCTCGGCCGAGATCATTCTGCTGGACGAGATCAATCGGATCCCGCTCAAGTCGCAAAGCGCGTTTCTCGAGGGGCTGCAGGACCGTTCGATTACGGTCGGCAAGGAGACCTACAAGCTCCCGACCTTCAGCTTCGCCATCGCCACAATGAACCCGATCGAGCTGGGACAGGGGACGTTTCCGCTGTCGGAGGCGGCGGTCGACCGGTTCGCGATCATGGTGAACATCGGGTATCTACCGGCCGAGGAGGAGCAGAAGCTCGTCGACTTCGATTTCAAGAAGGTCCACCTGCAGGGCCTGATGTCGAAAGAGCGCGTGCTCGAGCTGCGGTCCCGCATCGGCGAGCAAGTGTTTCTGCACGAGGCGCTCGGCAAATACATCCGTCGGCTGGTCTCGGCCACGCGCCCCTACAGCCCGGAGACCGACTGGCACCAGCACTCGCCGTCCCCGCTCGTCGAGCAGTATGTCGACCTGGGCGGATCGCCCCGCGCCACCATCTGCTGGGGGCGTCTGGTAAAAGTCTGGGCGCTGATCAACGGCCGCCGCGATGAGGTGTACCCCGAGGACATCCAGGAGCTCGCCAAGTACGTGCTGGGGCATCGGTTGTGGCTGGCGCCGCACGCGGCAAGCCGACACATTCGCGTCGAGACCGTGATCGACGACGTGATCGCCACGGTGCCCATCCCATGAGCGTCGCCCCTTCAGACGCCACGGAGTCGCTGGTCTCCTGGGCCGAGATCCAGGACGTGGAGCTGGTGGTCATTCGTCGTCTGGAGGAATTGGCCATCGGCACCCACCCGAGCCTGTTCCAGGGCGGCGGGCACGACCTGGCGGGACTGCGAGACTGGCAACCGGGCGACCGGCTCTCCACGATTGACTGGGCGCAGTCGACGCTGACCAACTTCAGCCCGCTCGTCACGCGGGAATTCGACCAGGAAAGCAACGCGCCGATCGTGATCACGGCCGATGTGTCGGGGTCGACTCGATGCGGCGTCGGCGGAGCACCCATCGCGAAGGTGATCGCACGGGCGGTGGCGACCTTCGCCATGGCGGCGTCGTTCTTTCAAGATCGCGCCGGCCTGGTGACGTTTGACCGCGATACCCGGCGGATGGCGGTGCGGCCCCGGGTGGGCAAGGGTCACGCGATGCACTGCGTGGAGGCGTATCAGGAGCAGCTCCGCGATACCGGGCCGCGCGAGCGGGCCGGTGACATCAGCTTTGCCGGACTGTTGCGCAAGCGAGCCCTAGTGCCCGTCATCTCCGATTTCCTATTCGACGACCCGGACCCGCTGTTGACCGAACTGGCGGACCTCGGCACCTTTCACGACGTGTTCCTGGTGATGATCGACAGCGCGTTCGCGTTCGAGCTGCCACGATTTTCCGCCGGCTGGGTCGAGGTGTTCGACGTGGAAACGGGACGCACGCGTGTGCTGGCCTCGTCGGACCTGGAGCAACTCGCCAGACGGGTGAGGGACTGGCAGGACGGGGTCGAACGCGCCGCGCGCGACCAGGGACTCGAGGTGCTCCGACTCGGCGACGGACCGGCGTTCCATGACACGCTGGTGGCATTCCTCCTTGAGCGGAAGCAGTTGAAACGATAGGGGCTCAGACGGGTGATGGCAAGGACGGTTTCGGGAGGCAGGCGGCGGGGATGGCGACGACGCGTGGTCGCGCCCGCTCTCCTGCTAGCACTCGGCGTTTCGGCCCCCGCGTGGGCGCAGACAGAGGAGGCCGCCCCTACGGCGGAGGCGTCGACGGCGGTGG
>JAPYUM010000162.1:2535-4643 GCA_029940535.1 Vicinamibacterales bacterium
GGCGTCGACGGCGGTGGACGCACTCCAATGCTGGCGCCGCCTCGGCCAAAACGCGGTGCGGGTCGGCGAGCGCTTCACGATGACGGTGACCTGCAGCACGGTCGAGACCGACCGCGCTCGCACCATCCTGGACCCGGTGGTACTGGAACCGGCGAGCATCGACGTGACCCCGTTCGAAGTGCTCGACGGCGAGCGGTTCGAAGAAGTGCGCACCGGTCCGTTTCGCTTCTTTCAGTATCGCTACACCGTGCGGCTCATTACGGAGACCAGTTTCGGCGAAGACGTCGAACTGCCGGCGCTCGAGCTGACCTACCGTATCGAACGCAGACTCGGCAACGACCCGGCGCTGGTCGGGCGCGAGTTCACCTACATCCTGCCACCGGAATCAATCCGCATCGTCTCCCTCGTCCCCAACGCGGTGGTCGACATCCGCGATCTGCCACCCGCGACGTTCGGGGATGTCCAAGCGCGAGTGTTCCGGGCCAATGCGCTGACGCTAGGTGCCGCGCTGCTCGGTGTGGTGGCGGTCGGGGTGCTCCTCCTGGGTGCGGCCAGGACCGCGCGCGCGCGTCGCGGCGACGCGCCTTCCGTCGAGAAGTCGGTGTCGCTGCCACGCATCGTCGCCGCGGCTCTGGGCGAGTTGACTGGTGTGCAGCAGACGACGGCGGCGCAAGGATGGAGCGTCGATGCTGTGGCGCGTGCGCTTCCGGCACTCCGCGTCGCCGGGTCGGTGGCCCTCACCGGGGACGTGGTGCAGACGAAGATCGGGGCCGACACCCAGGCCCGCGACGGTCAGCTGCGGGTCCGGCACGGTCTGCTGGGCACCAAGACCGTGGTGATCTCTTCGGGGCTCACCGCCGCCCCGTTGACGGCCACGACGAACGGTCCGGCCGTGGGTGACACCCAGCTCATGGCCGACCTGGGCCAGGCGGTCGCTCTCTTCACGCGTGCCCGCTACGGCCGGCACGACGAACTGCCGACGGCCGATCTCACGGGAGCCCTGGACACCGCCGTGGCCGGCCTGAAACGGTTGCGTTGGCAGTCCGCCGCCCCCGTCCGCGCCCTCGCCCGGCTGCGCGCGGCAGCGATCAGTTCGTGGTCCCTGGTACGCCTCGGAGGACGGTGAGCGCCATGGAGACACTGACGTCGCTGCTGGCCGAGACGCGGCAGACCCTGGCCCAGTTCGACGGTCTCACGCTGGCGAGCCTGCCGCTCCCCCGACGGGACCAGGCGGTGCTGGCGCTGGGCCTCATCGTGCTGCTCGCCGTGGCCGTATTGCTGGCCCGATACATCCTGCGGCGTCGACCCGGCCGTACCGACATCGTGCTGCCGGCGCTGCTGCAGGCGGCCATCACGCGGCGGTCGGCGCTGGCCCCAGTCCGCCATGCGCCGTTCTTCCTGTTCCTGGCGGGACTGCCGTTCATGACGGTGGCGATCGCTGACCCGCACACGGCACTGATCGAGGAGCGCGCAACCTTCCCCGGACATCGGATCGCGATCCTGATCGACGCGTCGCTCAGCATGGACAGCTCCTTCGCCACCGAACAGCTCGGGTGGGGCAACACATATCTGGCGAACGTCTCGGCCGCCGATTACTTCGTCCGGCGGCGCATGGAAGGGTCCCATCGCGACCTGGTATCGCTGGTGCAGTTCGGCGGCGAGGCGTACATCGTCACTCCGTTCACCAACGACTACGAAAACGTCCTGCTCAGCATCGGCTTGATCGGCACACCGGAGGAGTTCGACCGGTTCCCGGACCACGGCACGCTCATCATGCGGGCCGTCAGCCGCGGCGTCGAGCTGTTCCGGACCTTCGATTTCCTGAACTCGCAGGGCAACCTGATGGTCATCTTTAGTGACGGCCAGGACACGCACGCGGTCTACGAGGGGCAATCGCTCGACGACATCCTGCAGGAGGCGGCCGACAACGAGATTCCCGTCTACTTCATCCGGACCGCCTACGACCAGGGCCTGGGTGACGTGCTGCCGGACATCACCTGGAAGCTGGCGGTGGAGAAAACCGGCGGCCGCTTCTACCCGGCCGCCGACGAGGCGGCCATTCTGCAAGCGGTGCACGAGATAGACGAGCTCTCGGCCGGCGAGATCGA
>JAPYUM010000162.1:4743-6537 GCA_029940535.1 Vicinamibacterales bacterium
GATGGAGCGACAGCTCGCCGAGGCGGACCAGGCGATGGCCATGGTGAACCTCGGCGACGCCGCGCGACGCTACGCGACGGTGGCCGAATCGCTGGGTTCCTTCGAACGCATCCCCTGGGTGCTGCGAGGCACCCGCGACACCGTGGCGGCGAGACAGGCGGCGGTCGCCTACTGGCGCGGACGCTATGGCGAGTTGGTGGATGCCTACACGCAACCTGACAGTCCGAGCATGGCCGGCAACATAGACCTGCAGTTCCTGGTGGCCAACGCCGACTACCGATCGGTGCAGCAGCCCGGCACGAACCGCGATTTGGCGCTGGGCACGCTCGACCACGCCATCGGTGTCTACCGACGATTGCTCGAGGGAGACGACGCCCACGAGGATGCCGCGTTCAACTACGAGCTGATGGTGCGGCTCCGCAACGAGATTGCGGCCGGCGACGAGGTGCCGGAGTTCAGTCGCCCGAGCGTGCCGGGTAGTCCCGGCGACCCGATGGAGGAAGAGGAGATGGACGACGTGCAGATCTACGTCCCCCGCGACAGCCTCATCGACCCGGACGAGAGCGAAGACCCCACGATCGGCGAAGGCGCCCCGATTCGCCGGCGCGGGTAAGGCGTCGGGGCGAGACCCCGTCTGAGTATCGAATGCCGCCGATCCGATTCGACGCGCCGCTCTATCTCTGGCTGCTGCTGGCGCCGGCCGCCCTCGCCGTGCTCTGGGTCTGGCAGCTGCAGCGACGCCGGCGAGACACCCAAATGGCTCGCCGCCACCGCACGGTGCCGGTCCGCGAGCAGTTCGCGTTCGCCGGCGGACTCTGGTTCTGGCTCTGTCTGGTGCTGGCGATCGGGTCGCTGGTGCTCGCGCTGGCCCGCCCCCAGGTGCTCGCCTCGGTCACCCAGAACGCGGGCGCCGATTTCATCATTCTGCAGGACGGCTCGACATCGATGCGGGTCAGCGACGCGAGACCGGACCGATGGCAACGGTCGGTCTCCTGGATCCGGATGTTCGCGGAACTGCTGAGCTGGCAGGACCAACGGATCGCGCTGGCCCTCTTCGCGCACCGCGCCGCACCCCAGGTCCGGCTGACCAAGGACCCGAACGCGCTCTTCTTCTTCCTCAACCACCTGGGCGAAGAGCCACCATTCCGTCTCGAAGCGGACACGAGCTGGGACACCAACATCGAAGAAAGCCTGTACTGGGGCGTCAAGATGTTCGAACGAGACGAAGAGCTGTATGGGGTTCGGCTCAGCTCCAAGGCGTTCATCGTCATCTCCGACGGCCAGGACTGGAGCGGCGAAGTCGAGGAAGCGCTGAAACTGACCCGCATGCACGACATCCGGGTCTATGTCGTCGGTGTCGGCAGCACCGCCGGCGGATTCATCCCGCAGTTGCCGACGAGCGTCTACGCCGAACCCGAGGACCCGATCCACTCCGCCCTCGACCGACGGTCGCTCCGCGCCATTGCCGAGGCCGGCGGCGGCGAGTACTACGAGCTCGGGATTGATTCGGACCAGGACATTGCGCTACGCATCATCACGGACGTGCAACGCCGTGCGCAGGCGACCCAGCGCGAGGAGACGTTCACGGAGCTGTACTGGTTCTTCCTGGCCGCGGCGTCGGGACTGGTCTGCGTCGGAACCGTGTTTGTGGCGGAACGCACCCAATTATGGTGGCAGGTCGCCGCGGCGGGTGGGTTGATCGTGTTGCTGCTGTCCTGACTCGTCTACCAGCGTTCGCCGCCGTTTTCTGTCCGAGGCTCCACGCCCCGCGCATGACGGGCTCCCAGAGGGAAC
>JAPYUM010000163.1 GCA_029940535.1 Vicinamibacterales bacterium
CTACACCTGCGGCAACCGATAGACTCGCTTGGCCGTGTCGTGAAACATGGCCGCCCGCTCGTCGGCGGAAAACCCTGTCGTGAGTTTCTTGAACTGGTTCCAGAGCACCGTGTACGAACAGGACAGCTTGTCGACCGGGAAGTTGCTCTCGAACATGCACCGGTCAGGTCCAAACTGCTCAATGGTGTGGCGATACCAGTCGGCGTTGGCCGCGAGCAGTTCATCTGAGGTAGGCGGCTCGGCCTGCTCGTGCCAGCCGTACCCGTTGACCACCATCTGGATGCCACCGACCTTGGCGACCACGTTCGGGCATTTCGCCAGCTCGGTGACGGCCGGCTTCCAGGCGGCGAACACCTCGTCGCGACGGCCCGCGTAGGACCCGACCCCGATCGGCCCCCCAAGATGATTGAAGATGATCGTCGTGTCGGGGAACGTATGCGCTAGGTCTGTCAGGTCGGCGATGTGCGTGTGATAGAGCCAGCCCTCGAAGGACAGTCCGTAGGTCCGGAGATGGGCATACCCTCGACGAAAGTCAGGATCCAGCAGCACGTGCTGTGGCGCGTCCGGAGACAGGTTTGGCAGGACGGTCGAGTCGGCCCACGCCGCACGATGACGGATGCCTCGGAACCGCTGCGGACTCGCCGCGATCTGCGCTTCGAGCACCGGCGCCACCCGGTCGCCCAACCGCAGGTCTGCGGAGCCGACGATGCCCGTCGCGGCCCGCATCTCCCCATATCCACCACTAGCGCTCTTGGCCGCAACACCCTGCACGAACTCCGTCTCGCCGACAACTCTGAGTTCTTCGGGTCCGTCCGCCCGATACATCGACGTGCACTCGACGAAGACGGTCTGACGCACATTGTGCGCGCGGGTATCTTCGACCAGCTCTTCGAGCATGTACCGATTGCCTGGTCGATCCCACAAGTGGTGGTGCGGGTCGATGATCGGCAGCTCCGGCTCCACCGCCGCCTCGTCCGTCTGTGACAACCAGTCGCGCCGCGGCTGGACAGCCGACCGGGCCATCACCGGCCGGGACACGAGGGCTTCCAAGGCGCCGACACCGGCAAGACCGCCGAGCCCGTACGTCCCCGCCCGATTGAAAAAGCTCCGGCGCGTGATGTCACTCATTCCACGTTACTCCTGGCTGAAGTGTGGCCTAGTCCGTCCTGGAATGGCACTGTATACCGGCCACGCTCCGCGGCGGCTACCAAACTTCACTCACCGGTGCGTTCACCATAGAATGCGGCGATGCGCATCTTGACGCTCGTCGGTACACTCGCCCTGCTGTTGACATCGATTGCCCCCGCGCGGGCCCAGCACGCCGAGATTGACCGCGCGGTCGAGCGGCTCGCGCCGCAGATCACGGACATTCGCCATCAGATTCACGAGCACCCCGAACTCGGTAACCGCGAGACCCAGACCGCGGCGCTGGTGGCCGACCATCTCCGTGCCCTCGGCTTCGACGATGTCCGGACCGGTGTCGCGCACACCGGTGTCGTCGCCGTGCTGCGTGGTGGCAAACCGGGCCCGGTGGTGGCCGTACGCGCCGACATGGACGCGCTTCCAGTGACCGAGGAGACCGACCTGAGCTTCCGATCGACCGAACGGTCGACCTACCTGGGCCAGGAGGTGGGCGTGATGCATGCCTGCGGGCACGATGTGCACACGGCGGTCCAACTTGGGGTGGCGTCCATTCTGAAGTCGCTGCAGACCGACTTGCCGGGCACCGTCATGTTTCTGTTTCAACCGGCCGAGGAAGGCCCGCCGCCGGACGAAGAAGGGGGCGCCTCGTTGATGCTCGAGGAGGGGGTCTTTTCGGAACCCCGCCCCGAAGCGGTGTTTGGGCTCCACGCCAGCGCCCAGCTCCCGGTCGGAAAAGTCGCCTACACACCGGGTGGCGCGCTGGCCGCCGTCGACCACTTTCGGGTGACCATTCGGGGGCGACAGTCTCACGGGGCGGCTCCGCATCTGGGAATCGACCCGGTGGTGATGGCGGCTCAGGTGGTATCGACGCTGCAGACGATCCGGTCGCGTAACCTCTCGCCGCTGGCCCCGAGTGTCGTGACGGTCGGGATGATTCGGGGAGGCACGCGGTTCAACATCATTCCGGAGGCGGTGCAACTGGAGGGCACGGTCCGCACCTACGACGCCGAGGTGCAGGACACCGTGGAACGTCGGATGCGGGAGATTCTGGACGGCGTGACGCGGGCTGGCGGCGGGTCGTTCGAGCTGGACTACGACCGCATTACCCCGGTCACCATCAATGATCTGGAACTGACCGCACGGTCGGTGCCCAGTCTGGTGGCGGCGCTCGGCGATGACAACGTCCCTATCGCCGACCCCTGGATGGCGGGTGAAGACTTCTCGCTGTTCGCGAACGAGGTGCCAGGGTTTTTCTATATGCTCGGGACCCTGGCCCCTGGCACCACGTCGGGCGACCACCACTCACCGACCTTCCGCGCCGACGACTCCGCGATACCGATCGGCATGCGCACCATGACCTACACTCTCTGGGACTATCTCAGCGCCCAGAGCGCGCCCTAACTCGACGCCGTGGCCAGGTCGCGCGCGGTGCACACGGACGCGAACGTCCAGGCGAGGCCTTCCTTCTCGGTGCGCTGGAAGCGGGGTGCCGGTCGGGATGAAACCGTTTGGCGAGGGTCCGGAACGCCCGGCGTAGTTGACGGTCGGAGAACCCAGGGTCGAGGTCGATGGCGCCCAGACGCCGAAGCAGTCGCAGCGCGTTCCGCTGGGCGGCGGTCAGCCGCCGGACCGGCGCAGCGCGCACCTCGGGCGGCTGTCGCCCGACCGGGATAAACGACCCGCGTGCCGGAGACGTCCCGTAGACCCAGGCGGGGGCGCCCGGTCGAGGGGTGAAGAGTGGTGTACCCCAGAACGCCTGTGTGGCCACCTCCGCCTCGGTTCCCGCCTGGCCCGATCGCGCCGCGGCAGCCTGAGAGAGCTTCTCCTCGAGGGTCTGCACAAACGAAAGAGGCGTGGTCACGCCCCTGCAACCGGCCGGTTGCTCCGCCACATGAACGTGACGGGAACGACGTCATCACCGTTCGTGTCGATGGAATGTGAGTCATGCGCTGTCTCCGGGCAGCTAGTGTCCTGTAACCGTGATTCGCTGCATCAGTCGGTAGCGCGGCGCGCGGCTGAAAAGGCGTGACAAGGGAGCAAATTGGGAATTTGTGACCGCGGAACAACGCATTCAGGCGCGATGCGCCGCTGGCGCCGGTAGTACAGCTCCGCGAGAAACGACTTGTCCGGCGGCCAGGAATGGAGGAGGACCACCCGACTAGCGCGCTGCCCGGCCCTCCAGGGTGCGCGCGCCGCTGAGGGTGTTGATCATGGCGTGATTGCCCTCGTGGCAGGCGTATTCCCAGAGCTGGCCGGCGGTGACCCCACGGGATGCGTGGTCGGTGGTCATCGGGGCTGACACGGTCCAGGGCTGGCTGAAGACTTCCGGGTCTTCCATCGTGAATGTGTAGTCAATCGACTCGGGCCCGACCCGGGTGAAACGCTCGACCAGCCGGAGCGACGAGCGAGACTTGCGCCACGGGGAACTCCAGTAGGCGTCCGGTTTGTCAACAAAATTGATGGTCTCGACAACCAGGGTGTCGCCGTCCCAGTGCCCTCGGGCTTCGCCCGTCCACTGCTCGATGCCGGTCAGTGGGCGACCGTCGGTCGGTATCACACGCAGCTCGTGATACATCTCGTGCAACATGACGACCTGGCCGGGCGTCTGAAACACCAACAAGTTCATGTTGTAAGGCTGCAGCGGGACCATATTCGGCAGACCGTCGGTGATGCAGCGCTCGCCGGTGTCCATGTCGGTCCAGGTGTCGAACGGGCCGACGCCATACCTCGCCACCTCGCCCTCGTAGACCTCTTTCGCCCCGGGGGCCCAGGGAATCGCACCGTTGGCCGGGTCGACAATCAGCGACGTCCGCCGGCTGTCGGTGATCACACTCCCGGCGTCAAGCCAGACCTGGTTGTAGCCGCCCACACTTCCCGGCGGGGCCTTGCCGTCATTGGCGGCCCAGTTTTCGATGGTCTGCCGTTCCATCGCGGCCGCTTCTTCGTCCGTGAGCGCCATCTTGTCCGCCAGCCGTCTCGGCCGCTCGAGCGGGGTGAGAGTGGCCGATGTCCAGAGACCCTGGAGATCAGGCTCGCCCCATGGGGTTCGCGGGGAGCGCGGCGACGACCCCGTGCCCTGGGCAAAAGCGGTCACCGAACCCAACGCCATGAGCGCCACCGCGACACTGAGCCGAACGACGGACCGATGACTCATGAGCAATCTCCCAGACACGTCAGATTGAGAGCGAAAGCCCCCCTAGGATATACGATACGCGGCCGCTATCCGTCTGGGGGCTCCGGCTCGGAGACGCCGGCGACCTCTTCAATGACGGTGATCAAGGCGGACAGATCATCTCGCCCACGGCCGCGACCTATGAGGCCGTTGATGAGCTGCATGGTCACCGCGGCGGCCGGCAGCGTCGCGGCTCGCTCGTGGGCCAGGCTCAGCGCGATGTCCAGGTCCTTGTGATAAAGCCGTGACTCGATCCCGGCCCGGAAATCGCGCGAGGCCATGCGGGTGCCGAACAGGTCCAGGACCCGGCTCGACGCGACGCCACCCATCATCACTTGCCGCACCTGTTCCACATCGAGTCCACACCGCCCGGCCAGCGTCAACGCTTCGGCGGCACCCTGGGCGGTGACCAGCAGTGCCAGCTGATGACAGGCTTTCGTGGTGTGCCCAGCCCCGGAGTCACCGAGGTGGACGAGTGTGGTGCCAAGCAACTCGAACAGGGGCCGCGCCCGCTCGAACGCGGCCACCGGACCGCCCACCATGATTGTCAGTGACGCGTCGGCCGCGCCCTGGGGTCCGCCAGACACCGGCGCGTCAAGCATGTCGATGCCCCGAGCGGACAGGGTTTCGGCCATGCTTCGCGTCGCGGTGGGGTCGATGGTGCTCATGTCGATCATGAGCGAACCGGGGCGCGCACCATGCAGCACCCCAACCCCATCTCCCGCAGCGCCGCCTCCCAGCACGACCTGTTGCACGTCACTCGTGCCGGTCACCATCGTGAAGATGACGTCGCTCCGTTCCGCCACCGCGGCCGGGCTGGCGCACAGGGTCGCCCCCGCGTCGACCAACGGGTGGGCGGTCTCCGGTCGACGGGCGAACACCGCCATCGCGTGGCCCCCGTCCATCAGGTGCCGCGCCATCGGACGCCCCATGTTGCCGAGACCGATGAAACCAAGTTGCATGAATTAGACCCCGTCTGCAGGTGGAAACCCGGGGGCCGCCTTGACCTCGTCGATCTGGTCGAGGTGGCGCTGATGATGCAAGGGGATGTAGAGCAGCCACTGATACGCGTTGAGGGTGCCGTAGGTCGGCCGATGGTGGTCGAGCGTGTGGGACTTCAGCGACTCGTGCGTCGTCGCCGCGAAGGCGAGCGTGCGCGCGCGACGCTCCTGGAACACCCCGAGCGCTGCCGCGCGATCGACCGCACCCGTGGGAATCACCGGCTCGGGCGCGGCACGCGGCGTCTCGCGGTTGCCGAGCATCGTTGCGATCAACGCGTCCTTCCCACCGGACGCGGACTCCCAGTTGGCATTCGGCGGTTCGCGCAGCGCCCGCTCCACCTGACCGAACAGCCGCGATTCAACCAGCCCGAGATGTTCCGCGATGAGCCCAATCGACCACCGGTCCGGTCCTGGTTGAAAGGCCCACTGGTCCGGGGTCAGCGGTTCGACCGCGGTCAGGAAGTCGTCGCGCGTCCGGGTCAGGAGCTGCGTGACGTGCGCGCGCTCGGCCTCCGTCAAGGTCTCGAGTGCCCGCCCGACCGTTCCCGTGTCGTCAGTCATACCCCCACCCCCTGCTTCCTCCAGTAGCGCTCCAGACCCAGCCAACACTGGTCCAGCGGGGCCGCCTGGTCATAGAGCGCGGCGGCGGTGTCAGACATGTGACGCTGCAGATAGCGACGAATGTCGGTCACGAAGCACGCCACGCGCTCCTCCGGCGTGGCGTGCCGGTCGTCTTCGACAATGACCCGAGCCAGCCCGGCCAGACCGTCGAGGTGCTCGAGAAGACTGGCGAGATGCGCGGACGGCTCGCCGTGCGGACCGAAGTGGGTGAGAAACAACGTGTCGGCCTGCCAGTCGCTGATCAGCGCCGCGCTCGCCTTCCAGACGTCGATGTCAATGTCCGGCGGCGGGGTCGGGGGCATGGCAAACAGCTCGGGGCCGGTGCGAATTCCGGCCGTGTCGCCAACGAACGCCACCCCGCTCGGCCGGTCGAGATAGCTGACGTGGTGGGACGCATGGCCGGGGGTGTAGGCCACCTCCAGGTCGCGGTCGGCTACGCTGACGCGCTCGCCACCAGCGAGGGCGTGAATGTTGTCCTGAGGCACCGGCAGAAACTCGCCCCACAGCCGGTCCATGTCGTCACCATACAGCCGGGTCGCGCTGG